>NC_022567.1:1908350-2226409 GCF_000478885.1 Adlercreutzia equolifaciens DSM 19450
CTCGCGAGCCCGCATCTCAGTCATGATGCGCGCGATGTCCTTCTTAACCTGCTTGACGCGGGCAGTATTGTCCAGCTGGCTGGTGGCCATCTGGAAGCGAAGGTTGAACAGCTCCGCCTTGGCCTCCTTCAGCTTCACCTGCAGGTCTTCGGCAGAAAGTTCACGAATCTCTGCTGCTTTCATTATTGCTGCCCCTCCGTTTCACGAGTGACGATCTTGCACTTGATGGGCAGCTTGTTGATGGCCAGACGCAGAGCCTCGCGGGCGGTCTCGTCATCGACGCCGGCGATCTCGAACATGATGCGGCCGGGCTTCACGACAGCGACCCAGCCCTCGGGGTTGCCCTTACCGGAACCCATGCGGGTCTCGGCGGGCTTGGAGGTGATGGGCTTGTCGGGGAAGATCGTGATCCAGACCTTGCCGCCACGCTTCATGTGACGGGTCATGGCAATACGAGCTGCCTCGATCTGACGGTTGGTGATCCAGTGCGCCTCGAGGGCCTGGATGCCATACTCGCCGTGGTTCAGACGGGTGCCACCTTTGGCCTTGCCCTTCATGGAACCACGCTGCACCTTGCGGTGCTTAACGCGCTTAGGTACGAGCATTTACTTGTCACCCCTCTCGCGGCGATCGTTACGACGGGAACGGTTCGGACGGGACGAACCCTCGAGCGCGGGCTGGGGAGCCTTCTGGCCCGGCAGCACCTCGCCGTGGTACACCCACACCTGCACGCCGATGGAGCCCATGGTGGTGGCGGCGGTGGCGAAGCCGTAGTCGATCTTCGCGCGGAGGGTGTGCAGCGGCACGCGACCCTCGCGGTACCACTCGCGGCGGCTCATCTCGGCGCCGCCCAGACGGCCGGAGCACTGGATGCGGATGCCCTTGGCGCCGGACTTCATGGCGGACTGCACGGCCTTGCGCATGGCGCGGCGGAAGGCCACGCGGCCCTCGAGCTGCTCGGCCACGGACTGGGCGATGAGCTCGGCGTCCAGCTCGGGGCGCTTCACCTCGACCACGTCGATGGAGACCGGGCCGTCGGCGACCTTCTCGAGCTTCTTGCGCAGAGCGTCGATCTCGGCGCCCTTCTTGCCGATGACCACGCCGGGGCGGGCCGTGGTGATGGTCACCTTGATCTTGTCGCCGGCGCGCTCGATGTCCACGCGAGACACGGAGGCACGGGCGAGCTGCTTGTCGAGAAACTTGCGGATGGCGATATCGTTCTCGAGCGTCTTGGCGTAATCCTTACCGGCGTACCAGCGGCTGCGCCAATCCTCGGTGATACCGAGGCGGAATCCGGTAGGGCTGACTTTCTGACCCATGGACCTTATGCCTCCTCTCGGGGTGCGACGACAATGGTGATGTGGCACGTGCGCTTGTTGATGCGCGACGCGGAGCCCTTGGCGCGGGGACGAATGCGCTTCAGGGTCGGGCCTTCGTCGACGTAGGCGGCCTTGACCACCAGGTTGTCGCCGCGAAGGTGATTGTTGTGCTCGGCGTTGGCCACGGCGGAGTTCAGCGTCTTTGCGACGGTCTCAGCGGCGGCGCGCTCACAGAAAGCCAGGATCTCGCGGGCCTGGGGCACGGACTTGCCGCGAACCAGGTCGACCACGATGCGGGCCTTGCGGGGAGCGATGCGGACGTAACGCGATACTGCTTTAGTTTCCATGTAACTTCTCACCTATGCCCTATCGCTTCTTCTTGTCGGCCGCATGACCCTTGAAGGTACGGGTCGGCGAGAACTCGCCCAGCTTGTGACCAACCATGGACTCGGTAACGTAGACCGGCACGTGCTTGCGGCCATCGTACACGGCGATGGTGTGACCCACCATTTCCGGGAAGATGGTGCTCGCGCGGGACCACGTCTTGATGACTTCCTTTTCGCCGGCCGCGTTCATTGCCTCGATGCGGGCAAGAAGGCGCGGTTCTACGAAAGGACCCTTTTTCAAACTTCTGCTCACTATGACTCCTTACGATTCCGCTACTTCTTGCGACGACGGATGATGAGACGGCTCGAGGCCTTCTTCTTGTTGCGGGTGCGATGGCCCTTGGTCGGCACGCCCCAGGGGGTGACCGGGTGACGACCAGCGGACTTGTTCTTGCCCTCGCCGCCGCCGTGCGGATGGTCGACCGGGTTCATAACCGTACCGCGGACAGAGGGGCGAACGCCCATCCAGCGCTTGCGGCCGGCCTTGCCGATCTTGATGTTGGAGTGCTCGGCGTTGCCCACCTCGCCGATGGTGGCGCGGCAGGTGATGAGCACGCGGCGCATCTCGGAAGAGGGCATGCGCAGGATGGCGTAGTTGCCTTCCTTGCCCATGAGCTGGATGGAGGTGCCGGCGGAACGGGCGATAGCGGCGCCCTTGCCCGGCTGCAGCTCCACGTTGTGGATCAGCGTACCGACGGGGATGTTCGCCAGAGGCAGAGCGTTGCCCGGCTTGATGTCGGCTTCCGGACCGGAGACCACGATGTCGCCCACCTTCAGGCCCTTCGGGTGAATGATGTAGCGCTTCTCGCCGTCAACGTAGTGCAGCAGAGCGATACGGGCCGAGCGGTTGGGATCGTACTCGATGGTGGCAACTTTGGCGGGCACGCCGTCCTTGTTGCGCTTGAAGTCGATGATGCGGTAGCGCTGCTTGTTGCCGCCGCCCTGGTGACGGGTGGTGATGCGGCCATAGCAGTTGCGACCGGCCTTCTTCGGCTTCGGGGCCAGAAGAGACTTCTCCGGCTTGGACGTGGTGATCTCCGAGAAGTCGGAGACCGTCTGGAAACGTCGGCCGGGGCTCGTCGGCTTGTACTGTTTGATTCCCACAGTAACAACCTTTCTTGACTTCGGGCTTCCGCGCTCGCCGGCCGGTAACGGCAACCAGCGGGACACGTTCGCCCCTTTCCTTTGGAGTTTCCGCTCGCGCGCCTCTCCGCACACCGGAACCTCCCCTACGGTAGTGGCCAGGCGATTGCCGACCGGCGCAGATGGAGGCTCTACGCTGCGACGCCGTCTTGCCACGCGCCCGGGTGTATCCATCGCTGGGCACACAGACGCAAAGAAGCATTATAGGGATGGGGGGCAACCGCCTCAAGAACTTTTTCGACAAGCGGCCAACCGTCACATTTCCCGCACACTTGCCTCGGGGCGGGGCCGAACGTCGAGATCGCAGGTTTGGCCCCCTCGCGATGCGACCCCGCAGACAGAATCGCGGGGTTTGGCACCTTTAAGGTGCGAGCCTCGGGCAGAATCGCGGGGCTTGGTACCCGCGCGGCCTGGGCTACGGGCAGAATCGCGGGGTTTGGTATCCCCGAGCGCTTTTTTCGCCCCAAGATCGGCAAATTGGGCGATTTGGTACCCCGTTTTCTGCCAAGATCGGCGATTTGATCCCCAACGCCCGAAGAAAGCCCAGGTAACGAAAGCCGTGTGAGTGCTTCGCGGGTACCAAACCTCCGTTCTCGCCATAAGGCGGGTATCAAACCGCACATGTTGGCCGAAAAGGATACCAAACTCCTCGATATTGTCGCCCCTTTTCCGCTTGGAGGTACCAAACGGGGCGTTTTTGCCAAGGCGACATCGACCAACTCGACAGCAGAGAGCAGGAGCGCCGATTCGAGCACCGAAAACTACAAGAGAGCGCGGCAGCACGAGACCCTGCGACAACGCAAAAAAAGAGCACCGCAGCCCGAGGGGGCATTTTGCCAGTCGACTTCGCGCTTTGCGGCATTAGGGCGCCTCTGGCTACGGGTTCGCGCTCCCCTGACGTTCTTTGCTAAAGAGAAGCCCTTGTTCAGAGCTTTGTGTTTTCGTCAGAAGAACCGGCGACCCGTAGCTCGGGGCGTGAAAACGCCTCCAAACCTTCCATCGACCGGCAAAATGACCCTTCGGGCTGCGGGCTGAGGGCTGAGGGCTGCGGCGCCATCTCTTTCAGAGAGCGTAAACGGGTGACGAGCGGCAGCGCCCCTCGCGAGGGGGATCGCGAGGGGCGCTGCCATGGGAAAGACGAGGCCCTTTGGAGGGAGGGGAACGAAAGGGCCTCCGGAGTTGATCGTGAAAACGAGACGGGGCACGGTCGGCCACATCCTGGCCGATGCGTGGTCACGCGAGGCCTGCCGCGCGCCTCGTCACCTTAGTCCTGTTTCACGAGGCCGCGCTCAGTAGCGGCATCGCGCAGCTTCTGCCAAATGGCAAGATGATCGATCTCGAGCTGGTTGCAATGGGCCGTGCACGTGCCGCACATAGTGCAATCCCACAGCCCGCCCTGGACGGCCTCCACGATACGGTCGGCCTGGTCGTAGGGATCGAAGTGGCGGAAGGCCACGGCCAGCATATGGGAGGGCCCGATGTAGTCGGGGTTTATGGCGCGGGCCGGGCAGCCTGCCGTGCACACCTGGCAGCGAGCGCAGTAATTGATGCCGAACAGCTCATCGGCGTCTTCCATATTGTAGGTCTGGAGATCCTCTTCGGTCAGCGGGGCCACGCGCACGCGCTTATAGGTCTCGGCGATCTTCTCCTGCACCTGACTCTTGTCCACTACCAGGTCTTTCACCACCGGCAAGCCCGCAAGCGGCTCGACCGTGTGCGAGCCGTCAGGCAGGGGCTCCACGCAGGCGAGTACAGGCTCGCCGTCGAGCATCATAGCGCAGCGGCCGCACATGCGCCCGCGGCAGGAGAAGTCGAAGGCCAGCGGCTCCTCGTTCTCGTGAATGTACACGAGGGCTTGTAAAAGCGTCATGTACTCGTCATCGTGGGGAACCTCGTAGGTGGTCTCATAGGGAGCATTGTCCTTCGAGGGATCGTAGCGCTTAACAGTTATCTTCATGGTCTATCTCCTTGGAACTCGCAGAATGGCACCGATTAGTAAGCGATCTTCTCGCAGGACAGGCTGCCGTCCTCGGCGCGCGTGTAGGCCAGCGCGCACTTCCAATTCTCGTCATCAGTCTCAGGAAAGTCGGGGCGGATGAACGCATCGCGGCTCTCCTCGCGCGCAAGCGATGCCTCCACGGTCAGCCGAGCGATATCAAGCAGGTTCACCACCTCGATGGCGTCCTTCCAGTCGGCGTTCTGCACCAAGCTGTCGTCGGCGCACGCCATGCGGGGAATATCCTCCGCCATAATGCGGTCGAGTTCGGCTTTGGCCGTCTCCAGCACATCGGTGGGACGCACGGGACGAGCGGCCTCGGCGCAGGCGTACTGAATGTTGCGGCGCACGGTGATGGGGCGCAGCGGATCGTCCACGGTGCGCGTCCGCAAATCCTCGAGACGGGCGATCTCGGCCGCCACTCCTTCGTAGGTCACGGATGCGGGCTCCTCATAGGCCGCCAGATATTCCAAGGCCCTCTTCATGGCGTAACGGCCCATGCGACGATTGGTAATGTTCATCATGCCGCCCTCGCTGCCGGCGTTGGCGCGAACGCAGAACAGACCCTCGGCATCAACGCACATGGCGTTGTCATCGGTGATGGGTTCACCGCCGTGCTCGTACATTTCGGGTACCACCTCGGTCGGCTGGGCAGTGAAGTCGTAGCCGAACTTCTCCTTCAACAGCTGGGCATTGCGCTGGTACATCCATCGCATGGTGGAGAGGGATTCCTGCTTGCAGTCCAGGTACACGCCGCCGTTCTCGCTGCCCTTGCCAGCACGCACCACCACGTCGACCGCCTGCATAACGCCCGACTGGGTGGTCAGGTACTCCTTCTCGGCGATTTCGGGGTAGTCTTTCAGGTAGGTTCCCTCGGAATCCATCAGGTCGCCTGAATGCACGCTGTCAGCGCCGACCATGGAGCCCTCCGAAGCCGTGAAGCTGCGCGGGAAGGCGCCCATCATGTCGTAGCTGCCGAACTCGGCGTTGGCGATTTTGCCGCCATGGCGCAGGAGGGCCATCTCCACATCGGCGGTATTGTCGAGCACGTTGTTCGTTGTCGCCGAGGTGGAGTTCCAACCGTAGAACTGGGTGCAGCCGCCCGTGGCCGACAGCGTCACCTTCGCGCGGTAAACACGGTACTCGCCCGTGGGCAGGTGCAGGCCCACGGCGCCCAGGCAGCGGCCGTCCTCGATGATGAGGTCGGTGATCATCGTGCGGTCGTGAACCGTGACGTAGTCCTTGGAGCGGAAATAATCGGACCAGTGACGCGTCATGGAATGCTCGAAACCACGCGTCGTCGGGAAATCGTAGATATAGAAAGGAGTTCCGTCCTCGTTGCGTGCCGAAAGGATCTCGCCCCAGTTAGCGACGACCACATCGGGATTCAGCTCGACCTCGTTCTGGACGCCCGTCTTGCGGTAGAGGCTATCGTTACGAATTTTCGTAGCAACGGGCACCTCCTCCTCGGTCTCATAATAAGCGCCGGGAACCCACGTTTGCATGATGTCGAAGCTCATGCCGAAAGCGCCTCCGAAGCCATAGGGCGCTTTATCGATCACCAACATGTTCTTGCCAGCCTTGCAAGCTTCCTGCATAGCGAAACTGGCACCGAAGCCGCCGCCAATGAGGAGGATGTCGGTGTCGTAGACCGCGTAGGGCACCGATGCGGCCACCGTCTCGTTCTCTCCGCCCGTCTGGGCCATCTCGGTCGGGTTCTGCGGCGCGCAGCCGGCCAGCATGCCGCCCGTCAGCGCCGCCGCGCCCGCAGTCAGGCCGCCCAGCTTGAAAAACGAGCGCCGGTCCATGCTGCGAGGCGTGTTCTCCCCTTGCTTGCTTCCCATCCCTCTTTCTCCTTTCGATCGGGATCAGACGGGCCGAAGAATACGGAGGAAACGGAAGCGTGGCAAAAGTTGCGCCGCTAGAGCAACTGTTGACGAGACGACACCGAAGCGCGCGGCAAACCGTTGAGCGTTTGGAGCATGTCCCCGAAACGCCACAGCCGGCGTATCATGAAACATACGCAAAAAGGGAGGGGCGATGGACAACGAAAGAGACGATTGGGCGCAAGACTCGGAGACGGCCCTGATCTTCGACCAATGGATGCGCGCCATCGTCAGCGCGCTTCGGGCCGAGCGCGGCGCCACCATCAACCAGTTCTGGCTGCTGCTGCTCATCAGCGAGCATCCCGAGCATTCCGCGGCGACAGCCGCCGCGACGCTCGGGCTCAACTACACCACGGTGGCCGCCTGCGCCGCTCAGCTCGTGCGGGAGGGAGCCCTCGAGAAGCGAACCTGCGACGATGACGACCGATGCTCCCCTCTCGCCATAACACCCTCCGGCCAACGGCTCCTCGCATCTCTCGACCAAAGTTTGATCACCACGGCCAAAAGCGCCATGGATCCTCTGCAGGGCGACGAGCGGACACAGGCCCTGCAACTTTTCTTCGAAGCCTGCGTGCGGCTCAACAAGAAGCGGATGATGGGCGATCTGGTGCGCGGGGACAGCGCCTTCATCATTGTCTGCCAGCAAACGGCCCTCGATTTCAGCCGTCTGTGCCGAAAGCAGCACCTGGGCGCCACCCAGGGCCATCTGCTTTTGGCCCTGGGAAACAGCGGGCGCACGGCGGCCAAAGAGCTGCGGCGGCACCTCTGCCTGGACGCCCCCACCTTCTCGCGGGCGGTCTCGCGCCTCGCAGATGCGGACCTCGTCACCCGCATCACCTGCGCCAGCAAACGAGAGATCGCAATCGCACTCACCCCGCAGGGCCTCGCCTGCGCCGCGCGCATCGCTAAGGAGACCACCGAGATGCTGGAGGCGCTGCTCGGGGACGGTCTTCGCAGCCCCGTGGGCATCCGCACCATCGCCGCCCTTCGCGCGTCGCTGGAGGAACGGCTCTAACGGCCCTTGCGGATGCCGCCTTTGCGACCGTTGGCCTTCGGGGGCTTGCCCTGGCGCTGCGATTTCGGGGTAGCTCCTCCCGCACCTCTACTCCGCTCGGATGAGGCGCGTCCTTTGGCGTTCTTTCCGTTGCTGGATGAAGCGCGCCCTTTATTGCCTCTCCCCTTCCCTTTCGGGGCGCCGCCGTCCGCATCGCGCTTCTTGGGACGGATGGGGCGGATGAGGCACTGCTTGTCCCAGCCGATGAGGTCGGTTCGCCCGGCCTTCGTTAGCGCCTCGCGCACCAAGTCGTAGTTGTCGGGGTTGCGGTACTGGATGAGCGCCCGCTGAAGGGCCTTCTCGTGCGGGGTCTTCGGCACGTAAATGGGTTCCATAGTCAGGGGATCGAGGCCCGTGTAGTACATGCACGTGGAGATCGTCGAGGGCGTGGGGTAGAAGTCCTGCACCTGCTCGGGGTTGAAGCCCATGTCGCGCACGTACTCGGCCAGCTCGATGGCCTCGGCTAACGTGCTGCCCGGGTGCGACGACATGAGATAAGGCACGACGAACTGCTTCTTGCCCGTCTCCCGATTGATTTCCTCGAAAGCGCCGCAGAATGCGTCATAGACGGCCCGAGGCGGCTTGCCCATGGCAGCAAGCACGGTGTCCGACACATGCTCGGGGGCCACGCGCAGCTGGCCGGATACGTGGTGCTCGACCAGCTCGCGCAGAAACGTGCGATCGGGATCGGGATCGGCCATGACGTAGTCGAAGCGAATGCCAGAGCGCACGAACACCTTCTTCACGCCGGGCAACTTCCGCAGCTTGCGCAGAAGACCCGTGTAGTCGCGATGATCGGCCTTCATCGCCGGGCAGGGCTTCGTGCCCAAGCAGCGGCGGTCTGTGCAGGCGCCTCGCGTGCGCTGCTTGGCGCAAGCCGGCCCGCGGAAGTTGGCCGTGGGGCCTCCCACATCGTGGATGTAGCCCTTGAACTCGGGATCGGCCGTCATGACGCGGGCCTCGTCGAGCAGCGACTCGTGGGAGCGGCCCGTGACGATGCGCCCCTGGTGGAAAGTGAGCGCACAGAAGGCGCACTCGCCGAAGCAGCCGCGACAGGAGGTGAGCGAGAACTTCACCTCGGAAAGCGCCGGCACGCCGCCGGCCTCGTCGTAGGAAGGATGCCACGTGCGCGCATAGGGCAGGCGATAGACGGCGTCCATCTCATTTTGGGTCAGCGGCGCAGCCGGCGGGTTCTGCACGACATACACGCCATGGGGATAGGTCTCCACCAAGCGACTGCCACACACCGGGTCGCTCGCGCGGTACTGGGTGGCGAAGCTCTCCGCGAAGGCGCGCTTGTCGCCCGAAACCTCTTCCCAGCCGTGCAGCATCTCGTAGTCAACCACGTGTTCCAGCGAACGGGTGCGAAACACCGTGCCATCGATGAAGGTGAGGTCGCTCACGGAAAGGCCCGCGGCGAGGGCATCGGCAATCTCGACGATAGAGCGCTCCCCCATGCCGTAGGAGATGAGGTCGGCCCCGGAATCAAGCAAGATGGAGCGCTTGAGGGAATCGGACCAGTAGTCGTAATGGGCGAGCCGGCGCAAACTCGCCTCGATGCCGCCCAGGATAATGGGCGTTTCCTTGAAGGTGCGGCGAATGAGGTTCGAATAGACCACGGCCGCGTGGTTGGGGCGCGCGCCGCCCTTGCCGCCCGGCGTGTAGGCGTCGTCGTGGCGGCGCTTCTTGTTCACCGTGTAGTGGTTCACCATGGAGTCCATGTTGCCCGCCGACACGAGGAATCCCAGCCGCGGCTCGCCGAACACCGCGACGCTTTCCGGGTCGTTCCAATCGGGCTGGGCGATGAAGCCCACCTTGTAGCCGTGGGACTCCAGCACCCGCGTGATGATGGCGCTCCCGAAGGAGGGATGATCCACGTAGGCGTCGCCGGAGACGTAGACGAAGTCGAGCTGCCCCCAGCCGCGCGCATCGGCCTCGGCCCGCGTGGTGGGCAGGAACGCCGAAGCCGGCAAGGAGGGACGCGCGTTTTTCGGGGCGCCCTTTTCCGGGCGCTTGGGGCTGCGATGAGATTGGGGCGCGGGCTTCTTAGACACAGAGAGTACGTCCTTCATAGAAACGGGCGGGGAAGCCCCCGCCCTGGCGTGTGGTTATGGCGCAAGGCCGATATCGGCCCGTAAGCTAGTTCTCGTCGGCCGCCTTCGCCTCGTCGGCGGGCGCCGCGGGCGCGTCAGCGGGTGCCGCGGGCGCGTCGGCTACGGTGATCTTCGCCTGGGAGGCCACGAAGCGGGCGGCCTTCAGGCGTTCGGCCGTCTCGCGCAGAGCGAAGCCGCGACCCGAGTCCTCCAGCTGCTGGCGCATCATCTTGGGATTGCCCTGGGGATTCATGCCCAGGCAGGCGTCCTCCAGATCCTTGTCGGTCAGCGTCATGTGCTCGTGGCGGTACACCGCGTCCAGGCAGAAGCCCTGCACGAGCACCTCGCGGGTCTGCATCATGAGCATCATGCCGAACTGCTGCTCGCCGCCGTTTTGGGCCACGAACTGCTCCCAGGTCATGCCGGCCTGCTGAAGCTCCATGCGCAGGTTCTGCATGAGCTGGTCGCGCGTGGCCTCGTAGATCTCATCGGCGATGCGGCCCTCGAAGCGGCGCGTGAGCTGGCCCACGGCCATCTGCTGCACGTAGCCCTCGTAGGCCTCGCGCTGCTGGGCCTCGAAGACGCGGCGCATATCGGCCACCAGGGCCTCCTTGCTCGCGAACATGGGCATGTTCGCCTTCACCCAGGCATCGTCGATGACCGGCACGACCTCCTGCTGAATCTCCTTCACGGTCACCGTGCAGGAGATGGGCTTGTTCACCACTTCCCCGTTCTCGGTGCCCAAGGGGGCCTCGAAGGTGAACTCCTTGGTCTGGCCCGGCTCCATGCCCAGGAGCGCCTCGTCGAAGCCTTCGGGCATGTACCCGCGGCCCATGAGGTAGGTGCGGTCCTCGCAGGTGAGCGCTTTGATCTCCTCGCCGTCGTCGAAGCACTTCATGGCGATGGAGCAGGCGTCTCCCGCCTCAAGCGGCTTCGCGTCGGCCACCACGTAGGTGACGGAGTTCTTGGCAATCTCCTCCAACTGCTGGTTGATGGGAGTCTCGTCGAAGGCGAAGGGGGGCACCGTGATCTCCACCGGCTCGTAGGAGGTGAGCTCGTAGGTGGGCTTCACCGTGACGTTCAGGGTGAACGTGAACTTCTTGCCGCGCTCGAACTTCACCGTGGGCGTGGCCTTCGGCGGAAACGCCGGCACGAGGTTGCGGCGGTCGAGCGCCCGGGGCACGAGTACCTCGATGGCGTTGGGCTCGACGATCTTGTCCAAATCAGCGATGCCCAGCTGTTCTTTCGCCAGCTCCTCGATGGATTTGCCCGGTGCGGGACGGACGCCCATGGACAGCGCGAAAGCCTCGGCGGCCTCCTTCAGCGCGTTGTTCACCTCGATGGCCGTGGCCTCGCAGTCGAGCTTGATGACGCCGTCAGCGAGCTTCTTCTCGGTTACCTTCATAAGTTCGGTACTCCTCCTTCGCGAAGAGGGCCGCCTTATGCGGCCCGTAAGGTTTGCCCGCTATAGTAGCACAGGGCGCACCGCACAGCTCGAACACGCCGCGAAGCCCACAATTCCAGAAGGGCCGACGCCGGTGCGGCCGTCACTCGTTGGACTTCAGGCTCTCCACCATGTCGATGCGGGCGAGCTTGGGGCGCATGACGAGCATGACGACGGCGGTGAACACCATGGTGAGAACGAAGGCGATGACGAAGCTGTCCCAGTGAATGGTACGCCCGAACATGACCTGGTCCACCTCGGCCGTCACCACGACGAAGCCCTCTAGCACGATGCCGAGGGCCAGGCCCACGAGCGCTCCCAAGATGGCCAGAAGCACGATCTCGCGGAAGATGTAGGCGTTCACCTCGCGGGGCGTGAAGCCGAGCACCTTCAAGGTGGCGATCTCGCGGGCCCGCTCGGTGATGTTGATGTTCGTCAGGTTGTACAGCACGATGAACGCCAGTGCCGCCGCGGCCACCACGAGCACCACCACGACCATGTTCACCGAGCGCAGCATCTGCTTGTAGGAGTCGATGACCTCGTCGTTGAAGGCCACGGTATCCACCGCGCCGGTGGCGCGCAGGGCCTCGGAGAGGGCTTGGCGCTCCCCCTCGTCGGCAGTGGCCCGGGCGTACACCGTGAGGTTGTCCGCCTCCTCCCCGAAGGTGCGCTCGTAGGTTTCCGGCGTCATGAAGGCGTAGTCGCCGATGTAGTTCTCGATGATGCCCGCCACGGGCACGGAGTAGGTCGTCGCCGTGGCGTTGCCCAGATCGTCCTGCTCGGCGAACACGATGGCATCGCCCACGCCAAGGCCCAGTTTGGTCGCCAGCTTCTCGGTGACGACGGCGCCGGCGTCGGCGAGGGCCACCTCCTCGTGGCCCTCGCGGGTGCGGAAGTGCCACAGCTCCTTAAACGCCGCCGGGTCCGACGGCGCCACGATGGTGGTCATGGCCTCGGTGCCGTCTGTGCCCTGGGCGATCATGGAGGTCTCGGTGGCACGCACGGCCACTGGCAACGAATCCGTGTCGGCCAGAAGGGCATCGGCGGCGGCGCGATCGTCATCGGCCGCGTCGTCCTTCTCGGAGATGACGACGTTGTAGTCCACCAGCTCGCCGTACTGCACATCGATGATGTCGTTGATGGAATTCTGCAGCCCCAGGCCCGTCAGCAGAAGCGCCGTGCAGCCGGCGATGCCCACGCACGTCATGACGAGACGGCGCTTGTAGCGGAAGATGTTGCGGAACGTCACCTTCCACGAGAACGAGAGACGGCGCCACAGGGGCCCGACGCGCTCCAGCAGAATGCGCTTGCCGGCCTTGGGCGCCGGCGGCTGCATGAGGGCGGCCGGGGTCTCGCGCAGGGTGGCCGCGGCGGCAGCCCAAGTGGCCAAGAGCGTGATGCCGATGCCGAGTCCGGCCGCGGCGAGCGCGATGGGCCAGTCGATGGGCATGGCGGCGCGGGGCACGTAGTAGACGATGGAGTAGGCCTCCATGATGACCCAGGGCAGCACCTGGGAGAGCACCGCGATGCCGAGAACGCTGCCGAGCCCTGCGGCCAGGGCGGCATAGATGAGGTACTTCGAGGTGATGCGCGCCCGCGAGTAGCCGAGCGCCTTGAAGGTGCCGATGAGCATGCGCTCCTCCTCCACCATGCGGGTCATGGTGGTAAGAGCCACAAGCGCCGCCACGAGGAAGAAGATGAAGGGGAAGAACGACGCGATGGCGTCGATGCGATCGGCATCGGAGGCGAAGCTCACCACGCCGAAGTTCTTCGTGCGGTCCATGACGAGCCAATCCGGCGGCTCGATGTCGTCGATCTCCTTCTGAGCGTCGGCGAGCTCCTGCTCCGCTTTGTCCAACTCCTCGTTGGCCTCGGCCGCGGCGGCGTCGTAGTCGGCCACGCCCTGCTCGTACTCGGCCCGGCCCGCCTCCAGGTCGGCTTTGGCCTGTTCGTATTCCGCCTTGCCCTCTTCCAGCTGCTTCTTGCCTTCCTCGACGCTCGTCTTGGCCTGATCGAGCTGGGTCTGAGCCGCGGCGATCTGCGCGTCGGCGGAGGCGCGCTCTTGCGCGAGCTGCGCCTTCGCCTCCTCCAAGGCCGTCGCCGCAGCGGCGATGTCGGCGATCTTCTGCTCCAGGTCGGCGCGGGTCGCCTCAAGCTCCGCGCGCTGCTCGGCGGGGAGGTTCGGCACCTGCAAGGCGGCCTCGGCCTGGGCCAGGGCGTCCTGCAGCGTCGGCAATGCCGCATTGGCCTCGGCGAGGTTCGCCTCGTTGGCGGCGATCTGCTGCTCGGCCTCGGCGAACTGCGCCTCGGCGTCGGCCTTGCGCTTGGAAAGCGATTCCGTGCCCTGGGTGTACTCCTTCTCGCCGTCCTTGATCTTCTTCTCGCTCGCGGCAAGGGTGGAGGCGGCCGCGTCCAGCTTGCGCTGGCCCTCGTCCAGCTCTTCCTTGGCCGCATCCAGCTCGGCGCGGGCATCGGCGAGCTCGGTCTTCGCGCGGGCCTCCTCTTCTTCGTATTCCGCTCGCGCCTCGTCCAGGTCGGCCTGGGCCTCGGCCTTCAGGCCATCCACCCGGGCCTGCTCCCGGGCCGGCGCGATGCCCTCGATGGCGGCCACAACGCCGGCCACGCGATCTTCGTAGGCGTCGCTGTCGGCGGGAAGCTCTGCCGCCCCTTCCACGGAGACGTAGGCCTCCACGTAGGGCATGTCCGCATCGAAGGCCTCCGGCAGCACGTACATGAACTGCTCGATGGTGCCCGAGCCGATGGTGGAGGTGCCCATGGACGTCGAGCTGACGTAGAGCGGCGAGTGCACGCGCCCCACCACGGTGAACTCGGTTTCCGCCAGCGTGTCCCGCACATTGCCCACCGACGGATCAACCGTCACCGTGTCCCCCAGCGAGGAGGGACCGCTCATAACGCGGTCGTTGAAGATGACGCACTCGTTGGCCGAGGTGGGCCAACGGCCTTCCACCAGATCGAGCCGGTTGAGATAATTCGCGTCATCGGAGGAGATGGCGCCCGCGTCCGTCTTCACCGCCGTCGCCGCCGAGGGCGACAGCGAGTGCACGCGCATCACGTACTGCTCGTCGTTCAAAGTGGCCAGCACGTCGGCCGAATAGGCCGCCTCCACGCCCGAGACGCCGGGCACATCGCGCAGGGCCTCGATGTCCTCATCCGTGAGCCCCAAGGTAGAGACGACGCGGATGTCCATGAGATCGGTGCCGTCGTAGTAGGCGTCGGCCGCCAGCTTCATATCCGGCGCCGTCATGCGCAGCCCGGCGTAGAAGCCGCAGCCCAGCGCCACGATGGCGGCAATGGCGACAAAGCGCCCGAGCGAGTGGCGGATGGAGCGGACAATATCTTTGTTGAACGCCTTCACGCTACCACTCCAGCACGTCGGCGGACAGGGGCGTCTCGTTCAGTTCCACCGCGGCCACGGAGCCCTCGCGCACGTGGATGACCCTATCGGCGATGGCGGTGAACGCGCTGTTGTGGGTGACGACGACGACCGTGCGCCCCGTATCGCGGCAGGTGTCCTGCAAAAGTTTCAGGATGGCCTTGCCCGTCTCGTAGTCCAAAGCGCCGGTGGGTTCGTCGCACAAAAGGAGCTTGGGGTTCTTCGCCAGGGCGCGGGCGATGGCCACGCGCTGCTGCTCGCCGCCGGACAGCTGCCCGGGGAAGTTGCGTACCCGGTCGGCCAGCCCCACCGCTGCCAGCACCTCATCGGCATCCAGCGGATCGCGGCAGATCTGGCTCGCCAGCTCCACGTTCTCGCGGGCCGTCAGATTCTGCACCAAGTTGTAGAACTGGAAGACGAAGCCGATGTCGTGGCGGCGGTACTGGGTGAGCTGCTTGCGGTTGAACGAGCTCACACGCGCGCCATCCAGCATGATGGTGCCGGAGGTGGCCGAGTCCATGCCGCCGAGCATGTTCAGAAGCGTCGTCTTGCCGGCGCCGGAGGGCCCCACGATGACCACGAATTCGCCCTGCTCAATAGTGAAGCTCATGTCGCGCACGGCGGCCACTTCCACCTCGCCCATCTGGTAGATCTTGCTCACGTCGGCGAATTCCACGAAGGCCATGGTTCCTCCCAACACCCGGCGCCCCGCCCGGGCGCTTTTCTCTCGATCCTTAAGATACACGATAAGGAACCAAGAGGGCACCCCCGCAAATACCCTCCACACCTACTTTTCGTCCAGAAGGTGCATCAACTCGCCATGGGAGTGAACCCCGGTCTTCGCGTAAATAGCTCGCACATGAGACCGCACCGTGGTGATGGACACCACCAACATTTCACTGATTTCCTTCGGCCTCTTTCCTGCGACTAGGTACTCGAGTATCTCCGCCTCACGGTCGGTCAAGCCAGAAGATCGGGCCAGACGGCGGCAGCACTCCGCCCGCCGGCTCGCCAACTTTCCATGGGCGTCCTCGTGAGGAAGAAGGCCCCAAACCGTTTTGGCAAACTTCTCCGAATTGGTGTGGAAAGTGACCAGGGACAGTATCACGAAGATGGCAGCACCGATGACGCTGAAAGCGGTCTCGTCGAGAACGACGCTCTCATGCACACCGAATCCCACTAAGCACCCCAGAAAGAATCCCGCTGACTTGACGAGAAACGCGCGGGCGAACACTTGCGTCGGAGAGGCTTTGATGACACGAGCAATGGTATAGCTCGCAACGGCGAGCAGAACATCGAAATAGTACAGGGCGCACGCCTGCAAAATGAGAAGCGGAAGAAACTCCGTGTCCATGGTAAGAGGACCGAGGAGAGCCGCCACCGTGACGATGGGGAAAACGTATTGATAGAAACGGTTCCAGAGACGCACCACATCAGTGCCGTCACTTTGCCGAAGCGTCGCCGAGAACAGCCCGAGGGCCGCTACCGCACCGAAGAGGAACGCCGTGACACGGCTCGAGACATCTAGGGACAGAGCTAGAGGTACCACGTGGAGGAATCCGAACACTGCCCCGTAGGCGCCTATGATGAGGAACAGGGCGAAAGAGGGCGCTCCACGATGACGACCCTGCGATTCCCCCCTGCGTCGCGGCGCTCCCATCGGAGCATAGGGCTCGCGTTCGAATTGCACTCGCAAGCAGGCACCCGCCCCCATAGCCCGAACAAAACAGGCGGCAGATCCGGCAACAAGCGCCATATGGAGTATTTCGGAAACCAAAGCCGGGGCACCGGCCTCCAAGATGCTGAACAGTCCTTGGACCGTGAGCGTGGTAAGAGCCACAAGCGCTACGACGGTCGCAAGGAACACTCGCGCGCCCACTCCGGCAGTCGCCTGACAGCTCAGCGCGAAGAAGAAGGCACCCGAAGCAGCCCCCGCCACCTGCACAATTATCATAGTCATCACATTGGAGGTCCCCACCGACCAATAGAACGCCATGACATTGGCCGTCTGCAGCGCGAAGAAAAACACCCAGAAGCGGTCGTTCAGAGCGATAGCCCTCAGTCGGTCGGGGCGCATCTGAGCCAAAGCGTAGCCCAAGATGAGTCCGACGGCGTGGGCGTTGCACGACTGGGCGCGCAGATTGATGAACGTCCCGAGCACCGTGCCGTAGTCCAGAGACCAGCTCGCCGACTCGTGCAGCAGCTGGGCCGACGAGACGAGCAGGACACAAGCGCCGAAGGCGGCCCAATAGCCCTTGGGGCGCGACGCTGACGATTTCCCGCTCTTGCGCTCTTCCGCCTTTCCCAACAAAGCTTCCACAACCCTCGTCCTCCTCGTCACCAGCGCATTCGAGCCCTATCGCACAAGAGGAGACTACCACACAACCCCAGCGAAAATACGGCTCAGGCATAGGCTCTCATCAGGCTTTTCTCGATATCCTCAAAAATTGAGGAGGAGATTTTGCCATCTCCGCATTCTTTGGCGATCACGGCGAGGGTGCCCTCTCCCTAGACTTTTAAGCACCGCCTCCCGCAGCTGCGCCACCAAGCAGCCAGGCGAAGGCGGACAGAGTTGGTTCCTAACAAGGAAGGAGAAGAGGATGGACACGACAGCAAACCAGCGACGCAGGCACCTGCTCGCAGCCCTCGGCGTCATGGCGGCCGTCATCGGCCTCGCCCTGGCCCTTTGGGGCTGCGCGCCCCATGCCGAGCTCAGCAGCACAGGAGGCGCCGAAGAAGCAGCGGCGAGCGAGGAGGCAGTAGTCGGATTGTACCCCGACTTTACCGAGAAGAGCTCGGGGCTCTTCAACGACACCTATCAGACTACCGAGCTTCTGAACGCCGGCAACCGCGGATGCAACTCGTGCCACGAGGATCTGTGGGACATCATGAACACGAAGGAGGGCTACAACCACATCCTGACCCACGTGGGCTACGACAAGGCGCTCACCTACCAGGACTGCGAGCCCTGCCATCGCGGTCACACGACGCTCACCGGGCCCTACCTCGGCGACTTGCTGCATGCCGCCCATTACGGCAGCGAGCAGTTTGTCGAGGCCAACGGCAACTGCTGGAGCTGCCACGCCATGGATTCCGCCGGCTCCCAAGGCGACTACCAGTTCATGCTCTGGGACGACTTCTACGACAGCCCGGCGCTGGGCGGCTACCCCAACATCGCCAACGACGAGACCACCCGCTACTGGCTGAGCGTTCGCGGCAAGGATTCCAGCGATGCCATAGGATTCAACAATCGCATGGACACCGAGCAGAACCCCACCATATCCGTCAGCTTCGCCCAAGACGTCACCGATCATGAGGATGTCTTCATCGTGAACAACTGGGGCGAGGAAGTGACCGAGAAGAACGGCGAGCCCTTCGACTTCAACGAAGTGTGCAGCGAGGACAATACCTTGACGATCACCGGCGTGAAGAATCCGAAGACGTGGACGAAAGAAGAGCTGCTCGCCATGCCCCAGACCGAGTTCTCCATGGCCTTGGCCTGCGGCACCAACGGACGCGGCGGCTCGCTCGTGTCGAACATCCCCATGTCGGGTGTTTCCATGGAATACCTCATCGAACAGTGCGGCGGCCTTCTCGACGACAGCAACGCCGTTGTGGCCACCGCCTCCGACGGCTGGAAGTCCTTCGCAATGCCCGTAGAGGCCAGCACCTATTCCAAAGATGCTTACATCGCCCTCAAGTACTACGGCGAGGAGCTCTCCAAAGACGACGGCGCCCCCATGGTACTCATCTCCCTTGGCAATATCGGCGCATGGCAGGTCAAGCACGTCGAGCAAATCGACTTCATGCACGATGACGAGCCGTTCACGGCCGCACTCATGGGCGCATCGGACGAGCCCACCCCCAACTACGCCATCAACGGCATGTGGTTCCAGGAGCACGGCGTCGAGGCCAAAGTTGGCGAGCCGGTGAATCTCACGGGTGCCATGTACAGCTGGAACCGCATGTGGGGCAACCTGGATACGATCAAGTTCAGCTTCGACATGGGAACCTCCTGGGTCGAGTACGACGTGGACAAGGAAGTGCCCGATTTCGATCCCTACCAATGGGTCAACTTCTCCATGGACTGGACGCCCGCAAAGGCCGGTACCTACTTGGTCAAGATGGCAGCCACAGACGACCTTGGCAACGAGATGCCCTTCTCCGTGCCTCTGTTCGTCCATGTTTCCGAGTAAGAAAGGGACGGTGACGTTCATGAAATCCCAAACGATTAAGACACTCGGCGGCGTGATGAGCGCCGTGGCCCTCATCTCCGGGGGCGCCGGCGTGGCCCAGGCCGCCACGGTAGATTCGGCCGCGCCCGCGCCGGCCATGCCGGTCGTCACGGCTGCCTCGGACTCCGCGGCCCCCGAGGCCCCCGGCGCACGCACCGTGGAGGGCTCCTTCAGCTACGATCAGGACGCCGTGACCGCCAACGCCGAGATCAGCGGAGTGTTCTGCAAGGCGGCGGCCACGCTGTGCGCGTCGCTGCCCACCTACGGCTGCGAGACCGCCAAGGCCGCGGCCATCACCGTGGCGGGCCCCGGCGCCTCGTTCACGGCCACCGCGGACGAGCTGGCCGGCGAGGAGGGGGCGGCCTCCTACGTGATGGCCTGCTCCTGCGCCACCAACGTCGCCGGCGGCGGCGCCATCGCCAACGCCGAGGTCGAGGGCGTCTCGCTGGAGACCCTTGTGCAGATGGCCTGCGTCTAGAGCGCCTCGCACCAAACCTTTCCTTACCCCTCCCCTACGGGCCCCGGAAGCCTCCCCCTTCCGGGGCCCGTTTGCGCGCTGCGCGGATATTACGGCCCTATTGCGGCCCTGCAGAAAGATCGAGTCGCGTCATCGAGAGATACCCCTCGTTAGCATAGATCAACGCAGCTCGCGTCTTACAACACCTCGAAGGTGTGCACGGCGGCGATAGGGGACGCGTCGCCGTCCTCGTTCACCGAGCGCACCTTCATCTGGTAGGCGCCAGAGGCCTCGGGCGTCCAGGCGAAGGTCCAGGACACCCAGCGGTCGGCCGTGGTGTCGCCCAAATCGTAGCGCGTCCAATGCTCGCCGTTATCGAGCGAGAACTCCACGGCGATGATGCGCTTGTCGAAGTCGTGGGCCCAGCCGGAAAACTCCATGGGTTCGCCAACGCGCCCCACGTACTCCGCCTTCGCCGCCACGTTGGGGCGGTTGGTGTAGTCGTGGCCGTCGTCGACGAACGGGCCGATGACCGGCGGCACTTCCTCGTTGGTGAAGCGGATCTCGCGGATGTCGCGCACGAAGTACTTGGCCGGCAGCCCCGGCACCCACAGCTGGTTGGTCGCACCCATGACGCTCATGATGTCCTCGCCGTTCACGCGGTTGGCCACGATGGCGCCGCGCTCCAGCAAAAAGTCCAGAGGGAAGCTCTGCTCCATCCCGTCGGCCCCCACGAACGTGACGGTGTTGCACTTCTCCGGGTCGCTAACGACCGCGGCCTCCTCAGCGCCTTCGGCAGCCATCGGGGCTGTCACGCCTTCCACTCGTTCCTCTTCCACATCACACCCCTTCTCTAGCTTTTGTCCTGGAGACATTCTACAAGCTTGGCCAGCTCGGCAGCCGAATGCACGCCCGTCTTCGTGTAAATGGCATGAACGTGCGAGCGCACCGTGGCCACCGACACCACCAGCACGTCGCTGATCTCCCGCGGACGCTTGTTGCGAGCGAGCAGGCGCAGCACCTCGGCTTCGCGCTCGGTCAGGCCGAACTGGGCCGCCAGGGCCGAGCAGCGCTCGTCGCGGGTGCGCTCGTAGCGGCCACGCGGATCCTCGTGGGGCAGAAGGCCCCAAACCGTCTTGGCGTACTTCTCCGAGTTCATGTTGAAGGTGACGAGCACAAGCAGGACGAACACCGCCGTGCCGATGACGGAGAAGGCCGCGGTATCCAGCACCACGTGCTCGTACACCGTGCTGCCGATGAGGTTGCCAAGCAGAAAGCCGACCGACCGAATGAGGAAGGCGCGTCCGAACACCTGGGAGGGCGCGGCGTTAATGATCCGGCTGATCACCGAGCAGGCCATGGCAAGCAACGCGTCGAAGTAGTAGAGGGCGCAGGCCTGCATGATGAGGGCCGGCAAAAACTCGCTGCTGTTGGTAAGCGGACCGAGGAGCGCCGCCACGCAGACGACGGGGAACACGAAACGATAAAAGCGGTTCCAAATGAGCGAGACGTCCACGCCGCGGCCGTGGCGCAGCGTGACGGCGAACAGGGCGAGCGCCACCACGGCGCCGACGAGGAACGACGCCACCCGCGCCACCACCCCCAAAGGCAGCGCCAAGGGGATGACGTGGAGGAAGCCGAACACCATGCCGTAGACGCCGACGATAATGAAGAGTCGCGCGCACAGCGGCACCGCGCGGTTGGGCCCGGTGGATTCGCGCGCGCCGGCGGCATCGTCGACGCTGGCCGCCGCGCCCGAACCTCCGTCCCCTTCCGCCCCTGCCGTCTTCCCGCCATCGGGTGCGGTGCGGATGGGAGCGAAGACGACGGCAGCGTAGCCTTCGCGGAAGCACGAACCGGGAACCATGGCCCGCGCCAGACAGAAAGCCGCCGCCGGCACGAGGGCCAGGTGCAACAGCTCGAAGACCACCGGGGCGACCGTGGCCTCCAGCATGCTGAAGAGTCCCTGCACCACTAATGTCGTGCAGCCGATTACCGTCACGATGGTGGTCATGAACAGCCTTGTGCCCACCGCCCAGGCCACTTGGCTTAGGGCCACGAAGAACCAGGCGCCGGCCGCCGCCCCGAAGAACTGCACCGCCACCACGGCGAAAAGGCCGCGCGGCTCTGCCAAACACCAGTAGAACGCGAGCACGTCGACGAAGACCGCGACGAAGAAAACGACCCAGAATGCGCCGTCGCCCACGAGGCGGGAGAAACGCCGGCTGCTGATCTGGGTGAAGGCGTAGCCGAAGACGAGGCCGAGCGAATGGGCGTCGCAGGAGAAGGCCCTCACGTTGACCGGCGCGCCCCACAGCGGCGCCATATCCAGCACCCAGCTGGCGGCCTCATGCAGAAGCATCGCCGCGGATGCCAGGGCTACAAGCGCCCCTACGGCCCACCAGTAGCCAGCCGGCGCCTCCCCCGGCCTCTGCCCGGAACGATTTTTCCGTGCCGTCTCCTCTTCCATGCGCATCTCTCCCTCCCCTTGCTCGCCCTCGCGTCCCGCCGCGGCCGCACGCGACGCGAGGATCGCCGTCGGCCGCTGACAATACGCACTCTGCGGTCCGTAATGCGCTAATCAGCCAACTCAATCATATCACTAGGCCTTCCTTTGAAATCAACAAGAGTTGTTGAGATGGCTCGGCAAGCTCAACAAACGTTGCTGATTTCCCGAAAGGCTCGCCTCTCTAAAGTGATGCTTGCCGGACGGGGCCCATCACACCTCCCTGGGTGCGCCCCGTCCGACGAGTGGCTACATCTTCAACGGAAAGGAAGGAGAAGAGGATGAAAGCACAAGAGAGCAAGGGCACGTCCCGCCTGCTTGTGGCCATAGCCGTGATGGCGGCCGTGGCGGCGCTGGCGCTCGCGCTGTGGGGGTGCGCACCCCAGGCCACCACGACCATGGCGGCCACGGGCGGCGACGGGGAGACGACGGAGGAGACCGCTGCGTCGTCGATGTACCCCGACTTCACCGACAGGACCTCCGGCAACTTCAACGACACCTTCAGCACCACGGACATGCTGAACGCCGGCAACCGCGGATGCAACGCGTGCCACGAGGATTTGTGGGACGTCATGAACATGAAGGACGGCTACAACCACATCCTGACCCACGTGGGCTACGACAAGGCGCTCACCTATCAGGACTGCGAGCCGTGCCACCGCGGCCACACAGCGCTCACCGGCCCGTACCTGGGCGACCTCATTCACGCGGCCCATTACGGCAGCAAGGTCTTCCAGGAGGCCAACGGCAACTGCTGGAGCTGCCATGCCATGAACTCCGCCGGCAACCAGGGCGACTACCAGCTGGTGCTGTGGGACGACTTCTACGATGAGCCGGCGCTGGGCGGCTACCCGAACATCGACGGCAACGAAGCTGAGCAGGCCTGGGTCGACTCCCGCGGCTTCTTCGGCGGCTTCATCAATGGTATGACCCAGGATGCGGCGCCGTCCATCGATGTCACGCTGGATCAGTCCATCACCGACCACGACGACGTGTTCATCGTGAACAACTGGGGCCCCGAGGTCTCCGAGAAGAACGGCGAGCCCTTCAGCTTCGACGCCGTGTGCAGCGAGGAGAACACCGTAAGCCTCACCGGCGTGAAGAACCCCCGCTCGTTCACGAAGGCCGAGCTTGAGGCCATGCCCCAGACCGAATTCACCATGGCGCTCGCCTGCGCCACCAACGGCCGTGGCGGCTCGCTCGTGTCCAACATCCCCATGTCCGGCGTGTCGGTGGCCTACCTCATCGAGCAGTGCGGCGGCCTGGTCGATGGCGTGAACGCCGTGAACGCCACGGGCTACGACGGCTGGCAGGCCTTCCCGCCCATGAACCTGGAGGCGAGCACCTACACCGAGAACGCCTATATCGCCCTGAAGTACTACGGCGAGGACTTAAGCCAGGACGACGGCGCACCCATGACCCTCGTGTCTTTGGGCAATCCCGGCGCCCGCCAGGTGAAGCACATCAAGTCGATCGACTTCACCCAGGACGAGGCGTTCTTCCAGGGGCCGATGATGGCCGAGTCCGACGAGCCCTCCCCAAGCTATCCCATCAACGGCATGTGGTTCCAGGAAGACGGTGTCACCGCCAAGGTGGGCGAGCCGGTGACCCTGACCGGTGCCGTGTACAGCTGGAACCGCGTCGTGGGAGACCTGGCCAGCGTCAACTTCAGCTTCGACATGGGCAAGACCTGGCAAGACGTGAAGATCGCCGATCAGGTCACCGACTTCGATCCGTTCCAATGGGTCACCTATTCCCTGGATTGGACGCCGAGCAAGGCGGGCAAGTACCAGGTGAAGCTGCAGGCCACTGACGCGAACGGCGTCCAGATGAAGAAGCCCGTCACGCTGTTCGTGAACGTCGAGGAATAGAAAGGGACGGTGACATTCCATGAAATCTCAGACTGTTAAGACCATCGGCGGCGTGATGAGCGCGGTGGCCCTCATCTCCGGAGGCGCCGGCGTGGCCCAGGCCGCTACCATCGAGCCCGCGGCAGCCGCTCCGGCATCTGCGACCACCCTGGCTGCCGCAGATGCCGCAGACACCGAGGCCCCTGCGCGCGCCGTGGAGGGAACCTTTAGCTACACGCAGGACGCCTTGTCCTCCAACGCCGAGATAAGCGGCGTTTTCTGCAAGGCGGCCGCCACGCTGTGCGCGTCGCTGCCCACTTACGGCTGCGAGGCCGTCAAGGCCGCGGCCGTCACCGTGGCGGGCCCCAACGCCTCGTTCACGGCCACCGTGGACGAGCTGGCCGGCGAGGAGGAAGCGACCTCCTACGTGATGGCCTGCTCCTGCGCTACCAACGTTGCCGGCGGCGGCGCCATCGCCAACGCCGAGGTCGAGGGCGTCTCTCTGGAAACCCTCGTTCAGATGGCCTGCGCCTAAGAAAGAGCGCGCTGTCGCCCGAAACTTGAAGGGCTCGACGCGCCCAGCGCCACCCGCCTCCCCCTCGGCCCGGAAGCCCTCGCTTCCGGGCCTTTTCCATAGGCAAAGGATGCAAACCCGTAGCACGAAGCCGCTTTTTGCCTTCCGCTTCAACGCAGATCGACATTTTCCCGCCTCTGGCTATTGTGTTACCTAGGCATAACTTTAAGCTTATCAAGAAAATGCCTGGTCACAGCTTCGCAAGAAAGCCTAGTCCTCAATACGCCCGTAGCCAGAGACGGAAAAATGTCGGAGACGACCGAGCGACAGGGCAAAAACCCGCCTCGGGCTACGGCTCGCAGCAAAAAGGCCGGCCCCTTTGCGGGAGCCGGCCTTGGTTTCTCGGGCTTTCGGCCCTTGGCGCGATGAGCGCTTGAAGCTAGGAAGCGAAGATCTCGATGGTCTCGCCCTCGGCCAGGGTGACCATGGCCTTCTTCCAGGTGCGGGTGCGACCCTCCTGGTAGCGAACGCGCTTCGGCTTCGACTTCACGTTCAGGGTGTTCACCTTGACCACCTTCACGTTGAAGATAGCCTCGATAGCCTGGCGAATCTCAACCTTGTTGGCGTCCTTGGCCACCTCGAAGGTGTAGACGTTGTTCTCCATAGCGTCGTAGCTGTGCTCCGTGATGACGGGGCGGATGATGACGTCGCGGGGATCCTTCTCCATTATGCAAGCACCTCCTCAATGCGGGCCAGGCACGGCTCGGCGATAACGAGGGCCTTGTTGTCGACCAGCTCGTAGGTGTTGATGTCGCCCACCGGCAGAATGTTCACCTCGGGGATGTTGCGGAAGGAGAGGAAGGCCTCGATGTCCTCGTTGCCGATGACCACGCAGATGCGCTTACCCTCAAGGCCGAGCGCCTTGATGAGCGCCACGGCGTCCTTGGTGCAGGGCTTCTCGAAGTCCATGTCCTTCACGATGTAGAGCTCGCCGTCGGCCAGCTTGCCGGAGAGAGCCGAGCGCATGGCCAGCTTGATCTCCTTCTTGTTGACCTTCTGGTCGTAGCTGCGGGTGTGGGGGCCGAACACGGTACCGCCGCCGACCCACTGGGGAGCGCGGATGGTACCCTGACGGGCACGGCCGGTGCCCTTCTGACGCCACGGCTTCTTGCCGCCGCCGCGAACCATGCCGCGGGTGCGCGTGTTGGCGGTGCCCTGGCGCCAGGATGCCTGCTGCGCCTTCACGGTGCGATGCATCACAGGCACGTTCGGCTCGATGGCGAACACGGCGTCGGAAAGCTCGACCGTGCCGGCGGCAGCGCCCTTCACGTCCTTAATCTCAATAGTTGCCATAGTTGCTGTAACTCCTTGTTACCGATCGTTCCAATTAAGCCATGCGGACGCGGACGATGCCGTTCTTGCCGCCGGGCACCGCACCCTTGACCAGGATGAGGTTCTGCTCCTCGTCGATGCGAACAACCTCGAGGTTCTTCACGGTGACGGTGTCGCAGCCCATGTGGCCAGGCAGGCGCAGGCCCTTGAACACGCGGGACGGCGTGGCGCACTGGCCCACGGAACCGGGGGCGCGATGGAAGTGCGCGCCGTGGCCGCCCGGGCCGCCGGCAAAGCCGTAGCGCTTCATGACGCCGGCGAAGCCCTTGCCCTTGGACGTGCCGGTCACGTCGACCTTCTTCACGTCGGCGAAGGCCGCGACGGTCTGCTCGTCGCCCACCTTGTACTCGCCGGCGTTCTCGACGCGAACCTCGCGCAGGTAGCGCTTCGGCTCGGCGCCCTGGGCGTCGAAGTGGCCCTGCATGGGCTTGTTCACGCGACGGGGCTTGATGTAGCCGAAGCCCATCTGCACGGCCTCGTAGCCGTCGGTATCCACGGTCTTCACCTGGCACACGGTGTTCGGCTCGGCCTGGATAACGGTGACCGGGACGATGCGGTCCTGGTCGTCGAAGATCTGGGTCATGCCGATCTTCTTGCCATAGATAGCGTTAATCATGCCCAAACCTCCTTACAGCTTGATCTCGATGTCAACGCCAGCGGGGAGATCGAGACGCATCAGGGAGTCAACCGTGTTGGGGGTCGGCTCGAGGATGTCGATCAGGCGCTTGTGGGTGCGCATCTCGAACTGCTCGCGGGAGTCCTTGTTCACATGGGGCCCACGGATGACGCAGTACAGGTTGCGCTCCGTCGGCAGCGGAATAGGACCGGAAACCTTGGCACCCGTCTTCTGGGCGGTATCGACGATGAGGCGCGTGGACTGATCCACGATCTCATGATCGTATCCCTTGAGGCGGATGCGAATCTTCTGACTTGCCACTTACATTACCTCCAAATAGAAGTTTCTCTGAGGACGCCTTAGGCGTTGCCGCCGGCCTTGCTGATGATCTCGTCCTGCACGGACTTGGGCACGGGCTCGTAGGAGTCCATCTGCATGGTGTACACGGCGCGGCCCTGCGTACCGGAACGCAGGTCGGTCGCGTAGCCGAACATGTTGCCCAGCGGAACCTTCGCCTCGATGACGACGGCGTTTCCACGCTGCTCCTGGCCCTGAATAAGACCACGACGGCTGGGAATGTCACCCATGACGAAGCCGGTGTACTCCTCGGGCGTCTCAACCTCGACAGCCATGACGGGCTCCAGGATGACCGGGTTGGATTTGCGCAGGGCGTCCTTGATGGCCATGGAACCGGCCACCTTGAAGGCGGCCTCGGAGGAGTCCACGTCGTGGTAGGAACCGTCGATCAGCTCGACCTTCACGTCCTCGACCGGGTAGCCGGCCAGAACGCCGGAGTTCAGCGCCTCCTGGATGCCCTTGTCGATGGAGGGGATGTACTCCTTGGGCACCACGCCGCCGACGATCTTGTTGACGAACTCGTAGCCCTTGCCAGCCTCCTGCGGGTACATGTTGATGACCGCGTGTCCGTACTGGCCGCGGCCGCCGGACTGGCGAACGAACTTGCCCTCGGCGTTCATGACCTCGTGGCCCGGACGCTCGCGATAGGCTACCTGCGGCTTGCCCACGTTCGCCTCGACCTTGAACTCACGCAGCAGGCGATCGACGATGATCTCGAGGTGCAGCTCGCCCATGCCGGCGATGATGGTCTGACCAGTCTCATGGTTGGTGGACACGCGGAAGGTCGGGTCCTCCTCGGCGAGCTTCTGCAGGGCGATGGCCATCTTGTCCTGCTCGGCCTTGGTCTTGGGCTCCACGGCGATGTCGATAACCGGATCGGCGAACTCCATGGACTCCAGTATGATGGGAGCGTCCTCGGCGCACAGGGAGTCACCGGTGGAGGTGTCTTTCAGACCCACAACAGCAACGATGTCGCCAGCGGACACGGCGTCGATGTCGACGCGCTGGTTGGAGTGCATCTGCAGCAGACGGCCGATGCGCTCTTTCTTGCCCTTCGTGGCGTTCAGCACGTAGCTGCCGGCGTCCAGATGGCCGGAGTACACACGCAGGTAGGTGAGCTTGCCCACATAGGGGTCGGTCATGATCTTGAAGGCCAACGAAGCGAACGGAGCCTTCGGATCGGCCGGACGCTCCTCTTCCTCGCCGGTGTCGGGGTTGGTACCCTTGATCGGCGGGATGTCCACCGGGGAGGGCATGTAGTCGACCACGGCATCCAGCAGCTCCTGCACACCCTTGTTCTTGTAGGCGGAGCCCACGAACACGGGGTTGATCTGGCAGGCGATAACACCCTTGCGGATGGCGGCCTTCAGCTCGTCGACGGAGATCTCCTCCTCCATGAGGACCTTCTCCATCAGCTCGTCGTCGCAGTCGGCGGCGGCCTCAAGCAGCTCCTGGTGGTACAGCTCGGCATCTTCCTTGAACTCGGCCGGGATCTCGTCCATCGGCTCGGGGTAGGTCATGCCCTTGTCGTCGGCCTTGAAGTCCCAGGCAGTCATGGTCACGAGGTCCACGATGCCCCAGAAGTTATCCTCGGCACCCATGGGAATCTGGGCGGCCACGGCCTTCGCATCCAGACGGTCGCGCATGGTCTGGATGGCATGGAAGAAGTCGGCACCCACGCGGTCGTACTTGTTGATGAAGGCGATGCGGGGCACGCCGTAACGCTCGGCCTGGCGCCACACCGTCTCGGACTGCGGCTGCACGCCGGCAACGGCATCGAATACGGCGACGGTGCCGTCGAGCACGCGCAGGGAGCGCTCTACCTCGGCCGTGAAGTCCACGTGGCCGGGGGTGTCGATGATCTGGAAGCGGTACTCCTTGCCGTCGGCCTTGCCGCCGGGGTACTTCCAAAAGCAGGTGGTGGCTGCAGCGGTGATGGTCACGCCGCGCTCCTGCTCCTGAACCATCCAGTCCATGGTGGCAGCGCCGTCGTGCACCTCGCCGATCTTATGAGTTTTGCCCGTGTAGTAGAGGATGCGCTCGGTCGTGGTGGTCTTGCCTGCATCGATGTGGGCCATGATGCCGATGTTGCGCGTATCCCTCAGATCGATTTTAGCCATGTATCTTCACCAGCCTTAGAAGCGATAGTGCGAGAACGCACGGTTAGCCTCGGCCATCTTGTACATGTCCTCGCGCTTCTTCACAGCGGCGCCCGTGTTGTTGGAGGCGTCGATGATCTCGTTGGCGAGACGCTCGCGCATGGTGTGCTCCTTGCGCTTGCGGGAGAAGTCGACGATCCAGCGGATCGCCAATGTGGTGGCACGACGGGAGTTGACTTCCATCGGCACCTGGTAAGTGGCGCCGCCCACGCGCTTCGGCTTGCACTCGAGGGTGGGGCGGACGTTGTCCATGGCCTTCTTGAACACGGTCAGCGGATCCTCGCCGGTCTTCTCCTGGACCAGGTCGAAGGCGCCGTAGACGATGTTCTCGGCGATGGACTTCTTGCCGTCAAGCAGAACCTTGTTGATGAGCTGCGTGACGAGACGGTTGTTGAACTTTGCGTCCGGCTGCGTTTCGCGGCGGACTGCTGCTGCACGACGCGGCATGTAGTTACTCCTTTTGCTTCTGCGCGCTTCGGGGCACCGGTTCGGCGTCCATTAGGTCGGTGGGGCTCCTTACCCAGACTCTACCGGCCCGCGCGGCTTAACGAACGTTATTTCGGGCGCTTGGCGCCGTAGCGGCTGCGGGCCTGCTTGCGGTTGTCCACCGCAGCGCAGTCGAGCGCCGCGCGGATGACCTTGTAGCGGACACCGGGAAGGTCCTTTACACGGCCGCCGCGGATGAGCACCATGGAGTGCTCCTGGAGGTTGTGGCCCTCGCCGGGGATGTAGGCCGTGACCTCCATACCGTTGACGAGACGCACACGGCAGACCTTTCGAAGAGCGGAGTTCGGCTTCTTGGGGGTCGTGGTGTACACGCGGGTGCACACGCCGCGCTTCTGCGGGTTGCCCTTGAGCGCCGGGGTCTTCGACTTGTCGACCGTCTTCTTGCGGCCCTTGCGGACCAGCTGGTTAATTGTAGGCAAGACTCTTTTCCTTTCCTTTTTCCACGGGCTTGCACTGCACAAAACAAGCGCCTCTGTGAGGCGCGAGGGGGTATATTACGAGGGTTTCCGCTGTGTGTCAAACGCCACGCACCCGGGCGTATCCATCCCCTCCGGCGAGCGGCACAATTTGTCCATAATCGCAGGAAGTGCAGGCAAGGAAGCCCCACGCACTTCCGACCGACAAGGACTGGCACGCTTTCTCGTAGAGGCCGACGAGGACTGACGCGCTTTTCCCGTAGGGGCCGACCTTGGTCGGCCCTCCCGACCGATGAAGGCCAGCGCCCTCGGTCATCTAAACCGACTTCAATCGTCATCTATCCCATCATCTCCGAAGCCGGAGACGAGATCGATGAGCTCGGCCTTGGAATGGACATCGAGCTTCTGATAAATGTGCCGACGATGAGTAATGGCGGTTCCCTCGGCAATGAAAAGCACCTCCTGAACGCGACCCAGCCCATGCCCGCGCGCCAGAATGCCCAGAACCTCTGCCTCTCGCTCAGTCAGCGCGTAGACCTCAGCCACGGCCGCGACCCGCTCATCGAAAGGCGTACCGCCGTCAGCAGACTCCGCCTCTTTGCCCCCTGCGGCAGTTACGGCCCTCTTGTAGGCCCGTGCCAAACTTCCGCGCGTCAACACCACATCCGACGCGATAACAGCAAGCACCATGGCCGCGATGGCCGTCACGCTCACGTGGCCCTGGAGATCGAGGCTCTCCATCATTAGCGCCAAACTCGACCCCAAAGCCGCGCCCAGGGCAAGCGCGCCCAGAGCCACACCCCACACGATAGCAAAAGGTACGCGAATCTGCCCGGCCGCCTCCGCCGCGACTCCCACCACCAAGGAAAGGTACACCCACAGAGCCACCGCCGAGGCCCCCATGGCAAAGCGCAGGGAGAACTCGCTTCCGGCATCGAAGGGGTAAAAAGCCACAAGTATCGGTATGGCCGCAAAGCGCAGAAGGAGCAGCCAGCTGAATCCCTGTTTGAGCAGCGCCTTTGCCACAACCTCGACCACGAGGGAGATAACGACGCCCGAAAGGCTCAAAAGCCACGTCCACGACAGGGCGTGACCGTGACGCGCAATGAGAAACTGCGTGATCATCAGGGCGAAGACAAGGCCGAACAGGCCATAGGACGCGATAATGCGAACAAAAGCCCCCTGCAGATGCGTCACTGGCGAAGAGGTTTTAGCAGGAGCCTCGCCGCGAGACGCCGACACCATGAACAAGGCGCTGGACACCGCCGAGAACACGGCGACCACTGCAAGCAGCAACCAGTGGATGCCTATGGACTGAGCGAAGGCCGCCAGCAGGCAGGCAGCGAGTACGACGAGAAACGAAACCCGGGAGCGCGCCGGAGCATCCAGCCGTCCAAAGCGTTCGCTCCATACCATGGTGAGCAAACCGCCGCCCAAGCCGAGCAGCGCGCCGGACACGACGCGTAGAACCGCAACTGCCACAGAGGCGCCCCGTTCGGGAACGAGCAGAAGCGCTGCACCGGCGATGGCAGCCAACGCGCCCGCAAACGCCCCGAAGACGCCTCGATACCATTCGTCCCTCCAACGCGCGAAAGACGCTGCGCACGCCGTCGTCCCCAAAACAACAAGATAAGAAAAGAGAAGGGGGTTCAGCCCCGACAGCGCCAGATCGCCCCCGCGATACATATCGGCTACCACGCCGACAATGGGAAGCCACGTTTGGGCGCCAATATACCCGAGAACCACCAAAAGCCCGCTCTTCTCGGAAGCCCCTCCGAGCCCCTGAGACGGTAGCGCGCCATCGTCCTTCGTAATTCCTACCATCGCCGACCCTCCCGTATCGATGTGCGGTCAAGGGCAGTATAGCAAGGGCAAGGCCGAGAACCACCCACAATCTGTCCTTCGTCATCCCTTATCCCACCTGGCCTTTCATCCTTTTCAGATGATGGCTTGGCAGCAAAATAATCTGTCTCCTCCCGCGAAGCATCGGCTTTGGATGATGGCATTTCGGCGACGAGGACGCACAATGCCGCCCATCGAATTCAATCCGGCGGGACGACGAGAGAGCCGCCGGAGCCACTTGGAAGGAGAGGAGCATGGCTCACGTATCCCTGCGCAAGATCGTTCTTGCCTCCGCTGTCGCGGGTGTCATCGCACTTATGTCCCTGGGCACTGTCGGCTGCGCCCCGAAAACGGCAGATCTCAGCGAAACGGGCAGCGGCTCACAGGCTGAAGCCGACGAGAACGCCGCAATGACAGGGGACTTCGCGTTCTCCGCAGATGCCGACTGCACCACCTGCCACAGCACCGAGGGCGACTCGCTCGGCGACGCGACGATGCCCGCATCTAACCATGCGACGCAGGAGTGCACCACCTGCCATAGCGACATCGACAGCCTGGCGACCGCCCACGATGGCGTGCAGTTCGGCGACAAGGCGCCCAAACGGCTGAAAAAGACCACCATCGATACCACCGCCTGCTTCAGCAGCGGTTGCCACGGCAGCCAGGAGGACCTGGCCGCCAAGACTGAAGCCTGCGCCATCCTCACCGACGCCAACGGCACGGTAGTGAACCCCCACGCCCTGCCCGAGAACGAAGATCATACGACCATCGACTGCGGCAGCTGTCACAGCATGCATTCCGACGACACCATCGAGGACACGGCAAAGAAGGCATGCAAGGGCTGCCACCACATGGACGTCTACGAGTGCAACACCTGCCACGAGTAAGGCCCGGCGCATTTAATTGACTCCGGTTCCGCCCGGACCCCGTCAATCCCTCCCCCTACGGGGCCCGAGTGCGGCCATTCCCATCTCAGCATCATCCGCACTCCGGCGGATGACATAGCAAGCCTTATTAAGGAGGAAAACATGGAGGAAGTATCTCGCCGCTCTTTTTTGAAGGGCTCCGCCCTGGCTGCCGCCGGCGCTGCCGGCGCCGCCGCCCTGGCCGGGTGCGCCAACAACGACGCTGCGCTCTCTGAGACTGGCAGCACCCCCGAGTGGATGCCCGAGACCTGGGACCACGAGACCGACGTTTTGGTGATCGGCTACGGCGGAGCGGGCCTGTGGGCCGGCATCACCGCCTTCGACGAGGGCGCTCAAGTGCTCTATCTGGAGAAATCGCCGTTCCGCGGAGGCGGGTCCTCGTCTATCAACATGGGTCAGTGGACTGCCCCCCACGATGCCGACGCGGCCGCTCAGTTTGCTTTCGAGGCCTTCCATGGGCAGACACCTATGGAGGTCTGCCAGGCCTGGGCCGAGGAAGCCGTGCAAAACCCCGACTACGCCGACGAGTACGGCCTCGAGTACACCCTGGGCGATAGCCCCCGTGCCGAGTACAACATCTTCACTGGCTACGAGGAGATGTACGTCGGTTCCGGCGACGGCTACGGCGCGGGCTTCTTCGAGGCCATGGACCAACATCGCGCCGACCGCGGCATCGAGGTGCTGTTCGAATGCCACGACGAGGAGCTCATCCAGAACCCCGTCACCAAGGAGATCGTCGGCTGCTACACCCTCATGGGAACCGACGAGACCCCCAAGGCCGTGAAGGCCTCCAAGGGCGTCATCCTGTGCACTGGCGGCTTCGAATTCAACGAGGAGCTGCAGGCCAAGTATCTGAAGTGCTACCCGATGCGCGGCTTCTACGGCTGGAAGTACAACACCGGCGACGGCATCACCATGGCCCAGAAGGTGGGTGCCGACCTGTGGCACATGCAGCAGGTCTGTGGCGGCGACGACGCCTGGTTCGACGATCCGGAGATCGTGCCCGGGGGCGTTTCCGTGCAGAGCCCCACGCCCAATTACATCAAAGTATCTCGCCTAGGCGAACGCTGGGGTAACGAGGAAATCTTCAGCCCCCATGGTGGCTGGAAGCCCTACGCCAATTTCGATGAGGAGATCTGCGATTTCGACCGTATTCCCTCTTGGTACATCTTCGATCAGACCTCCTTCGACGGCGGCTCCTGGGGCGGCATGGTCGGCGGCGCGGCCACCGAGAACGGTGGCATGGGCATCGGCTACATGACCGAGGGTCTCGATCCCGAACTCGGTGGCTGGGCCGGATGGTCTGCCGACAACAAATGGGAGCTCGAGCGTGGCTGGATTACCACCGGCGCCACCCTGGACGAGCTGGCCGCCAACATCGCCGCCAGCAAATGGGACGACAAGATGGACGCTGAGAAGCTGAAGGCCTCCGTTGCCCGCTGGAACGAGCTGTGCGACAAGGGCGCTGACGAGGACTTCGGCCGCCAGCAGCTGGCAAAGGTCGAGACCGGTCCGTTCTACGCCATTCCGCTGTACCCGGGCATCTGCAATACCATCGGCGGTGCTCGCCGCAACGAGAACGCCAACATCGTCGATCCGAGCGGCAACCCGATTCCGCGCCTGTACTCCGCCGGCTCGTTCGGCAACATGAATGGCCACACTTACGCCATCACCGGCGGCAATGGCTCCGAGAACTGGTGCGTTGGCCGTATCGCCGGCCGCAATGCCGCCGCCCTCGAACCCTGGGATGCCGCGACCGAGGCCTAGACCCGGCCTGGCGCCGATGAGCACAAGCGGGCCCGCTCTTGAAAAGCGGGCCCTTTTTCTAAACGAGAGAGGAAGGAGGGGCTCTGTGGCTCAACTCGAGTTTTCCGTTCCTTACAACGGAGACGCCGCCACGCTGCGGCAGCTGATCGCGCTTCAAAAACGCAACGGCAACGTTATTCGGGAGATCTACCTGAATGCGCCGCAAGCCATCACCGGTTCGGGCCGCGTTGGAAACGTGACGACCCTCGACGAGTTCGTCGGAGTGGTCAGCGTCATTCGCGAGGCGGGCATCCGCGTCGACATCACGATGAATTCCACGTGCGATGGCGGGGATTGGTACGCCGAGGAGACCCTCAATCGCCAAATCGGATTCATTCGCGATATGCACGAGCAACACGGCATTGAGGCAGTGACACTGGCCAACCCCTTCCTCATTGAACAAGCGCGCCAAACCTGTCCGAACCTTGAAATCAGCGCCTCAGTCCTCGCTGACATCGATTGCTTTTCCCGCGCCGAAGCCTTCGCACTGGCAGGTGCCACCACTATGACCGTGGACACGAGCATCAACCGCGACCTGAAGCTCTTGCGGCAAATCCGCGAGAAACTTGGCGTAGAGCTCAAACTCATGGTGAACGAGGGGTGCTTGAACAAATGCCCCTTCCGTAAATTCCACATGAACCTGATCTCGCACAAGTCCCAAGAGGCGCGCGACGAGGGAAACTCATTCTCCTTCGCTTGTGGCAGCATCATCGAGCGGGATGCTGGGCAAATCTTCAAGTCGAACTGGATTAGACCCGAGGATCTGCGGCGCTACGAAGACATCACGCGCTTCTTCAAGATCGTCGGCCGCGATATGATGCCGAGCAAGGTGCTTCGCTGCACGGAAGCCTACTTGGACGAGTCTTACGACGGTAACCTCTTCGATCTGCTGTGCAGTTCCATCGGCTACTACGGCATCGAATTCCGCGCGCACATCGACAACAAGGCACTTGGCAGGACAAATTTTTTCAAACGCACTTCCACCTGCAACCGGCAATGCCAGCGCTGCGCCTACTGCGCCGAATTGGCCGACGAGCTTCTGGGATATGGCTGGATCACCCGCGAGATGCTCGAGGATATGGGGCAGACGTCGATGATCGCCGCCATCGAAGCGCAATTCGGAGGCAGCTACCCTGTTTGCCGCTCCTTTTCAAAGACGCCCCTTGAAAACCCATTCCAATCTCTGTAAACGCGAGGAGGAACCCTATGTCTACCCAAGTCAGAACCTGGACCGAGTATTGCGGCGCCGAGGGCGAGCCCTCGCGCTGGGATCTGTCCATCAACGACCGCCCCGTGCCGGGCGGCTATATCGAGAAAACCGCCGAAGGGTTCGAGATCCATTATCCGCACCTTCCCCTCAAAACGCTCACCACCCTAGAGGAGGCAAAGCGCAGCCTGGAGCTGGCTCCACCGATTTCAACAGCTGGCCTGAAAGTGGGAAGGATGGCCGACGAGAACAGCGACCTCATCTCGTCTGCCGAAGCTGGCGAGATACTCGGCGTGAGTCGTTTTCGCGTGAACGCCATGGTGGCCTCGGGCGTGCTGCCCGGCCGCCGCGACAACGGCAAGATTCTCGTCGATCGCGCCGCTGCGGAGCAGAAGGCCGCCCAAGGCCTCTCCGAGGGACCTCAAGGGAAGTTCACCAACCTTTTCCTGTTCTACGCGCCAGCAGGCGAACGCACGCAATATGTGGCTGAACTCGAAACCGACGACGCCGACTCCATCGAACGCGCCCGCGCCTTCGCCCAAGAAGTCATGGAGGACGAGAGCGAAGACGCCGTAGAAGTGCGCGACTACCTGCGCATGCGCAACTTCTTGCGTCGCCACGAAAACGAATTTGAGTTTGCTCGCAGCGTCTTTGGCGATCTCGTCGAAGAGCGAGCCCGACGCGCATCCCTACGCATACCGGAAACTGAAGCATAGCCTTTCACGCGATCTTGTCTTAGACGATACCAAACCTCGGATTTTGGCAGTCCACGGGTACCAAACCTCCAGTTTCGCCCGAAGCTCTGATCTGGGAAAACTTCCTATAATGCCTGGTAGATGGCTTGTCGCAGTTCAGCCAAAACGAGCGGTTTGGTTCCCTGCGCCTGGCAAAACAGGCGGTCTGGTACCCGCATCTGCCAAAATCCGAGCCTTGTCCCCACAGGTGCCGGGACAAGGCTCTCCCTGCCGGAAAAGTCTGCCGTTGCAGAGAGGGGCGACCAAGGTCGCCCCCTACGGGGTCGCTTCTAAAGTTACATCGCGTACTCGGCGATGATGGCCTCGACGTAGCGGGCCATGTTCTGGAGGTCGGCTACCTCTATATACTCGTCGACGGAATGGAAGTTGGTCATGCCGATGCCGAGGGTGATGGCGTCGGCGCCCTTCGTGCCGAGGATGTTCGCGTCGGCCCCGCCGCCGGAGGTGGCGTGGCGGGACTCAAGACCGCAAGTGGCCGCAGCGGCCTCCAAATGCGCGACGATGGCGTCGCCGGGCTCGTGCACGACAGCCGGGTAGTCCAGCTCCCAGGCCACTTCCACCTGGCCGCCGAAGCGGGCGGCGGCTTCTTCCAAGGCGCAGGTCATGACATCGCGCTGGGCGAGCACGCGATCCTCGTACAGCGAACGGCACTCCCCCATGAGCGTCACGACGACGGGCACGATATTCACGGCAACGCCGCCCTCGATGCGGCCGACGTTGGCCGTGGTGCACTCGTCGATGCGCCCAAGCGGCATGGCGGCCACGGCGGCTGCGGCGATCTGAATGGCGGAGACGCCCTCCTCCGGTTCCACGCCGGCATGGGCGGCACGGCCCTCGATGCGAGCGCGCAGCGTCCAGTGGTAGGGCGCGCCCATGATGATGGTGCCCGGCGCCCCGTCCGCATCGAGCACGAACAGCGGGAAACGTCCGTCGCGCTCGGCTTCCGGGGTAGCCGCCGGCAGATCCTTCGGCCACGCGAGCGCGCCCTCGGCCAAGGCACCGGCCCCTAGTAGGCTCTGCTCCTCGCAGGTGGTGAGCAGCACCGTGATGTCGGGCCGGGGCGTGCCGGACTCCAGCACCGAGCGCAGCCCCTCGAAAATGGCGGCGATGCCGGCCTTGTCATCGGCCGAGAGGATCGTCTCCCCCGCCGAGCAAACGACCTCGGCCATGCGGCAGGTGATGTCGTCGCAGATATGGCGCTGCTCGATGACCGCCTCGATGCCCGCGCAGGGCTTCACCGTGTCCAGATGCGCCGAGAATCCGATGCGCCCCGGCACCGTGCCGGGCAAATGCGCGATGAGGTTGCCCGTATCCGACCCCGTTTCCGCCGCAGAAGCGTCGAAGGTGACCGTGAATCCCATCTCCGCCAGTTTTTCTGCACAATAAGCTGCCATGGGAGCCTCGTGCCATGACGGGCTCTCGATGGCCACCATTTCCAAAAACGATTCAAGCACGCGATCGGGGTTCATAAGGGTCCTTCTTTCAAAATTTCTAAATTTTTTGTCGCAGGGATGCGCCCAAGGAAAACAGCGAGGGTCCGACAGGTGCCTGGATTTGCCCCGCCTTTTGCCCAAGCGGCCTTCGTGCCGCGCCGTGGCAAAAACAAGGGGCAAGGCCAGGTGCCTGTCGGACCCGCAGCGTCGCGTAATAATTCCTCAAGGAATTATTACGAGGCAAGAATGGGGGCCGCCACCTGCTTCTTGCGGGACAGCACGCCGGGCATCCAGTTGCCGCCCTCGCAGCACTCGATCTCGAAGACGCGGTTCACACGGGCCGGGTCGCCCTCCACGATGAACTGCGAGCCCTCGGCCAGAATGTCAGTGACGAGCAGCAGGGCGAACTCGTAGCCGTTGTCTTCCACGAGCTTCTTCATGTGATCGCGAATCTCCGCCTCGCGGGCCATCACGGTCGGGAGGTCTACCGTCTCGCGCTGGGCGATGAGCACCGTCACGTCGTCGTTGACCTTGAACTCCTTGGAATCGGCCTCGACCAACTTGGCGATGGGCATTTTGTCCTCGCCGCCGCGGGTGCGGAAGATGTCCATGCCGTACTCCACCGCGTCGATGCCGAGCTTGTCGGCGAGGAAGTTCACCTGGTCGACGTCCACCTGGGTGCAGGTGGGAGACTTCATGATGACCGTGTCGGTGAGGATGGCCGACAGGAGCACGCGGGCGATGGAATCGGGCAGCTCGATGCCGGTCTGGCGGAACTGAAGCGTGACGATGGTGGCCGTGGAGCCGATGGGGAGGTTCAAAAAGAGGATGGGGTTGGCCGTGGAAACATCGGCGATGCGATGGTGGTCGATGATCTCGACGACATCGGCGTTCTCGATACCCGGGGCCGCCTGGCCGATCTCGTTGTGATCCACGAGGATGACCTTCTGCTTGACTTCCTCGCCATCGCGCTCGACAGGGTTCACGTTTTCGATGAGCACCGGCTCGGCGATGTCGTTCTGCTCCAGAATCCAGGCGCTTTCCACCGGCAGCGGCCCCAGACGGGCGGGCACGTACTCGACGGCGTCGGCCTCGCCGTCGCGGGCGGCCAGCGCATTCTTCAGATGCGCGTAGCCCACGGCTGCGGCGATGGAGTCGTTGTCGGGGTTGCGATGGCCCACGACGAGGATTTTGGAAGACATGAAGGTTCCCCTTTCTCACCAACTTACGGTTTTGAGGCAGTATAGCGCCTCTGCGCCCGTTAGGCGATGGGCTATGATAGGCTTCTTCGATGAAATGAAGCCCTGAACTGCTCTGCGGATGGGAAACGCGAAAGGAGCTCTTGTGAAAACCTATGGTCTGAGGGACATTATCGGCCCCATCATGGTGGGACCGTCCAGCTCGCATACGGCGGGGGCTTTGGCCCTCGCCTCCATGGCGCGGAAGCTCTTCGGCGAGCAGCCCGAACGCGCCGTCTTCACCCTGTACGGCTCCTTCGCCGCCACCGGATCCGGCCACGGCACCGACAAGGCGCTGGTGGCCGGCATCCTGGGGCTTGCGACCGACGACCCGCGCGTGGCCGACGCCTTCGCCCTGGCGAAGGCAGCCGGCGTGCAGGTGGACATCGTCTGGGACACGACCACCGAGGTGGCGCACCCCAACACCGTGGACATCCGCTGCGAGAGCCGCGAGGGGCGCACCCTGGAGATGCGGGGCGTCTCCATCGGGGGCGGCGCGGCGGTCATTCGGCGCATCAACGGCATCGACGTGGACATCACCGGGGAACGCACGAGCGTGGTCGTGCACCAGCGCGATGAGCGCGGGGTGCTCGCCCACATCGCCGGCGTGCTGGCCGACTGCGGCATCAACATCGCCAACGCGAACCTGCACCGCACGGCCAAGCGCGGCGACGCCTACACCGTCCTTGAGACCGATAGCGCCGTGGATGCGAGCGTGCGCGAGCTTCTGATGGACCACCCGGACATCATCAACGCGCGCGTCGTACCCGCCACCTGCGCCGGCGACGGCGAGGAGGTGCCCGTGCCCGAGGATGCCGAGGAGCGGTTCGCCCGCTGGGACTACGCATCCGGCGAGGAGCTTCTGGCGCTGTGCGAGCGCGAGCACGTCACCATCGCCCAAGCCTTCCGCGCCCGCGAGGAGGCACTGTGCGCCAAGCAGGGCACCGAGGCCGGCATCGACGCCTATCTCGATCGCGTTCTGGAAGTGATGGGCAACGCCGCCACCGAGCCCTTGGGTAACCCGCAGCCCTCCGTGGGCGGCCTCATCGGCGGCGAGGCGGCGAAACTGCGGGCGGCTTTGGAAGATACCGATCCCCGGCACCGCTTGGTAGATCCCCTGGCGGCCCGGGCGGCCCAGTACGCCCTGGCGACCCTGGAGACCAACGGGCGCATGGGCGTCATCGTGGCCACCCCCACCGCGGGCTCGGCCGGCGTGCTCCCCGGCGTGCTTCTGGCCCTGCGCGACGAGCGCGGCTTCTCCCACGACCAGCTGCGCGAGGGCATCCTCACCGCCGCGGGCCTGGGCTACCTCATCGCCCGCAACGCCAGCGTGTCCGGCGCCGAGGGCGGCTGCCAGGCCGAGGTGGGAAGCGCGGCGGCCATGGCGGCCGCGGCGGCCGTCGCGCTTGCGGGCGGTGCCCCCGACCGCTGCCTGGCCGCCGGCGCGAACGTGATGATGTCGCTGCTCGGCCTGGTATGCGACCCGGTGGGGGGCCTTGTGGAAGTGCCCTGCCAGAAGCGCAACGCCACGGCGGCCTCCGTCGCCTTCGTCAGCGCCCAGATCGCCCTTTCCGGCGTCCAGAACCTCATCAGCTTCGACGAGGCCGTGGCCGTCATGGACGAGGTGGGCCGGGGCCTTCCCCCCGAGCTGCGCGAGACGGCCCTCGGCGGCATCGCCAAGGCCCCTTCCGCCTGCGCCTTCTGCGCGGGGTGCTAGGGTAACGCGACAGACGCTTCCAGCACGGCGGCCCAGATCGACGCGATCCGGGCCGCCGTCTTTTTGGCAGGGCGCCTACCCGATCTTCACAATGGGGGCGTAGTCTTTCAGCAGCTTCTTGGTCTGGCCGGTCTTGGCGAACTTGACGTGCAGGGTGTCGCCGTCGACCTTCACGACGGTGCCGCGACCGAAGGTCTTGTGATCCACGGCATCTCCCGCTGCGAAGGTGGCCCGGGCGCCCTCCTTCTTCCCCGCGTTCGGGTTCGCCCCCGCACCGATGCGGCCCGAGCCTGCGCGGGATGCGCCGCCGATGCTGCCCGCCGCACGCCCCGTACCCGTGGCCGCGCGGTACTCGGCGAACGAGCGACCCTGAGCGCCCGAGGCACTCGAGCGACCGAACACGCGGCCCTCCCCCGCCTCGGTGCCCGAACCGGCGATGCCCCGGCGGCTGCCGCGCTTCTCCCAGCCGGTGCCGGAAAAGCCCGCCGAGCCCAGCCCGCTCGTCTGGCGCAGCTCGCTGGGGATCTCGCCGATGAAGCGTGAGACGGGGTTCGCGTGCGTCTGGCCGAAGATCTGCCGTTGCTGGGCGCAGGTAAGGCACAGGCGCTTGCGGGCGCGGGTGATGGCCACGTAGGCGAGGCGCCGCTCCTCTTCCACGGCCGCCGCGTCGCCCACGGAGTTCATGTGGGGGAACAGAGTCTCCTCCATGCCGGCCACCCAGACGCAGTCGAATTCCAGGCCCTTGGACGAGTGCACGGTCATGAGGGTGACGGCCTGCCCGTCCTCGGTCACCGTGTCCAAGTCGGTACGCAGCCGCACCCACTCGATGAAGTCGGCCAGCGAGTCGCCGCGCAGCACGCGCACGGGCTCGGCGGACTCGTCCTCGCCCACCGTCGGCGCGGCGAAGTCGGACTCCTCCGCATCGTGGGTCTGCACGAACTCGTCCACAACGCCCAGAAACTCCTGGATGTTCTCGACGCGCCCGCGCGCCTCGTCGGTACCCTCGTCCTGCAGGGCGCGAATGAGGCCGGCCTTGTCGATGATCATCTCCACGACCTTGCGCAGATCGCCCCCGTAGGTGGCGCCGTCCTTGATGACCTGGATGAACTCCCCCACGGCATTGCGGGTGGAGGCGCGGATGTCCGGATCGACCACCGCCAGCTCGGCCGCCGTGAGAAACGGCATGTTCATCTCGCGGCCGTACTGGTCGATGCGCTCGATGGTGGTCTTGCCGATGCCGCGGCGCGGCACGTTGACGACGCGCTTGGCCGCGATGTCGTCGGCGGGGTTTACCACCAGCGTGAGGTACGCCATGACGTCGCGGATCTCGGCGCGATCGAAGAAGCGCGTGCCCCCGACGATGCGGTAGGGCACGCCGGCGCGTAGCAGCATATCTTCGAGCATGCGCGACTGGGCGTTGGTGCGGTAGAACACGGCCATGTTGTTGTAGGAGGTACCCTCACTGCGGCGCCGGTCGATCTCCCCGGCGATCCAGCGGCCCTCGTCGCGCTCGTCGGTGGCCAGATACACCGAGATCTTCTCCCCGTCGCCCGAGTCCGTGAACAGGCGCTTCTCCTTGCGGTGCTGGTTGTTCGCGATGACGGCGTTGGCCGCCGCCAAGATATTGCCCACGCTGCGGTAGTTCTGCTCGAGCTTCACCACCTTGGCTTCCGGGTAGTCGCTTTCGAACTCCAGGATGTTGCGCAGATCGGCGCCGCGCCAGGAGTAGATGGACTGGTCGTCGTCGCCCACCACCATGATGTTGCGGCGCTTGGCGGCGAGCAGCTGAGTGATGGCGTACTGGGCGCGGTTGGTGTCCTGGTACTCGTCCACCATGAGGTAGCGGAAGCGGTCCTGATAGGCCTCGCGCACGTCCGCGTGGTTCTTCAGCAGCAGGTAGCCGTACAAAAGAAGGTCGTCGAAGTCGAAGGCGTTGGCTGCGCGCAGGCGCTCCTGCAACCGCTCGTACACGCGCTCGGCCACCTTCCCCACCGGGTCGTGCGCGTCGAAGTTACCGGGGGTAACGAGGTCGTTCTTCGCCTGGGAGATGCGGTTCATCAGCTGGTTCACGGGAAAGCGCTTCGGGTCGATGTTCAGCTCGGCCATGATGTCCTTGTACAGCCGCTTCAAATCGTCCGTGTCGTAAATGGTGAAGTTCTTCGTGAAGCCCAGCCGCTCGGCGTCGGCCCGCAGCATGCGCACGCACATGGAGTGGAAGGTGGACACCCACATGCCTCGCGAGCGCGTGCCCACGAGCTGCGCCAGACGCTCGCGCATCTCGGCGGCCGCCTTGTTGGTGAAGGTGATGGCGAGGATCTCCCACGGAGCTGCCAGGTCCTGCTCCAGGATGTTGGCGATGCGGTACGTGAGCACGCGCGTCTTGCCGGAGCCGGCGCCGGCCAGCACCAGAAGCGGTCCTTGGGTGGTAACGACCGCCTCTCGCTGGGGGCCGTTTAAGGTGTCGATGTCGATGGGCACGGTTCGTCCTTTGCCGTCGTCTCGTTTCAGGTGCCCCGCGCGGCCCGCTCGCAGCGCGCGGGCGGTTCGTCGGAGCGCGATATCCCGCGAAAGCCAGCAGCTACACTGCCGTCGCAGGCATGAAAAGAGCCGCCCGATCGAGCGGCTCGACTATTCTAGCTTGCCAGTGCGTTTCTGGAACCATAGGTCACGAAGGTTTCACGGCCTTGCCGAAAAATAACCGGCGAAGGGATGCTTTCGGGACAGCTAGGCGCCGGTCGAGTCCTGCACCGCCTCGCCTGCTGATCGTGTGGCCGTGCCTCGCTCGGGTGCAGCCCCGAACCAGCTCTCGCACAGCTCGTCGTATGAGCCGTCAGCCCTAAGCGCCGCCAGGGCCTCGTTCACCGTCGCCAACAGCTCGTCGTTGCCTGCGGCGACGACGAAAGCATAGTCCTTGTCGGACGCAATGGTCTCCACGGCCTGCAGATGCGGCTCCTTCACCTGCACGTAGCGGAGGTAGCGCGGCTCGTCCACAATGGCGGCCTGAGCGCGCTCGGAGTTCAGCTCCATAAGGGCATCGACGCCCGCGTCGAACGTGACAACCTGGGCGGCAGGCAGATTCTCGGCCACCCAGGCGGCAATGGCGGGATCGCCCTGCACCGCCACCACGATGCCGTCTCCTTGAATGCTGGCAAGGTCGTCGTAGCCGGTGTCCATCTTCGTCAGCACCGAGAAATCGGCATGCAGGTAAGGATCGCTGAATACAACTCCTTCAAGGGCATCGGCCGTCGTGATGGAGGAAGCCCCGAGGCCGGCATCGCCCGCGGCAACCTTGGCCGCCACATCTCCCGGCAGCCCCGCCGTGATGTTCTGCTCGGCATCCTTATGGTTGACCGCTTTGGTGAATTGGATCTCGCGATCCGATTTTTCGCCGATGAGCCGAAGCAGCTCGACGGTGAAGCCGATCTGGTTGGTGCTGGTAGCTTGCTCGTAGGGCTCGCTGCATAAGGCCGATGCGACGACGATAGCGCCATCGGCATCGCTGGTGGCGACCCCTGCCGCATCTTTTTCGCTCGTCGGCTCTTCGGCCGCGCAGCCAGTTAGGGCAGAAACGGCGGCTGCCGCAGCGACGGTCAGCAGCAAAACGAGCAGCGCGGCACCTAGGGCGCGGGCCGCCGCCGCTGTCGTCCGGCGATCCCGGGCCGCAAGGGAAGTTTCAGTCATGGGGAATTCCTCTTTCTCGCGAAACGCTTTCCGCCCGTCAGGGCGAAACCTCTTCTCCCCCACCATAGCCAGCCGCGCCGCTGCAGCATCATCCCGCAGCGGCCAGCGGCATCATCCCCCGAGGGGGAATTTCAACGAAAGCGAACCAATTTGCCCAACAATTCCTTTCCCATGGCCCGCCAAGGAACTCTTCGCCCCCAAGCGCCCTACCATGGAAGAAACGCGATGCGCGAGCGCGCTTGAAGAGCACGAGAACTCGCGAGAAACCGATAGCGCATCCGATGAGAGAGGACGCACCATGAGCGAGCACAAGCACAACGAGCACGAGCAGGACCGCGAGGGCCGCACGCACCACGAGACCTTCGCCGAGCGCGACCCCTTGGCCGCAGAGGAGCCCGACGTCCTGGAATCTTCCGCGAGCGATCCGGAGTTTCCTGCCATGCAGGAATTCGAAGTCGATCGCGGCGGCCCGAAAGCGAACACGCGCAAGCACCCGGGCCTCATCTGGATTATCATCGCCATCGTAGCCGTCATCGGGCTCGTCATAGCCTTTGCCGCCAACGGCGACTGGATGAACCCCACCCAGGCCGAAAAGGTGCAGCAGACCGAGTTCGAGGAACAGACCGTCCCCGAGGACCTCGGCGCCAACGAGAACCCGGAAGCGGCTTAGCTTCAAACCACCTGCGCGCCGAAGGGCAGCAGGGAGAGCTTCGCCATCTTGAAGCACTGCAGGCCGACGGGGATGCCGATCACGGTGATGCAGTAGACCACGCCCAAACACGCATAGGAAAAGGCCATGGGCAACCCGGCCAAAATCAACCAGAAGATGTTGGCGATAAGCGACGGAGCGCCTCCGCCGTAAACGATGCTCTTGCCGAAGGGCGCCAGGGTCAGCGAGGCCATCTTGAAGCACTGCCGCCCCAGCGGAATGCCGATGATGGTGATGGAGAAAATAATTCCCGCCAAGCACCACGCAATGGCCGTAAACAGGCCACCGAAGATAATCCAAATGATATTCGCGATAGTAGACATAGGCTTCTGCTCTTCTCTGCGATCGACGCTTGTCGAAGCATTATACCTAACCAGCAACCCGAGACTCGACAAACCACCCTATGGCGTACAGAGGCAGATCCCCAATCGCGTTCGATTGCGCCGTCGCGCCGCGGAGGAAGCGCCAACGGCGTCAAACGAAAGCGCGACATCCTTCACAATCGGCAAGGGGGCTGGTATTCTACCCTCATGGAAACACTTTACGATATGCACTGCCATTTGGGATTTGCCCCCTCCCCCGATGCAACGGCCAAAGACGGCGCGGAGGCGGGCATCGGCGCTTTCTCGTGCACGGTGGAACCGGCGGAATACGAACAGCTGCAACTCATCTTGGCCGACGCGTCGAATGTCGCCCTCGGGTTGGGCGCGCACCCTTGGTGGATCGCCGACGGGCGCGTGGGCGAAACCGAGCTGGCCCGGTTCTGCGAGCTTGCGCGCACGACCCGATTCATCGGGGAGATCGGGCTCGACTTCGCCGGCCCGCGCGATACGGAAGAGAGCCGTGCCCTGCAGACGAGCGCTTTCGCCTGCATTCTGGCCGCATGCAACGAGCCTGTATCGTCTTTAGCATCTATCGACCCCGAAAGCGCAGCAGCAACCAGCGGGCAAGGCCGAACCCGTACCGCAACCACGAACCTCCAGGCGAGCCCGCCCATAGGTGGCGCTCCCGTCCGCAGCACCACCGACACTGCGCCGAAGCTCATCTCCATCCACGCCGTCAATGCCGCCGCTGCGGCACTCGATGCGCTCGAACAAGCCGGCGCCTTTGCGCTGCATCACGTGATCTTCCACTGGTTCTCGGGCACTTCCGACGATTTGCATCGAGCCGTCGAACTCGGCTGCTTCTTCTCGGTAGGGCCGCGCATGCTGGCCTCGCGGCGTGGACGCGAATACGCCCGGCAGATTCCCCTAGGTCAGCTGCTCCTGGAGACCGACATGCCCGCCCGCAAGGACGACAACCTACCCGCCGAAGTTTGGCGCGCCGAGCTGAACAACGCCCTTTCCGGCATCGCGCAACTGAAGGGCATCGACCGTAAGGCTCTTGCGAATCAGCTCTCTTCCACAAGCCGCGAGCTGCTGATGCGCTAAAAGATGCGTCGATTTCGCGCTCCACCCAGCGCGGCTTGCGTCCTTATCGCCGAAGCCCACTCCCACCATCGCGACTGCACCGCAGCAAGGGCAATCGCCGACGCGCGAGCCCTGCGCGCCCCTCTCGCGTATAATGCTCGCTATGAATGCTAAGCCCAAAAAAATGCGCCTGGACGACCTGTTGGTAGAGCGAGGGGAGTTCCCCGATCGTGATGCCGCGCTGCGCGCCGTCATGGCGCGCGAGGTGCGGGTAGATGACATGTACGCCACGAGCGCCGCGATAAAGGTCGCGCCCACGGCCGACATCTTTATTCGCGGCCGCAAGCAATTCGTCTCCCGCGGCGGCAAGAAGCTCCAGGGGGCGCTTGACGCGTTCAAGCAGGACGTCGCCGGCATGAACTGCCTGGATATCGGCTCGTCCACCGGCGGCTTCACCGACTGCCTGCTGCAGGCCGGCGCCTCGCGCGTGGCGGCCCTCGACGTGAACTACGGACAGCTCGCCTGGAAGATCCGCCAAGACCCGCGCGTGGCCGTCTTCGAGCGCACGAACATCAAGGACGCCGATCCCGCCGAGCTCGGCGCGCCCTTCGATCTCATCGTCATCGACGTGTCCTTCATCGGCCTGGCGGCGCTCGCTCCCCTCTTCCCCCGCTTCAGCCGACCGGACACCATCTTCATCGGCCTAGTGAAGCCGCAGTTCGAATCAGCCCACGACGAGACCGACCGCGGCGTCGTCCGCGACGAGGCCGTGCGGCTGCGCACCGTGGAAGAGGTGAAGGCCGCCCTCGCCGCCGCCGGATTCGATGCAACCGGCGTGGCCACATCCCCCATCACCGGTCCCGAGGGCAACGTGGAATACCTCGTCCGCGCCGTATACCGCAACGACCTGGACAGCTGACGGCCCACTCGGTCAACGAACCCCTTGATTTCTGCACGAGATTGACGGCTATGAGCGTCTGGGGGGCGAACCCCCGAGGCGCTTCACGGGGCGTCGTTGACAAAACCCCAGATCGGTTGCCTTTAGACAGACGGACACAGGCTCAGGCCTTAACCAGCGACGCTCATAACCGTCAATCTGCTGCAATTTCAGGCAGTTCGCCGACCGGAGCCTCAATGGTCATCCTTGCCTCAGCCACACAAAGCGCCTTCCTGTTCGAATCCCACTCCAGCAGATCAAGCGCTTCGCGCGCCGAGCACCATCGGTATTCCGCATGCTCTTCGCTAAGCCGAACGACGACGCTAGTATCAACATCAACGCAGAATGCATACTCCGGAATCTCCAGAACATCATCGCCCCATCGATAGCAGCCCACCACATCGAGAACGGGAACCATGGCGACAGACTCAAGATCGATCAGCCTAGTCACGCTGACCCCCACCTCCTCCATCGTCTCCCTAATTGCAGCCTCGCGGGGTGGTTCGTCGCCCTCCCCGCCGCCGGCGACGCCTTGCCAAACTGACAGATCGGCACGCTTCAATACCAGGTATTCAGGGCCGTTGGCATCAAGCCTTCGCAGGAAAACAAGCACTTGGAACGGAACGCGGCTCATCAGGCTCTCATTCTCCAATCAGAGGGCTGCAGTTCAAAATGCCCTTCAAGAGGTTCTACCACGGTTTACTTCACACCGCCCGGCCGCCAAGCTGCATCCTCGGAAGCAAGGAGATCCTAGAGAAGTATCGCCGTCCTAGAAGCAGGGCCCCCGCCCCTACTAACACTGCAACCCGCGAATACGAGCTAGGCCTCGCCTTCTTCCGAAGGATGGGCTGGTGGGAAGTGCTGATGATGGAACGCACGCAGCTCATGACGAAGCTGCAGGTGGCGGTCGAGAAACGAGGCGGGGCGCGCAGGAGCTCTGCCTCTTGTTTTGCGCGAAAGGGCATCGGCTATCTCGATGAACTCGGAGACGCTATCGATCTGCGAGGACGTGACCGTCACGACGTCGAAGCCGTCGGCAAGCAGGGCATCGCGGCGCCGAGAATCGCGCGCCTGCTGATGTCGCTCACCATGGAAGGCGAGACCGTCGTACTCCGCCGCGACACGCGTCTGCGGCCACAGAAAGTCGCAGACCACCCGATCACCCCGCGCGATGCGCACTGCCTTATCTGAAAGAGCGACGGGCTCGTTAGCAAGTGCGGGAGGCAGCCCCAAACCGCCACGGCGCATCGGCGTAAGGAGCAGCGCGCCCATTTCAGTCTCTTTCACCGATGCTGATTTCGCGCAAAGGAAAGGAATGATGGAGCGCGCTTTCTTCGACCCCTTAATGCGCTCGGCGCGCTTCGCGAACGCAGCAAGTCGCCCTGGCGTTGCAAGCTGCGTCCGCACAAGTGCACTCGACCGTCCTGCATCCAAAGGGTAGCACCCGCAGAGCTCATAGCCCAAGGCAATGAGCTCACCGGCAGAGAGGGACTCGGCCATCTGAACAAATACGAGCTCCGGGGAGCACAGGGCAATACCTGGAGCAATCTCCAGAAAGGCTCCGCGTGGCAGAGGCACCGCAATCTGATGGAAGCGAACGCGCTTCGTAGGATGGCGCCCCTCTTTCGGCCGCGCGAGAACATGGAGAGGGCGCTCGACCGTGGCGTTGTCCCATAGCTCTTCGAGCATTCGCTTCAGGCTGGGCCTTTTCGCACTCTCGATGGCTGCACGAACAGCAGCCTCGGTATCAGCAGCATGAGCAAGCGAGCTGAAGCCCTTCAAATGGGAAGAAGGAAGGTGCCCCACATCACGCGAACGCAGATCGTGGAAGGCACGCAAAGCCAGAGGATGGTTGCACGACCAGATCCTGAGAAGATCCAAAGCTGTTGTATGACTGAAGATCACTTCCATGCGCTGCAAGATAACAAATTTCGGGCGCCGTTGATGGCTGGCACGACAAATCTGCTGAATGGACATTCCTGAGCAAAATAGTTGTCTTTGGGATGACTTCGCTTTCGCTTTTCGAGAATGAAACCTGGGCATTCTAGTCCTCTTGGAAACCTCGGCCCCCTTCAGCTTGTTTCCATTTACGGGGACTGCAGCACAATGACTATCCTGGGGTCTTGAGTACCCGTATGAAAGGTTGCCTAATGGGCTTGGTCAACGGGGACGCCTCATTTTGCACGAGATTGACGGTTATGAGCGTCTAGGTGTCTCGGTAAAGAATAGGGCCGCGAGTGGTTTTAACAAAATACCTGGTCAGCGAACTGAGCTGGATGAAAATGTTGACGCGATAATTTACAAGCACATCTCGAGACGCTCATAACCGTCAATCTCATGCAGAAAAGCACCTTTCAAACACCGAGCATCAGTTTGCTGGGAACGAGCCGTCCGCAGGAAGCCGACGACTGCCCAATGCGTTCCACAGGCGACGCAGATCTCGAGCCTGAATAGAAAACGGAGCCCCGAAGTGGGGCTCCATTGGAGGATTCTCCGGCTCGCTTCGCTTGCTCGGAACGACACGTGCTCTACGGCAGGAGCAGCTGGGCGATTTGCACGGCGTTCAGGGCCGCGCCCTTGCGGATCTGGTCGGCCACGTCCCAGAAGGCGATGCCGTGGGGCACGGTCGGATCCTTGCGCAAACGTCCGACGAAGGTGCCGTCGGTGCCGGCGAGCAGGCCCGGCATCGGGTACACCTTGTTCGCAGTGTCGTCCATCACCTCCACGCCGGGGGCCGCCTCGAGCGCCGCGCGGGCCGCCTCCACGGTCACTTCGTCGGCGAACTCCACGTTGATGGCCTCGCCGTGGCAGCGCAGCACGGGAACGCGCACGCACGTGGCCGCCACCTCGATGGCGGGGTCGCCCATGATCTTCTTGGTCTCGACGACCATCTTCCACTCCTCTTTGGTGGAGCCGTCATCCAAAAAGACGTCGATATGCGGAATGGTGTTGAAGGCGATGCGGTGGGCGAAGGCGGAGATTTCCAGCTCGTCCTCGGGAGTGCCGTCCAGGAAAGCGCGGGTCTGGTCGTACAGCTCGGCCATGGCCGGCGCGCCGGCGCCGGAAGCGGCCTGGTAGGTGGACACCACGACGCGCTTGATGGGAGAGAGGTCGTAGAGCGGCTTCAGCGCGACGACCATCTGGATGGTGGAGCAGTTCGGGTTCGCAATAACGCCGTTATGCCACGCCACATCCTGCGGGTTCACCTCGGGCACCACCAGGGGCACGTCCTCATCCATGCGGAAGGCGCTGGAGTTGTCGATCATCACGGCACCGGCGGCGGTGACCGCCTCGCGCATCTCCTTGGACACGGAGGCGCCGGCCGAGAACAGCGCGATGTCGACGCCCTCGAAGGACTCCGGCGTCATCTCCTGCACGGTAAGCTCGCCGGCCGGCACGAGTCCGCACCCCTCGAAGGGCACCTTCTTGCCAGCCGAGCGCGCGCTCGCAAGAGCGCGAACCTCACTCGCCGGGAAGTCCACGTCATGCAGCACGCGCAGAAACTCCTGTCCCACCGCACCCGTCGCTCCCGCTACGGCCACCACAGGATTTGCCGGCATTTCCTTCGTCCAGGTCATTTAACGTCCTTTCTTCATTTTGGCGGCGATCTCTTCCGCTGAAAGCTGGGTTTCCACGAACACGTCGTCGGAATCGAGCCCGAAGGCGGTGTGCAGGCACTGGACGGCCTGTACTGCCTGGGCCGCGTCCACGATCATGGACAGGCGGATGGGCGACGTGGAGATGGCCACGATGTTGATGTTGTTGTCGCCCAAGGTCTGGAACGTGCGCGAGGCCACACCCGGAGAGGACTTCATGCCCGTGCCCACCAGCGACACCTTCGCGATGTCCTCGTCGACGATGAACTCGCGAGCGCCGATCTCGGGCACGATGCGCTCCATGGTCTCCTTGGCGCGGGGCAGATCGGCCCCAGGAGTCGTGAAGGAGATGTCGGTGAAGCCGGCCTCGGACACATTCTGGATGATCATGTCCAGGTTCACGTTGGCAGCGGCCAGCGCCCCGAACACGCGGGCGGCCACGTTCGGCGCGTCGGGCACCTGGCGTATGGTCACCTTCACTTCCGACGTGTCGCTGGCGATGCCGGTGATGACGGCTTCTTCCATTTCGTACTCCTCCTTGACATAGGTTCCCTCGGCCTCCGAGAATGCGGAGCGGGAATGGATGACCACTTTCCATTTGCGGGCGAACTCCACCGCGCGGCTCTGCAGCACGCCTGAGCCGGCGCTGGAGAGCTCCAGCATGTCGTCATAGCAGATGGAATCGAGCTTGCGGGCCCGGGGCGCGATGCGCGGGTCGGTGGTGTAGACACCATCCACATCGGAGTAGATCTCGCAGACGTCGGCATTAATGCCCCAAGCGATGGCCACCGCCGTCGTGTCCGACCCGCCGCGACCGAGCGTGGTGATGTCGCCGTTGGCATCGATACCCTGGAACCCGGCGACCACGGGAATGGCGCCGTCGTCCAGCGCGTCTAAGATGCGCTCGTTGTGCACCTTCACGATGCGCGCCTTGTTGTGCGTGCCGTTGGTCTCGATGCCCGCCTGGCGTCCGGTGAAGCTGATGGACTTGTAGCCCAAAGCCTCGATGGCCATGGCCAGAAGCGTCATGGAAACCTGCTCGCCGGTGGACAGCAGCCGATCCAGCTCGCGGGCCGGGGGCGCCGTCGTGATGGCGGAGGCGAGCCCCATGAGCTCGTCGGTGGTCTTGCCCATGGCAGACACCACGGCCACCACCTCGTCCCCGCGCTGGCGCATGCCCACCAGGCGCTTGGCGACGTTTTTGATGCGCTCGGGGGAGGCGACCGACGTGCCCCCGAATTTCGCGACGATCAGAGCCATTGCGCTTGCTCTCCTTCGATACGGAACTAGTCGAAAATGCAAGTGGGCACCACTATAGCAAAGTTGCAAGGTCAATGAGGGCGAGCGCAGCCCGTACGGGCGCATCTTCGGTTGGAATGCCATCAGCGGCCACGGGCGGCGAGCGGCCGTCCGGACCGGGGACGCCGGCCACCCCGCCACGTGGCGCCGTCCACCCCGCCAGGTGACGCCGTCCGTCCCGCCACAGGAACGCCGTCTGCTCCATCTACCTAGTATGTCGGTTTTCCGACGGACGACACCCACCGTCCGCTGGCGGCCGCACCATTGTTTATGATGGCCTGTGTACCTATCATGATCGCTTTGCATTCAACATCGGGCAACGCCATCGGAGAGGAGAAGCCATGCCGGCCATCATCACGCACGACCTGTTCGGGAAAGACGTGTACGGCGAGACCTTCGATACCATCGGGGGCTCCCGCGATGCGGCCGAGGCCTTCCTTTTGGGCAACCAGGGCCCCGATCCTTTGTTCTTCGTCGCGCCCGATCCGCGCTACCGCCGCGTGGGAAAGCTGGCCTCAACGCTGCATCGGGCGCGCCCGGCAGAATTCCTCGTGGCCCTGAAGAGCGCTGTGCGCGAGCTGCCGGCGCAGGAGCGCTCCGTCGGACGCGCCTACGCGCTGGGCTACGTGTGCCACTACCTGCTGGACAGCACGGTGCATCCACTCGTCATAAGCCAGGTGAACGCCTTGTGCGGCGCCGGCGTGGAAGGCCTCGCGGCCGAGGACGCCCATGAGGTGCACGCCGTTATCGAGACCGAGCTGGACGAGCTTGTGCTGACGGCCAAGCGCGGCGAGACCGTGGCCACCTACCACCCCGCCACCTCGGTGCTGCGCGGCCGCGACAGCATGCTGGATACCGTGGGCCGCCTGTACGCCGGAGCCGTCGACAACGCCTTCGGCCTCGCCATGCCCAAGGGCATGTTCAAAAGCGCCGTGCGGGCCGAGCGCGCGGCCCAGCGGGCCCTCTACTCCCCCACCGGCGCCAAGCGCGCCGTGCTCTCCGCTGCCGAGCGCCTCGTGCGCCCCCATGCCATGACCGGGGCCATGAGCCACCGAGCCGCCGAGCGCGCCACTTCCGCCTTCGCCAACGGCGAGCGCGCTCCCTGGCGCCATCCGGCCACCGAGGCCGTCAGCCGCGCCAGCTTCTGGGATCTGTACGACCAGGCGCGCGCAGGCGCCCTGGACGCCATTAAGGCCATGGATGCCGACGACTTCGACCTGGCCGCTTCCCACCGCCTCACCGCCGACGTGAACTTCTACGGCGAGCCCGTGGTGGCCCTCGTCGTGGCCGTGGAAGACGCCGCGGCCGGCGACGACGTCCCCGACGTGCGGAATCGGTAGGAACGCCCATGACCCTCGAGACCGCCTTCGACCTCCCCTTCTGGTTCGAGTTCGCCGCCACCGTCACCGGCGGCCTGTCCGGCGGCATGTCCGCCGTGCGCGCCCGCTACGACATCTTCGGTACCGTGGCCATCGCCTGCATCACCGGCATGGGCGGCGGCATCATCCGCGACATCCTGCTGCAGAACTACGGCCTGTACGCCTTCCAAAGCCCTTGGTTTCTCCTTTCCTGCGCCCTGGCCGGCGTGGCGGTGTTCTACTTCGGCAAGCTGGCCACCTACCTGGACCCCATCGTCGACCTCCTGGACAACATCTCGGTAGCCCTGTGGGCCATCATCGGCGCGTCGAAGAGCCTCTCGGCGGGCCTTACCGTCATCCCCTCGGTAGTGCTCGGCACCATCACCTCCATCGGCGGGGGCATCTCCCGCGACGTGCTCATGAACCGGCCGCCCGTCGCCTTCCAAACCGGCCCCATCTACGGCAGCGCGGCCCTCATCGGCTGCATGGTCTACTGCCCGCTGAAGGCCAACGGCATCCTGCCCGACGCGGCGGGCATCCTGTGCGCCGGCCTCATCATGGTTCTGCGCTACCTGTCCCTCATCATGGGCTGGCGCACCAAGCCGCCCCGCGACTACTCGGACACGGTGGTGGAAAGCGTGGCGCGACCGATGCGCTTCATCGCGCGCAAGGTGCACGTGCCCATAGGCAAGACGGCCCGCGAGCGCCAGGGCACAACCAAGTTCGATCGCTTCAAGAGGAAGGGCAAGAAGCTTTACGATCGCCTGAGCGGCCGCTGGATGGACGACGACGGCGAGCACTTCCAGCCCACCGTGCTCATGGACAAGCTCGTGGTGCCCCTGGCCGATGAGGACGAGCATGCCTCCGAACCGGCCCCCGATCCCTCCGATCGCCTGTTCGTCGACCGCGACGAGCTCTACCGCATCATCGGCCTCGACCACGAGCCCCGCCGCACCGGCCCGCAGGCGGCGGTGAAGGATTCCGCCGCGGAAGCCAAGGATTCGAAGAGCGCGGAAGGCGCGGAAGGCGCCGACGCAGACACGGCACGAAAAGCCGACGACGAGCCGGCCTTCGACCCCTTCGAACCGCAAACCCCCGACCCGAAGAAGCCCCAGCACAACCCCCGCGACCAGAAGAAGCGTTCATGACGCTCTCCCGTCACCGGGTACACCAAATTCGTGCAGGAATTTGCGATAGGGAGAGGCCGAGGCGATCCTACAACCGATTTAGAGTCTCCCTATCGCAAAATCCTGCACGAATCGCCCAGACACACTCTCTCTAACGAAAAATCTTGCACGGAAATACGGCGACCGTCGCCGCGCACTGAACAAGCCCGCCGCTTGGCCTGCAGACATCCCCGTAGGGGCCGGCCTCGATCGGCACTCCCGAGCCAGAACGTCCGCCAATGCAGAAAGGGCGGCGCAAGCGCCGCCCCTACGTAGGTGTACCGATTCCCCGATCCTGAGCCTACATATTCTTCAACAGAATCGTGCTCATGAGGTCGGCGGTGTGCTCGCAGGCGTCGCAGCAGCTCTCCATGAAGGCGTACAGGCGCGACCACTTCAGCACGTGCATGGGCTCGTCGGCGTGGTTCACATGCAGGTTGCGGATGACCTCCACGTACAGCGCGTCGGCCTCTTCCTCGTTGTCGGAGACCTGAATGACCAGCTGCTTGAAGTTCTTCGACTTCTTGAAGTTGCGGAAATCCTCCATGGCGGCGTCCACGGCCTTGCACGACTTGCGGATGAGGGTGGCGAAGCGCAGGGCGTCCTCGGGAATCTGATGGATGTCGAACATGTAGAAGTACTGCAGCACGTCCTCGATCTCATCCAGAATCTCGTCCAGCGCGCCGGCCAAAGCCACGATGTCCTCGCGATCGAACGGCGGCATGAAATCATTGCCGACGTGCTTGTAGATGTCGTGGTTGATCATGTCGCCGGCGTGCTCGAGCGCATGGGCCTCATCGAGCACCGCGCGCAGGGCGGCGGCATCGGTGAAGTTCTCCATGGCGCGCACAAGGACGCTCGCCTCTTGCACGGCCAGATCGGACAGCTCTTCGTAGGCGTCGAAGTAATCGTACTTGTGTTTCTTGGCCACTGGACTTCCCTTCTCGTGTTACAGGATCATAAGGAACAACTTGGCGCAGGCGAAGCCCAAGATGCCGCACCCGGGAAAGGTGAGCACCCACGTCTTCACCATATCGATGGCGATAGACCATTTCACGGACTTGGGGTTCTTCGCGGCCCCCACGCCCATGATGGCCGTCGTGTTGGTGTGCGTCGTGGAAACCGGCAAGCCCCCGAAGGTGGCGAGCATAAGACTCACGAACGTGGAGAGGCTGGCGGCGAATCCTTGGAACGCCTCGAGCTTCACCATGTCCATGCCCACGGACTTGATGATGCGCTCGCCGCCCACGGCCGTACCGAGGCCCATGTTGAAGGCGCAGAAGAGCATGAGCCACATGGGCATCGCCACGCCCGTAAGATCCATGCCCATGCCGGCGGTCATCATGATGGCCAGCATGAAGATGGACATGAACTTCTGGCCGTCTTGGGCGCCATGCATGAAGGCCACGCCGGCGCCGGAGCAAATCTGCGCCCACTTGAAGAACGAGTTCGCCTTCTGACGGTTCACATGCCGGCACAGCCGCCCGATGAGCTTGTAGTTGAGCCAGCCCAGGCCGAAGCCGAGCAGCGTCGAGAGCAAAATGCCGTAGATGACCTTCATCCACTCGGCCCCGTTGATGGCATCGAGACCGCCCTGGACGGCGATGGCAGCCCCCGTGAGGCCGGCGATGAGCGAATGGGACTGGGAGGTGGGAATGCCGAACCACCAGGCCGCCGCACCCCAGACGATAATGGCGACCATCGCTGCCATGAGCGCCGTCAGGGCCTGATGGGAGTTGCCGCCGAAATCCACCATGGAGAAAATGGTATGGGCCACCGCCGTGGAGACCAGCGACACGAGCAAAAGCCCCAGAAAGTTGAACACCGCCGCCATGATGATGGCGTGCCGAGGCTTCATGGCCCGGGTTGAGACCGCCGTGGCAATGGCATTGGGCGCATCCGTCGCGCCGTTCACGATGATAACGCCGATATTAAGCAGGGTCACCACCAGAAGGATGGGGTTCTGCATAAGCTCGGAGAGGAAAAAGGTCCACTCGATCGTCACGGAGTTCCTTCCAACAGATAAACTGCACCCAGAAAATGCGCAGTGGCCCAAGTCTACCCTATGACACGCCGTCAGCAAGACAGACTGCTGTGTTTTTTTTGAAAAAGCTCCTACTCGGGGTCGCCGTAGAGGGCGAAGACGCGACGGCGCTCGGCGCCGATGGTGGTGAGGTTGTTGTGGCCGGGAAGAACCGCCGTGTCATCGGGCAGGGCCGCGAGCTTCTTCAAGGAAGCGCGCATGTCGGCCATCGATCCACCTGCGAAATCGGTGCGGCCGACGGTGCCGGCGAACAGCGTGTCGCCCGAGATGAGCACCGGCAGCCCCTTGGGATGGTTGCCGAACTGCGGTATGTCGAACAAGCAGATGGAGCCGGGAGTGTGGCCGGGTGTCGCGATGACCTTCCACTTCATGTTCCCCACTTCCACGACATCGCCGTGGGCAACCGTGCGATCCACGGGGCAGGGAACGCCGCGGGTTGAGAGATCCTCGTCGCGAGGCTCCTCAATAAGCGGCGCGTCTACGGCCGAGGCGATGACCGGAGCGCCCGTGGCCTCGCGCAGCTCAGCAGCGGCGCCGGTGTGGTCGAAGTGGGAGTGGGTGAGCACGATGGCGTCCAGCTTGCGGTCACCCAGGGCCGCGAGAATCTTGTCGACCGAGCAGCTCGGATCCACCACCATAGTGCCCTCGCCGTCGGATACGATGTACACGTTGTTGGCGAGCACGCCCATGATCATATACTCGACATCGACGCACAATCCGCTGATCTCATACAAATCCGTCGCCATTTCTCAACCTTTCTTGCTTGATCCTTGGGGCATCATTCTACGGGCATCGAAGACGCCGTCGATGGCGGACAGGCGCTTTGTCATGCGCTCGATAACCGCCAAGTCGGACAGCTGGAAGAGGAAGCGCATCTCCACCATGCCATCGCGGTGGGTGGTGGTGTTGCAGGACAGCACATTGGCGCCCATCTCGGAAATGACGCGCGTCACATCCAGAAGCAGGTTCATGCGGTCGAGCGCCTCGATGTAGATCTCCACCTGGTAGGTGGCCGCCGTGGGCGTCCCCTCCCATTCCACCTCGATGATGCGCTCGGGATGCCGCTTCAAATCGAGCGCGTTGGGGCAGTCGGCCCGGTGCACCGACACGCCGCGGCCGCGGGTCACAAACCCCAAGATGTCATCGCCGGGCACGGGGTTGCAGCAGCGCGACAGGCGCACGAGCACGTCGTCGACGCCCTTCACCACGATGCCCTGGGACGAGTGGGTCTCGTGCTTCTTCGGGCGCTTCACGGACGTGAGCATGGGGGCCATAATGCCCGTGGAGGAGGCCGATGTGCCCACCGTGGGCTTCTCCGCCTCCTCGTTGCCCTTGTCCACCAGGATCTTCAGCAGACGGTTCGTGACGTGCTGGGCCTTCTCCTTGCCCGTGCCGATGTGCACGTACATCTCATCGGGGTCTTTGAAGCCGAGCGCCTCGGCCACCAGCTTCAGCGCCCGCATCGACTGGGCGCTGGAAAGCCCCAGCCCGTGCTTGCGCATCTCGCGCACGAGCATGTCGCGGCCCATCTGCATGTCGTCGGAGCGGGTGATCTTCGAGAAGTAGGAGCGGATCTTGCTGCGGGCCGAGGGCGTCTTCACGATGTTCAGCCAGTCGCGGGAGGGGCTCGCGCTCTTCTGGGTGAGCACCTCCACGCGGTCGCCCACCTGCAGCTGGTAGGACAGAGGCACGATGGAGCCGTTCACCTTGGCGCCCACGCAGTGGTTGCCCACCTCGGTGTGGATGGCGTAGGCGAAGTCCACCGGCGTGGAACCGGCACGCAAGCTCATGACCTCGCCCTTCGGCGTGAACACGAAGACCTCCGTGTCGTCGAGGTCCATCTTCAGCGACTTTAGGAACTCGCGGGAGTCCTCGGTCTCGTCCTGCCAGTCCACCATCTGGCGCAGCCACGCCAGCTGGGCATCCAGGTTGTCGGCGGCGCCGGGGCGCGAGGCGCCGGTCTCCTTGTAGCGCCAGTGGGCCGCCACGCCGTACTCGGAGTTGCGGTGCATCTCCTCGGTGCGGATCTGCACCTCCAGGGGACGTCCGGCCGGCCCCATGACCGTCGTGTGCAGCGACTGGTACATGTTGAACTTCGGCATGGCGATGTAGTCTTTGAAGCGGCCGGGCATGGGGTGCCACAGCGTGTGCACCGCGCCCAGAGCCGAGTAGCAGTCCTTCACCGAGCTGGTGATGATGCGCACGGCGATGAGGTCGTAAATCTCCGAGAATCCCTTGCCCTTCTTCGTCATCTTCTGGTAGATGGAGTACAGATGCTTCGGACGCCCCATGATCTGGGCCGAAATTCCCACCTTCCCCATCTCCTCGTGGAGCACGGCGATGACGTCGGCCAGGTACTTCTCACGCTCGGCGCGGGACTCGGTCACCATGCGGGAGACCTGCTTGTACTTGTTGGGCTCCAGGTAGAAGAAGGAGAGGTCCTCCAGCTCCCACTTGATGGAGTTGATGCCAAGGCGGTGGGCGATGGGGGCGTAGATCTCAAGGGTCTCGCGGGACTTGAAGATGCGCCGATCCTCGCGCAGGGCCGCCAGTGTGCGCATATTGTGCAGACGGTCGGCCAGCTTGATGACGATGACGCGGATGTCCTTGGACATGGCCACGAACATCTTGCGGATCGTGGCCGCCTGCTCGTCGGTGAGCGACTCCACCTCGATGCGGGTGATCTTGGTGACGCCCTCCACCAGCGCCCGCACCTGCGGGTTGAAGGTGCGCTCCACCTCCTCGGCCGTCACCTTCGTGTCCTCCACGGTGTCGTGGAGCAGCGCCGCCGTGATAGTCTCGGCATCCATGCGCAGATCGGCCAGGATGATGCCCACCTCGATGGGATGGATGATGAACGGCTCGCCGGACTTGCGGCACTGGCCCGCGTGGGCGTCGCGGGCGAACTCGAAGGCGCGGCGCAGCATGGCCTCCTCCGGCGCGTCCATGTAGGCACTCGTCAGGCGCGCCAGCTCGGCGAAGCGGTCCTCGGGCGTGGCGGGCCCGCGTTCGATGGCCGAATCGGCCGTGGGATGCGGGCGGCCCAGAAGCGCGTCCACGGTCTCTTTCGTGGCCTTCCCGGCGCTGACGGCATCGGCCGCCGCCCGGACGGAATCGTCTCTCTCGGCGCTCATGGGCGCCTCCCTTCTCCTGAACGCGGATGGTCCGCGGATCGTTATCGGTTAGTGCCCCTGGCCCGGTCGGTTCCTCGGCACGATGGGGTGGCACAGACGCACCGTGAGCGCGGGCTCGTCGGTGCCCAGCGCCCATCGGCAGAAGCCGCCGAACAGCGTGCGCTCGTCGATGCCCTCGCGGTAGCGCACCGAATCGGTCAGTTCCACCTTCGACGCCCCCTCGCGCACCCGCACCCACAGATGCGGGCGGCCGGCCTCGTAAACGGTGCGCGTCTCGATGAGCCCGAGCTCGCGGAACACGGCCAAGCCGCAGGCCGCCGAGGTGGGACTCACGGCGCGGAAGGCGTCGGAGGCGGCCTCGGCCAGATCGGCGTCGGCCACGCAGAAGTAGTCGTCGGGAGTGTTGCGCTGCAGCGAGCGCAGCTTGCGGTACACCTGGGCCATGACGTCATGATCCGGCGTGGCGTCGGCCAAGATGCGCTCGTTGATGGAGGCATCCCCGCGCCCGTAGAGCAGATGCACCCACGCCGGCTTCCCATCACGCCCGCCCCGGCCGCTCATCTGGTTGAACTCCACGTCGCTGAAGGGCAGATGGTACAGCACCACGTGCCGGATGTTGGGAATATCGACCCCTTCCCCGAAGGCCGAGGTGGCCACGAGCACCTTCAGGTCGTCGCGACGGAACAGCTCTTCGATGCGCTTGCGCTCGTCGCGGGAGAGCCCCGCGTTGTAGAAGCCGATCATGCAGGCGAGCTGCGGCACCCGCCGGCGCAGCATGCGCGCGAGCGCCACGGAATGCTCGCGGGAGTTCACGTAGATGACGGTCTTCTCGCCCGTGGCCACCAGGGAGGCCAAATAGTCGTCGCGGTGCGGGATGTTGCGCTGGTCGTCCAGGTACAGGTTGTCGCGGGCCGTCTCGTCGATGACCGAGTCCTGAATGGGCAGCACCGCATCGATGTCGTCGGCCACGGCGTCGTTGGCCGTGGCGGTCACCGCGAGCACCACGGGGTCTCCGAGCCGGGTCAGCGCCCGGTCGAGCTGGGTGTAGGCCACGCGCTGGCCAGCCTTGGCCTGGCCGATGTGGTGCGCCTCGTCCACGACGACGAACCCGACGCGCCCCGAGGCCGCCAGCTCGTCGGTGTGGAACATGAGGTACTCCGGCGTGGTGAGCACGATATCGAGGCTCCCGTCGGCCAGCCCCGCGTACACCGCCGCGCGCTCCTCGGGCGTCGACTCGCCGGTGATGACGGCGCTCGCAATGCCGAAGCGCTCGAGGCTCGCCCGCAGATGGAATACCTGGTCGGCGATGAGCGCCCGCAAGGGGTAGATGAACAGGCTCGCGGCATGGTCGGTCAGCGCGCGGAAGGCGGCGTAGGTTTGGAAGCACAGCGACTTGCCGCGCCCCGTGGCCATGACGGCGAAGGTGGACTTCCCCGCCCGCAGCCGATCGAGAATCTCTCGCTGGGCCGGATGCAGCGGGCGGTCGCCGATGATGGCCTTCACAATGGCCGCCTCCAGGCCGTCCGGGTCGCGCCGGGCCGTCTCCTCCCACTGGGCGCGGCGGGGCGCCAGATCGGGCAGCGCCGGCTCGGGCGCCTCGTCGGCGGCCGCAAGATCAGGCTCCCCTTCCGCTTCGGCGAACAGATCGGCGGTGAACGACACGGCGTCCGGGTCGAGGCAGGCCTCCAAAGCGCAACAGCTGCGCGCCGGGGCCACGGTTTCCAGCATGGCCTTCACCGAGCGGCGGCCGCGCCATTCGTCGATCTGCACCGTGAAGGCGGCGTCCACCACCGCGTCGTTCACGAGCAGCGCGTCGATGGCGGCGCAGTGGAACATGATGCCGGCCACCGATGCGCGCCCGTTGGTGAGCGTGCAGGCGAAGTGGTCCTTGGTCTGGCCCACGGCCCGGGTGTTCACGAGCGTCACGTTCCGGGCGAGGAACGTGGGCTGGGGGTTCTCCTGGCCGAAGGGGGCGAGCCGCTCGACCAGCGCCACGGATTCGAGCGTCAGCTCGTCCAGGCTCACGAGCGCGTCCACCTCGGTCAGCGGGTGGAAGGCCGCCTCCGGCAGCTTCTGCATATAGGCGTCGAGACGCTGGGCGAAGGCCTTCAAATTTTTGGTGGGGATGGTGACGCCCACGGCCGCCCCGTGGCCTCCGAAGCGCTTGGTGAGATACGAGATCGACTCCACCGCCTCGAAAAGGTTCACGTTGCCCACGGAGCGTCCGGAGCCGCGGGCCTCGTCGCCGTCGATGGTGAACAGAAGCGCCGGCACCCCGTAGGTGTTCACGAGGCGGGAGGCCACGATGCCCTTCACGCCCTCGTGCCAGCCCTCGCCGGCCACGACGAGGGCCCGCTGGCCGTGGTAGATTCTGCTGGCCTGCTCCTTCGCGATGTCCGACAGCTCCGCCTCAATGGCGCGGCGCTGGTTGTTCACGTCCTCCAGGGCCTCGGCCATGGCGCAGCACTCGCCGTAGTTGTCGCACATGAGCAGATCGAGCGCCAGATCGGCGTTGCCCATGCGCCCGGCGGCGTTCAGGCGCGGAATGAGGGAGAACGACAGGTTCGTGGCCGAAAGCGGTTTTCCGGCCTGGCCCGTGGTGGCCAGAAGCGCGGCGATGCAGGGACGCGGGTTGGTGTTCATGCGCGCGAGGCCGTCGGCCACGAGCGCTCGGTTCTCATCGCGCATGGGCATGAGGTCGGCCACAGTGCCCAAGGTGGCGAAGTCGGTGTAGCTGCGCCACAGGTGCGGGAAGCCCAGACGGCTGCCGAGCACCTGCACGAGCTTCAAGGCTACGCCCACGCCGGCGAGGATGGCGCTCGGGCAATCATCGGCCATCTTCGGATCGGCCACGGGCACGCCCTCGGGCACGAGATCGGCCGCCTCGTGGTGGTCGGTGATGTAGACCTCCACCCCCGCCTTCAGAATGTCGGCCACCTCGTTTTTGCAGGCGATGCCGCAGTCCACGGTGACGATGACGTCGGGCTCCAGAGCTCGGGCGCGCTCGAAAGCGGCCGCGGTGATGCCGTAACCCTCCCCGAAACGGCGGGGAACGAAGGGGAACGCGCAGGCGCCGAGGGCCCGCAGGCCCCGGGTGAGCACGGTGGTAGCGGAGATGCCGTCCAAATCGAAGTCGCCGAACACGACGATGCGCTTCTTCTCGCGGATGGCGTCGATGAGCCCGTCGGCCACTTCTGCCAGCCCTGGGATCTCCAAGGGATTGCGCCAGTCGCGGTCGAGCGAGGGGTTCAAGAAGCGCTTGGCGGCCCGCACCGTGGTGATGCCGCGGGCCACGAGGGTCGTCGCGATGAAGCGGGGCAGGCCGAGGTCGTGCGCCAGACGCGCGACGATCTGCGGATCGGCCTCCCGGATGCTGAATTGGGCGGTCATAATGTGCTAGCTACCTTACGTGCGTTCTTCTTCGTAGTTCGGAGGGTATTTTCGCACAAAGCTCGCATTCTGTCACCGCAGCACGACGGCGGCGCGGCAATTTCCCACGGCACCGCCCGGGCAGCTCCTCGCAAGCCGTCAATCGACGCTCGGCAGCGAGTCGCACAGCACCTAGCGGTTGTCCACTTTCTCGGGGTACAGGTCGTGCTGGGACAGGCGCGTCCAGGCTACTTCCTCCCAGCGGGTGCCGGGGCGTCCGTAGTTGCAGTAGGGGTCGATGGAGATGCCGCCGCGCGGGGTGAACTTGCCCCAGACCTCGATGTACTTCGGATCCATGAGCGCGATGAGATCCTTCATGATGATGTTCATGCAGTCCTCGTGGAAGTCGCCGTGGTTGCGGAAGCTGAACAGGTACAGTTTGAGCGACTTGCTCTCCACCATGCGCACATCGGGCACGTAGGAGATGTAGATGGTGGCGAAGTCGGGCTGGCCGGTGATGGGGCACAGGCTCGTGAATTCGGGGCAGTTGAACTTCACGAAGTAGTCGTTGCCCGGGTGCTTGTTCTCGAAGGTCTCCAGTACCGACGGGTCGTAGTCAGTCGGGTACTGGGTATGCTGGTTGCCGAGCAGGGTGACGCCGCCGGCGCGGGTTTCGACCTCGTCGCGGCCAGCCGAGGCAGCGGCGGGAGCAGTCGCTGGCGCGGGGCCGGCATCCTCGCGAGCCAGATGGGCCGCGATGGCGGCCATAGCCGAAGTATCCACCGATCCCTCGGGCTTTCCGATTGCATCATCGTCGCTGCCAAACAGCGCTTCAGCCATGTCCATTGGTTTCATTCCCAGCTCCTCTTCTTTAGCAACTCCTTGGGGGCGGGCTGCGGGGTACCGCTCAGTCGCTCAGACAGTCCTCGCTCGGCGAAACAGGACGTTTAGTCCTGTTTCGAACGCTCTCGGAACTCGCTTGGTGAGCAATACCCCACATCCCGCTACACTCAACTCTGCTTGATTATCTCATAGCCGGATCTTCGACGCCGTTGGCGGCGAAGGCGGCGGCACGGTCGAGGCAGGTGGCGCAACGACCGCAGGGCGCCTCTCCCCCTTCGTAGCACGACCAGGTGAGCTCGTAGGGCACGCCAAGGGCCAGCCCCTCGCGCACGATGTCGGCCTTCGACCAGGTGACGAACGGAGCTTCCAAGCACAGCTCGCCGCCGGTACCCTCCACGATGGCGCGATTCATGGCCTCCACGAACTCCAGCGAGCAATCGGGGTAGGCGTTGCCGGCCCAGTCGTCGTGATGGGCTCCGTAATAGACCGTCGAGCAGCCGAGCGAGAGGGCCATGGAGGCCGCCGAGGAGAGGAAGAGCCCGTTGCGGAAGGGCACATACGTGCTCACCGGACCGCCGTCGCCTTCGGCCTGCTGATCGGCGTAGCTGGACTCGGGGATGGCCGCATCGGAATGGGCCAGAAGCGAGCAGTCGCTGTCGGCGAAGATGGCGCCCAAATCGAGGAAGCGCTGCTCTACACCGTAATGGGCCGCCACGGCGCGGGCCGCTTCAATCTCGCGAACGTGCTTCTGCCCGTAGCTGATGGAAAGCGCATACACGTTTTCCGCTCCGTACTTGCTCACGGCCCGCGCCAAAAGCGTCGTGGAATCCACGCCGCCGGAGCACAGCACCAGGGCTTTGTTGTTGGTCATGGTTCCTATCCTTCCAGATCCTTAAACCCCGCGCGTCTCGTCGGGCCAGATGATCTTGTGCAGCTGCAACTGCAAACGGGCGCGGTCCAAGCCGTGCTCGATCAGATAGGCGGCGATCTCCGCCGACTCGATGGCGCCCCATACCGGACTTGCCAGCACCGAGCAGCGATCCCACAGCCCCGCCTCGTCGGCGCAGCGCTCCATGAAGACCAGATCGTCCTCGGTGCCCACGACGAACTTTACGGCATCGCGCGTATCCAGCAGATCGTAGTTCTCGCGGCGCATGGCGGCGGACACGGCCTCGCCGGCCGTGGGCGTCTTCCAATCCACCGTGAAGTGCAGGCTGCCGGGAAGCCCCGCCTCGGCGCACGCCTCGCGCAAGTGCGCCATGGGACTCAGGTCGCGCGAACCGTTCGTCTCGATTTCCACGCGCAAAGGGCGCGGGTCGTCCACCGCGAGCAGAGTCTGCACCAGATCGGGCAGATAAGGCTGCAGAAGCGGCTCGCCGCCGGTGAGCGTCACGCACGACACGCCGGTCTCGGCCACCCAGGCCACCAGATCGGGCACGCTCCACCCTTCCACTTCCACCAACGGATGGTTCGCCCAGCGGGTGTCGCAGTAGGTGCACCACATATTGCAGCCGGCGAACCGGATGAAAGCGGCCGGCCGCCCCGCCGCCAGGCCCTCCCCGTTCACGGACACAAATTTCTCCGCCACGGGGAACAGCTGGGCACGGGGGGCGATGGTATGGCGCGCCTGGTGCCGCTCGGCATCCAGCAGGCCGTCGTTCTCCTCCTCGGGCACCATGGGCTATCGCTGCTCCCGGTAGTAGGCGCAGTTGTTGGGGGTCTCGTAGACCTCCACCTGGGCCACGGGCAGCCCGCGGGCGGCCAGCGCGTCGAAGAACCACTTCGCGAGGTTCTCCGCCGTGGTGCGGAAGGGCACAATGAACAGGGCGAAACCCTCGCGCTCGAGGCACGCCAAGGTGTCGGGGGCAAGGGAGCCCTCCTCCACGATGAAATGGTGGTCGAGCCGCTCGGTCAGCGCGCGCAGCTCGGTTTTGAACTCGCCGAAATCCACCACCATGTCCTTGCAGGTGCCCTCCGTCTGCAGGTGCTCCACCTCCAGATAGGCCACCACGCGCCAGCGGTGCCCATGCAGGTTCTCGCACTTCCCATGATAATCGGTCAGAAAATGAGAGGCATCGAACGAGCTCTCTGTCTTCAATCCGTACATATCGAATTCTCACCAATCTACGAACATTTGTATGATATAATCAACATCGCAGGGAGCAAACGCCCTCTGCATTCACCCCGCCACGATGCTAGCTAGAGAGGGGGTGATGCAGATGAGCGATATGCTGGCCTTAATCCAAGTCCTTGTTGGAGTTGCCACATTCATTGTAGCTGTTTTGACGCTACAAAAAGAGAACCCGCCGAATAACGGCGGGAACTCCAACAAAGAGGGCGAGGATTAGGCGCCCTTCTTTAGGCAAAACGATTATAGCACAGGTTCACCCATCAGAACGCGGCGTCGAAGGGGGCGGTCACGATGATTTCACTTTGGCCGCGGGTGAGCTCGGTGAGCTTTTCCAGGAAGGAGGCCTGGGTGCCGTCGAGCATGCGGAAGGTGAGCAGGACGTTCTCGGCAAAGTCGCTCTCCTGCAGCTTCGCGCCGCAGGCCTCGGCCACCCGGCACAGCTGCTCGTACAGACTGTAGGGCACCTCCAGAACGATGTCGACGCAGACCGACACCGTGACGATGTCCGCCGCTTCGATGACCGCTTTCGTGGCGTCGGTATAGGCGCGCACCAGGCCGCCGGTGCCGAGCAGGATGCCACCGAAGTAGCGGGTGACGACCACGGCCACGTCCTCCAAACCCGCATGCTGGATAGCCTGGAGCGTCGGCATGCCCGCCGTTTTGGCCGGCTCGCCGTCGTCGGTGTAGCGCACACGTCCCCCGCGCAGCACGTAGGCGTACACGTTGTGGCGCGCCATGCGATGGGCCGCCTTCACCTCGGCGATGAAAGCGAGTGCCTCTTCCTCAGTGGCGACCGGCGCGATTTGCCCGATGAAGCGGCTCTTCTTCTCGACGATCTCGGCCTCGGCACGAGCGGCTATGGTTTTGTATGCGGCCACTACTCCCCCAGCTTCTCGGCGGCTTCGAACCATTCCAGCTCGAGGGCTTCTATTTGGGTTTCGAAGTCGGCGATTTCCTCTTGCATGGCGGTGAGCACCAGATAGTCAGATTGGTCGGCGGCGGCCATTTCCAGCTGCTTCTTCTCGATCTTGCCCTTCAGGGTCTCGATCTTCTTCTCGTTGGAGGTCATGAGCTTGCGCAGGGCGCGCTGCTCGCCGCCGGAGAGGACGGGGGCGCAAGAGGCGGCCGCATTCCCGGGATTGCTGGAGGTCGCGAGCGAGGGGCGACCAAGGTCGCCCCCTACGGAGCCGACCCCAGAGTCATTTCCGCGGCCGCCGCCGGCGCTCTTCGCGGCTTCGCGGTCGGCCTCTTCGGCGAGTTTCAGGTACTCGTCCACGCCACCGGGCAAATGGCGCACCTTGCCGTCGATGAGGGCGAACTGGTGGTCGGTCACGCGTTCCATGAGGTAGCGGTCGTGGGTGACGAGCAAGAGTGTGCCCGGCCAGCCGTCGAGCAGGCTCTCCACCGCCGCAAGCATATCGGTGTCCAGGTCGTTTCCCGGCTCGTCCAAGATGAGCACGTTCGGCTCATCCAGCAAAATGAGCATGAGCGCCAGCCGGCGCTTCTGGCCGCCGGACAGGTCGCACACCGGCTCGTTCTGGTCGTCCTTCGTGAACCCGAGCCGTTCCAAGAGCTGTCCCGGCGTCATCTCCTTGCCGTCGAGCATCGTGCGCCGCGAGTAGCGCGAGATCACCTGGCGCACCCGGTCGTCGCCGAGCTTGCGCAGCTCGTCCAAATGCTGCGACAGCACGGCGAACCGCACGGTCTGGCCGATTTTCACGCGCCCGGAATCGAGCGGCTGCAGCCCTTGGATGATGCGCAGAAGCGTTGTCTTGCCGATGCCGTTGGCGCCCACAATGCCGTAGCGATCGCCCGGGCCGATGATCCAGTCGACGTCGTCCAAGATGACGCGATCCCCGAAGCGCAGCGATGCGCCCTTAAGGTCGACCACTTGCTTGCCGAGACGCGCCATGGCCATGCGCTTGAGCTCCAGCTCGTTGCGCAAGGGCGGCACGTCGGCGATGAGCGCCTGGGCGGCGGCCACGTGGAACTTGGGCTTCGTAGCCCGCGCACGGGCGCCGCGGGAGAGCCACGCCAGCTCGCGGCGCAGGGCGTTCTGGCGCTTCTGCTCGGCCAAAGCCTCCAAGCGATCCCGTTCCACCCGCTGCATGATGTAAGCGGAGAAGCCTCCCTCGAAGGGCCAGACGCGCCGACCGTGCACCTCCCACATGGCCTCGCAGACCTCGTCGAGGAACCAGCGGTCGTGGGTCACCACGAGCAGCGCCCCCGCTCCGCGGCGCCAGCGGGTCTTCAAGTGCTCGGCGAGCCAGGTGATGGCGCGCACATCCAGGTGGTTGGTGGGCTCGTCCAGCATGAGCACGTCCCAGTCGCCGATGAGCAGCCGGGCCAGATCGACCCGCCGACGCTGGCCGCCGGAAAGGGTGCCCACCGTCGCATTCCAATCCACATCCTCGAGCAGCCCCGCGATAATGGCGCGAACCCGAGGGTCGCCGGCCCACTCGTATTCGGGGACATCCCCCACCACGGCCCGCTCCACGGTGTCCGCGTCGCGCAAATCGTCGCTCTGGCCGAGTACGCCCACCGAAACGCCGCGGGTGCGGATGACACGGCCGTCGTCCACTTCCACATCGCCCGAAAGCACCCGCAAAAGCGTGGATTTCCCATCGCCGTTCTGGCCCACGATGCCGATGCGAGCCCCCTCGTCCACCCCGAGGGACAGCCCCTCGAACACCGTCTTCGTGGGGAATTCCACGCTCACTTTTTCACAACCGAGAAGAAACGCCACCAAGGCCGCCTTTCACTTCCATTCGCTTCGGAGCAGATTATACGCTAACGGATTTTCCAAACGGCAACAATGAGCACCGCTAGCGAAAGCGCCGCCGACAGAGCGAAGGCCGCCCGATAGCCCCACACGGCCGCCTCCGCGCCGCCCACACCCGCCAGAGCCAGCGATGCGGGCACGCTTGCCACGAGCAGCATCATGAGCGCCGTGCCGAGCGAGGCGCACACCTGGCGGGCCGTGGCGAAAAAGACACTGCCGTCCATCGTGTTCGCGGGAAGCAAGCCCGAAAGACCCCAGGAATTCAACGGCCCCACGAGCGTGCTCACGCCCAAAGCGCGTACCGCTTGCATGGCCGTCAGCAGCCATAGCGGAGTCGCTGCATCCACGAACATCATGGAGGCCGCACCAACGACGAGCAGTACGGCGCCCGTCACCGTAACCGCGCGTGCGCCCACCCGATCGGTGAGCAGGCCAGCTAGCGGATTCAGGAACAGGGCTATCACCGTAGCCGGCACGAACACGATGCCGGCATCGAGCGCCGAGAGCCCACAGATGCCCTGCACGAACAAGGGAACGATGAGCGTGATGCCCATGAACGAGGCGAACAGGCAGTTCTGGGCCACGAATGCCGCCCGGTACTGGCGAGCGCGAAACACGCCCAGATAAATAAGCGGATGGGAAATACGGTTCTGCCGCACGAGGAACGCGGCCACGCAGCAGGCACCGCTCAGCGCCGGCACCCACACGCCCTCGCTGGACAGCGGCATGTTCGCCGCATTCGATGCCGCCAAGAGCAGCCCGCCGAAACCGAGCGTGGAAAGCGCCAGCGACGGCACGTCCAGCACGGCGCCGGCACTGCCATCTCCCTCCTCGCGCACCAACAGAGCGCAGGCCAACGCGAGCAGCACCAAAATGCCGATTAGCAGCCCGTAGAAGCTGCGCCAGCCCCAGGAGTCTACGAGCGCGCCGCCGATGATGGGCCCGATGTTGGGGGCGAACCCCATGGCAATGCCGGCAATGCCCATGGTCGTGCCCGTGCGCTCTCTCGGAAAGCGCGTCATGGCCAGCGACTGCACGAGCGGCAGCGTGATGCCCGTAGCCACCGCCTGCAGCACGCGTCCCAGCACGAGCGTGAAGAAGGTTCGGGCAATCAGATCAACGGCTGAGCCCGCCAGAAAGAGCCCGAGGGCCAGACACACCAGGCGCTTGACCGACATACGCCGGGCGAGGAACGTCACCACCGGCACCGTAATACCCATAACGAGCATGTAGACCGTGGTCAGCCACTGCCCCTCGCCGGCATCGATGAAAAACTCCGCGCAAATGCCCGTGAGCATGGAGTTCGTAGCGGTTTGGGAAAGCGATCCTAACGCGCAGGTGATGACCACGATGGCGAACAGGGCGTAGGTGTGCCCCTTCTCGGAAAGACGCATGGGAGCTTCCGGCCCTCAGTTGAACCGCTGCTGGGTCTTTTCCAGCCCGTTGTCGATGAGCGAGAGCACCGCCTCAGCGCCCTGCGCCACCGCATGCTCGAAGGCCTCGGTATCGTCCTTGCTGCGGGGGCGCGAGAGCACCCAGTCGACCACGGGCTTTCGTCCCGGCGGCCTCCCGATGCCGATGCGCACCCGGAACCAATCGCGGGTGCCCAGCTTGTCGCAGATGGAGCGCAGCCCGTTATGGCCGGCATGTCCCCCGCCGAACTTCACCCGAATAGTGCCTGGGTCGATGTCCAGCTCGTCGTGGATGACGATGAGATGGTCGGGGGGCGCCTTGTGCGTCCGCATGAGCTTGCTCACCGGGCCTCCCGAGGTGTTCATGAAGCTCTGGGGCTTTACGAGCAGAAGCTCGTGGCCATGGCAGCTCGCCTTCCCCACGAGCGCCCCGCCCTCGTTCTTCCAGTAGCGCACGCCCAGCTCATCGGCCAGCGCATCCACCGTATCGAACCCGGCGTTGTGCCGCGTGTGCTCGTACTCCTCGCCCGGATTCCCCAGGCCCGCGATCATATACAACTTGTCACCTATTTCCGTCATTCATCTTTGGAAGAGTAGGCCCGAGTCCCCGGAGAGGGGGCCCGCGCGCAGTTCATTGAAGCGCAAAGAAAAAAGGCCCGAGACCCTCGGAGAGACCCGCGCTTCAATGCTGTTTGAGCACGGGCTTCCTCCCCGGGAACTCGGGTCGGACAGCCAAGCAGCTATTCGAACAATTTCCCAATAGAGCCGTTGTTGTACACCACATCGATGGTCTGCGCGAACAGCGGCGCGATGGAGAGCACCTTGATCTTGCCGGTCTGGCGCGCGAGCGGCACGGGCACGGCGTTGGTGACCACCACTTCCTCGATGCAGGAGTTCTCCAGACGCTCGTAGGCCGGGCCGGAGAACAGGCCGTGGGTAGCGCAGGCGTACACCTCGGCGGCGCCCTTGGCCTTCAGCGTGGCGGCCGCGGCCACAAGCGAGCCGCCCGTGTCGATCATGTCGTCGTTCAGGATGCAGATCTTGTCGGTCACGTCGCCGATAAGCGCGGTGATCTCGGCCTGGTTGTGCTTCGGGCGATCCTTGTGCATGATGGCGATGTCGCAATCGAGCGCCGTGGAGAACTTCTTCGCCGCCTTCGCGCGGCCCACGTCCGGCGAGACCACGCACAGACGCTCGGGGTCGAAACCCTTGTTGCGGAAGTAGTCCACGAAGATGGGCATGGCCGTCATGTGGTTCACGGGGATGTCGAAGAAGCCCTGGATGGCATCCTGGTGCAGATCCACCGTGATGATGTTGTCGATGCCGGAGACCTCGAGCAGATCGGCCACGAGCTTGGCCGTGATGGGCTCGCGCGGGGCGGCCTTGCGGTCCTGACGGGCGTAACCGTAGTGCGCGATGACCGCCGAGATGGAGCGGGCGCTTGCGCGCTTGGCGGCATCGGCCATGATGAGCAGCTCCATGAGGGCGTCGTTCACGTCGAAGGTCTCGCTCGCGCACACCGACTGGATGAGGAACACGTCGGCGCCGCGGATGGACTCCTGGTAGCGGGCGTAGATCTCGCCGTTGGCGAACTTCTCGTGCTTGATGTTGCCGAGGTTCACGTTCAGGTACTTGGCGATCTCCTCGGCCAGCTCCGGATTCACCGAGCCGGAGAACAGGATCATGCGCTTGGTCATCTCGGTCATAGGGTGCGTCCCTTCTGCGACGGGTCTTTCAGCTTCGGTTATTGTAGTACGGCGCGCCGCTTCATGCGGGCTGAAGCGGCGCGACCGACTATTTCTTCTTCTCGATGGGGTGGGCCGCCACCCAGCCTTCTATCTCCTGCTGTCTGGCGCGGCCGAGGGCCAGCGCTCCCGGCGTCACGTCCTTAGTGATGGTGGAGCCAGCACCCACGTGCGCCCCGGCGCCGATGGTCACGGGCGCTACCATCATGGTATCGGATCCTACGAAGGCGCCGTCCTCGATGACGGTGGCGTGCTTGTTCGCGCCGTCGTAGTTGCAGGTGATGGAACCGGCGCCGATGTTCACGCCCTCCCCCATGGTGGTGTCGCCGATGTAGGACAGATGCGGCACCTTCGAGCCCTTGCCAATGGTAGATTTCTTGATCTCCACGTGGGTGCCGGCCTTGGCGCCCTCGCACAAGTGCGCCGCCGGACGCAGGTAGGCGCGCGGACCGCAGGTGGCGCCGTCATCGATGAGCGCCTCCACCGCCACGGTCTCGTCGATGCGGCAGCCGCACCCGACGCGCGTGTCGGTCAGGCGGCTGTTCGGGCCCACAACACTGTCCTCGCCGATCGTCGTCTTACCCAGCAGCATGACGTTGGGCAGAAGCTCCACGTCGGGGGCGATCTCCACCTCGGGGCCGATGTAGGCCGTGGCCGGATCCCACATCGTGACGCCAGCGGCCATGTGCGCGTCGTTGATGCGCCGCTGCATGACGCGGGTCGCTTCGGCCAGCTGGTCGCGGGAGTTCACGCCCAGGCACTGCTCCGCATCGCTCGTCTTATAGGCGAGCACGGGCCGCCCGGCGGCGCGGCTGATGGCCAGCACGTCGGTAAGATAGAACTCGCCCTGGGCGTTGTCGGAGTTCACCTGGGAAAGCGCGTCGAAAAGGGCGCGGGCGTCGAAGCAGTAGACGCCGGAGTTGCACTCGGTGATGGCCGCTTCCTCGGGGCTCGCGTCCTTCTGCTCGACGATGCGGGCCACCTCCCCGGCGCCGTCGCGCACGATGCGGCCGTAGCCGAAGGGGTTTTCAAGCTCCATGGTAAGCACGATGACCGCCGCGTTGTGCTCCTCGCGCAGAGCCGCCATCTGGCGAATGGTCTCGGGCTGAATGAGCGGGGAGTCGCCGGAGAGCACCACGACGGCGCCGTCGAAGCCGGCCAGGGCATCGGCGGCGGCCAGCACCGCATCCGCCGTGCCGCGCTGGGCCTCCTGCACGACGACCTCGGTATCGCCTTCCACCAAAGGGATCACCTGGTCGCGCATATGCCCCACCACGGTGACGACCCTATCGGCGCCCGCCTCCTTGGCCGCTTCCACGACCCACCGCACGAGCGGGCGGCCCAGCACCTCGTGAACCACCTTCGGCTTCTTCGACTTCATACGGGTACCGGCCCCCGCGGCCAAAATAATCGCAGCAGTTTCCATGAAACGCCTTTCTATAGCTATACGTGCGCTCGTTCGCGCCCATTTCCAATTGGCCTAGTATAGCGCAAGGAGCCTATAATCGAGCAGGTCGACACTAGGGAAAGGAGGCGACCATGGCCCAAGGATTGGATGCGCTGACCCGTGAAGAACTGGTCGAGCTTTTGGAAATCACCGCGAAGGACCTCATCGCGCTGGACGGAACATGGTTCCAATCGCTGGAACGCGAGCAGGGCATGGACACGGCCATGGAGCACGACCGTGCTGCCTGGCGACGCTTCGTGCCCAGCGAGGCCCGACGGCTGAAGAAGCTGCTCGGCCTTTCGGATAGATGCGGACTTGAGGGACTCGCCGAGGCGCTGCCTTTGCGCTGCACCTCACTGGCAAACGAATGGGAGATTTGCCGGGAAGACGACGGCTCTCTCGTCTTCCGCATCACCGACTGCCGCGTGCAGAACGCCCGCGCGCGCAAGGGGATGGAGTTCCACCCCTGCAAGAGCGTGGGCGAACTGGAGTACGCCGGCTTCGCCGCCGCCCTGGACGACCGCATCCGCTGCGAGTGCGCAAGCTGCTTTCCCGACGTCACCGACAACACCTGCAACTGCGCCTGGCGCTTCCGGATGGAGGGGTAGACCGCGCCCCCTTCTACTTGAACCGTTTCAGCAGAAGGGAGTTGCTGACGACGCTGACGCTGGAGAGGGCCATGGCGGCGCCGGCGAGGGCCGGGGCGAGGATGCCCACGGCGGCCAGCGGGATCATGATGCAGTTGTAGATGAGCGCCCAGAACAGGTTCTGCTTGATCTTGCGCATGGTGGCCTTCGACAGGCGCAGGGCCACGATGAGGTCGGACAGGCGGTTGCGCATGAGTACCACGCTTCCGGCATCCAGGGCCACATCGGTGCCCGAGGCCAGCGCCACGCCGATGTCGGCGGCGGCCAGCGCCGGGGCGTCGTTGATGCCGTCGCCCACGAAGGCCACGACTGTCTTCGCGCCGGCGGCCGCATCCTGGGCGGCGCTCGCGGGCGACTCGAGGGGCACCGGCTCGGCAGGAATGCCCATGTCGGGGTCGGAGGCGGCCATGAAGGCGGGGTCGGTCGCTTCCATTTCCAAAATGCGCTCGTCGTCCTTCTCGGTATCGCGGGCCTCGGCGGCGGCCTTGCCGAGCATGGAGACGTCGGCGGCGCCCCGCACGGCGCGCACGCAATCGGCCTTCTCGAGCGGTTTCACACCGGCGAACACGTGGTCGGGCGCGATGCCCACCTCCTCGGCGATGGCCCGGGCCGTGGGCGCCGCGTCGCCGGTGACCATGTAGGAGGTCACGGCGAAGTCGCGGGACAGCTCGCGCACCGTGGCCGCCGCGTCCGGCTTGGGCTCGTCGCGGAACTGGATGCGGCCCGCAGGCACGCCGTCGATGGACACGAGCGAGCCCGAGGCCCCGGCCCCATCACCCTCGGCCTTCCCGACGCCCACGAACACCTCGTGGCCTTCCACGACGCCGCGCACGCCCTCGCCGACGACGGCCTCGAAGGACTCAGCCGCGGGCAGCGGCGCCAGGTCGCGCCCGGTTGCATAGGCCACGACGGCGCGGGCCAGGGGATGCTCGCTCTTCGCCTCCAGAGCGGCGGCCAGACGCAGGGCGTCATCGGGAACATCGCAGGCCACAACGACCGGCTCGCCCTGCGTAAGGGTGCCCGTCTTGTCGAAGACGGCCGCCGTGAGGTTGCCCATGGTCTCCAGCACGGTGCCGTCCTTGATGAGCACGCCGAGCTGGGCGCCCTTCCCCATACCCACGGTGAGCGCCGTGGGGGTCGCAAGGCCCAGCGCGCAGGGGCACGCCACGCAGATGACGGCGATGGCCGGCATGAGCGCCTGCACCAGGCGGCCGTCGGGGCTAGCCGGCACGAGGAAGAACCACACGCCGAACACAGCAAGCGCGATCAGCAGGATGGCGGGCACGAACACCGCCGCGATGCGGTCAGCGATGCGCTGGATGGGGGCTTTGGTGCCCTGGGCGTCTTCCACGGCGCGCACGATGCGGGCCAGCGTGGAATCGGCGCCCACGCGCAGGGCGCGCACGGTTACCGCACCAGTGGTGTTCTGGGTGCCGCCGGTCACCGCGTCGCCTTGGGCCTTCACCACGGGCAGCGTCTCGCCGGTCAGCATGGACTCGTCCACTTCCGTGGCGCCTTCCACCACCACACCATCGACCGGCATCTTCTCGCCCGGCCGCACGAGCACCGTGTCGCCGGCCACCACCTGGGCCAGCGGCACCTCGCGCTCCTCGCCGCCGCGGACCACCCGCGCCGTTGGCGGGGTGAGGTTCATGAGCGACTCGATGGCCTGGTTCGTGGCGCCCTTGGCGCGGCTTTCCAGCATCTTGCCAAACAGCACGAAGGTGATGAGCATGGCACAGGTCTCGAAATAGGGCATGCCGTCGTTGATGGCGAGCGCCGCATGGCTTTCCCAATCCCCCGTGATCACCGGCAAAAACGTGATCCACAGCGAGAACAGAAACGCAATGGAGGTACCGAGCGCCACGAGCACATCCATGTTCGCCGAGCCGCCCTTAAGGGAGCCCCACGCGCCCTTGTAGAACCGCGCGCCGCAACCGAACTGCACCGGGGCCGTAAGCGCCAGCAGCAAGAGGTTCGCCGCGAACATGGCCTGCACATGGGTGGGCTCGGGCACGAACAGCCCCGCCAGGGCCGCGCCCACCCCCATGTGCCAGCCGGGAATCATGCCGATGGCCACGATGATCACCGTGAGCACGGCCGCCACGCCGAACACCTTGCGATCGCGGCGGCCCCGGGCGGCCTCGCGGGCGCGGCGCTTCTCGTCCACGAGCGGTGCGTCCTCGGGAATGATCTCGGCCGTGAAGGACAAGTTGTCGAAGACGGCGAGCATGTCGTCCACGCTGGCCTGGGCCGGGTCGAACACCACGCGCCCCGTGTTGTTGGCCAGGTTCACCGCCACATCGACGACGCCGGGCGTGGCGCGGTAGTGCTTCTCGATGTTGGCCGCGCAGTTCGCGCAGTGCATGCCGTCGATGGCCAGACGCAGGTTGGCCCAGGGCGCTTCGCCGTCGTGCTGCGGCGCCTCTTGCCGAGTCGTCTCCTGCTGTATCGTCTCCTGCTGGATTGTCTCTCGTTGGGGCATAGCTTGCCTTCCTTACTTCGAGAAGCGGCTCATGAGCGCCATCACTTCGTCGATCACCTCGTCGTTGCCGGCGCGCACCTCTTCCACCACGCAGGTGCGCATATGCTCGGCCAGCACCATCTCCGACACGCGCCGCACCGCCGCCTCGGCGGCGGCCAGCTGGGTGAGCACATCCCCGCAATAGCGGTTGTCCTCGATCATGGCCTTCACGCCGGTAAGCTGCCCGATGGCCCGGTTCAGCCGCTTCTGCATATCCGCCTGCAGCTCGGTGCTGCGCGGTGTGTTCTTGTGCCGGCAGGGGCAATCGGGCACGTGGCCCGTTCTACCTGCACCAGTCTTGGCCGCCGCCTGGGCCGCCCCGGCCTTCGGCATTGTCTGCGCCGTCCCTTCCCCGCTGCATGCTTTCTCGTTCTTCATAGCATTCCTTCGCTCATAGCTCCGGCTTTCATTCTCGAAAAAAAACTTATACCCCTAGGGGGTATTTTCGTCAAGCAGGAAAAACCGCAGTCAACGAAGACCCACGATTTTGCATGAGATTGACGGTTATGAGCGTCTGGAGAATCTAAGTTCACTCGAAATTGTCAATTATCGTTAATTCTAATCACTATAGCTGCCCTTCAGACGCTCATAACCGTCAATCTCATGCAGCGACAGGAGCCTTCATCGACTAAGCGAGACGAGATGAAGCGCGAAGCGGCCATTACCGAAAAGGCCGATCGGAATCGGTTCCCATAGAAGTGGAGCGCGACCGCTCTTATCGAACGGGGCTCAGACACGTTTCCTCCGGCAGAGCGGCACGAGCCCACACGGGGCCTCTTTCGGCACAGACGCAGGGAACTAGGCAACAAAAGGCCCCGCAACCTGATGGCTGCGGGGCCCCAGTTCTGCTGAAACGCGACGGGCGCTTACAGCGAGTCGATGTAAGCAACCAGGTCGCCCACGGTGACAAGCCCCTCGGGCTCGCCGAAGTCGACCTCGCAGGCCTCCTCCAAGTCGCAGATGAGCTCGACCATGTCCAGCGAGTCGATGCCGAGGGACTCGAAGGTCGCCTCGGTGGTGACGGTGGCGGGGTCGATGTCGAGGTTGCTCTCGAGAACGCCGGCGATGGTGTCGATAGTGGCCATGAACTAATCCTCCTTTTGGGTGAGCAGACCGTAGCCGCCGTCCTCGCGGCGGTACAGGATGTGCACCAGGTTGGTGTCGCGATCAGTGTACGCGAAAAAGTCGTGACCCAGCAGATCGATCTGGATGAGCGCCTCTTCTTCGGTCATGGGCGTGAACTCCGTCTCCTTGCGGCGGATGATCTCGTCCTCGGACAGCTCGTCCATCAGACGGTCGAGATCCAGCTCGCTCTCCGGGTGGGCGTCCTCGTGGGCGTAGTCGACGATGCGCTCGGTGGCGCGAACCTTCTTGTCCAGCACGCGGGTCTTGTACTTGCGCAGCTGGCGGGCGACCTTGGCGGCAGCCACGTCGATGGCGGCGTACATGTCCTCTTCGCTTTCCTCCACGCGCACGATGTGGCCCTTGACGCGGACGGTAACCTCGCAAATAGCCGGCAGCGGGTTGGCCGGGTTCTTCTCGGTGTAAAGAACAATTTCCGTGGAGACGGTGTCGGCGTCCACAGCCTTGATCGCGTTACCGACCTTCTCCTCAGCGTACTGACGAAGGGCGTCGGTGACGGGCATTTTGCGTCCGGACACGGTGATCGTCATGATTTCCACCTCTTTTACCTCGTTGCTTGCACAATCAGCGTGGAAGGCGCGAGCCCGCTGGGGCACCTGAGCGCACCATGCGTAAAACGCACCCTTCCAAACTGGAAAAAACAGCATAGCGCACTTTTCGCTAGATTGACCGAGCAATTTGAGGTTGCAAGAAAACGATTGCCGTCTGAGGACTGTTTTCGGAATGCAGCGCCTTTGAAGTCGAACGGTTCTCGTTTTCGTGTGAAAAAGGCTGCTACGGGGACTTTACAGATAGGGATTTTCGCTGAAGCGAAAGGGAAAGCGGTTACAATTAACGGATATCTGTGAAGCCGTCTTGCTCGCAGGCGGCTGAGTCGGTAAGAGAAATTGAGGATGTAAGGCATGGAACCCACTGCGAAGAATCCCGATCCGCATCATATCTTCATTGATGAAGTCCAGGGGCATCAGCGTCGCTGGTTGAAAGTCATCCAATTTACGAGTTCGTCCACGAAGGCGGCGGCCATCATGCTGGCGGCGGCTATTGTGGCCCTCGTTATCGCGAACTCGCCGTTCTTCGAGCCCTTTGAGGAGTTCTGGCACACCCATGTAGTGGTGGGCGTCGGCGGCTTTATCGGCGAGATGTCGCTGGCCCATATCATCAACGACATCTTCATGGCGGTGTTCTTCCTGCTCGTAGGGTTAGAGATCAAATACGAGATGACCGTCGGCGAGCTCACGAACATCCGCCAGGCGGCGCTGCCCATCATCGCGGCCTGCGGCGGCGTTCTGGCCCCTATCGTCATCTACTCCATCTTCAACGCCACCAACCCTGAGACCTCCCACGGCTGGGGCGTGCCGACGGCGACCGATATCGCCTTCGCCTTGGGCATCATGGCGCTGCTCGGCAACCGCGTGCCCAACGGCGTGCGCGTGTTCCTCTCCACCTTGGCCGTGGCCGACGACATCATCGCCATTCTCGTCATTGCCATCTTCTACGGCCAGAGTCCCTCGCTCATGTGGCTTGCCATCGCTGCGGCCATTCTCGTGGTGCTCGTACTGATGAACCGGGCGCACGTGTACGCCCTGACGCCTTACATGCTGGTGGGTTGCCTGTTGTGGTTCGCGGTGTTCATGTCCGGCGTCCATTCCACCATCGCCGGCGTGCTGCTCGCCTTCACGATCCCCACGGGGTCGCGCGTCGATCTGCAGAAGTTCATGACCTGGTCGGGCGACCGGGTTCGCGAGGCGCGCGCCGCCTATGTGGAGACCGAGCCGGTGACGCTTCAGAAGGATTACATGTTCACCGTCACCCGGCTCTCCAGTGTTGCTCGTCAGGTGGTACCCCCGGCCACGCGCTTGGAGCATATGCTGTACCCGTGGGTGTACTTTGCCGTGCTGCCCCTGTTCGCGCTGACCAACGCCGATGTGAGCTTCCTTGGCGGCGATGTTCTCGCCATGGTCTCGAGCCCGGTGTTCTTCGGCGTGTTCTTCGGATTGCTTCTGGGCAAGCCCATCGGCATCCTGCTCTTCAGCTTCTTGACGGTGAAGCTGAAGATCGCCAACCTGCCCGATCATGTTAACTGGATCCATATGCTGGGTGCCGGCATCCTGGGCGGCGTGGGCTTCACCATGGCCATCTTCGTGGCGAACCTCGCCTTCCCCGAGGCCGTGCTCATCGCCGATGCGAAGATCGGCATTCTGTCGGCCTCGCTTCTGGCCGGCGTGATCGGCTTCCTCTTCCTGTTCATGCAGGCGAAGGCGGCCGAGCGCCAGGGCATCTCGTACGTGTCCGCCTCGCTGGATGAGGTGGTGCGCCAAACGGCCGGGGAAGAGGCCGCCGACATGGCCGACGACGTGGTTCTCGGCTGCGGCGACGAGGATCTGGTCGACGATGTGCGCGAGGTGCTGGAAGCCGAGGGCGGCGTGGCGGAGTTCGTCGTGCACGAGATCCGCGACGAGGCCGAGGCCGAGGAAGCCGAGGACGTCACCGGTACGCGGCCCTAGGGGACGCGTCGGTCCGCGGGCTTTTCGTACTTTCGGAGGGCGCTCTTTCGGGGGCGCCCTTTTTCATGCATCAAGTCGTTTTCGCAAACAGCAAGCTCGCTACAACGCGCCCATGAGATCGGCGATGGCGTAAAGGGTGCCGAAGGCGACGACGCAGCCTTCCGGGCCGGCGGCGGCGCGGGCTGCGCGCAGGGCATCGGCGGGAGCGCCGCACGTGCGCACGGGCACGTCATCGGCCCGGCCCTCTTCCACCATAATCTCGCGCACGCAAGCCGCCAGCTCGTCGACCGCCAGGGCGCGAGGGCTTTTCGGGGCGTACACCGAGAAGCTGCGGGCCCACGGCGCCACGGCGCGCACCATGGCCGGGTAGTCCTTGTCGGCCAGCACGCCCAAAGCAAAATCGACCGAGGCGCGTCCCTCCTCCCCCAGAAGATCGGCGAGCGAGGCGGCCAGGGCCTCGGCCCCCTGGGGGTTGTGACCACCGTCCACAACGGTAAGCGGCGCGGTATCCACCACTTCGAAACGGCCGGGCCAACGGGCGGAGGCGATGCCCGCGAAAGCGGCCTCGTCGGAGATGGCCCACCCGCGCCCGCGCAGCACGTCGACCGCCGTGAGGGCCAGCGCCGCGTTGAAGGGCTGGTAGCTGCCGAGGAGACGCGTCTCGAACCCCCTCCCCTTCCACGAGAACCGGCGCAGGGCCGCTCCCGCGAGCGGCTCCACGGACAAGTCGCCGAAGTCGGGCACGAAAAGCTCGCAACCGCGCTCGGCGGCCACGACCTCGATGACCGCCATGGCCTCGCTCTCCTGGGGCCAGCTCACCACGGGCGCTCCCGCCTTCACGATGCCGGCCTTCTCGCCGGCGACGGCGCCCAGGGTATCCCCGAGCAAATCGGTATGGTCGAGCCCGATGCGGCAGATCACGCTCGCCTTGGGAGTCTCGATGACGTTGGTGGCGTCCAACCGCCCCCCGAGCCCCACTTCCAGCACCACGATATCGCAGCCCACGGCGCGGAAATGCTCGAAGGCCACCGCCGCCATGAGCTCGAACTCCGTAGGATGATCCCCGCACGCCGCCTCCACGGCCGCGGCCGCCGGGCGCACCGCCGCCACGGCCCGGGCGAGCTCCTCGCCCGTGATGTTCTCGCCGTTCACGCGGATGCGCTCCTCGAAGCAGAGGATGAACGGACTCGTGAACAGGCCCACCTTGTAGCCGGCCGCCTGCAGCACCGAGGCCACATACGCGCACACCGACCCCTTCCCGTTGGTACCCGCCACGTGCATGAAGCGCAACTCGTCCTGGGGGCGCCCCAAGCGCTCCAGCAGATCCACCATGCGCGAGAGCCCCAGGCGCGAGGCCTGCCATCGCGGGGTGTTTATCCAGGCAACGGGATCGAAGTGGCGCGCATCTTCCACGGCACGTTCTCCTTCAAGGACGCGGCTACCGTTTTCTTACAAACCCGGTAACCGATGGGGCATATCACGGCTCCATTCTATACTAGGTTCCGGGCACGAGAGGCCGCGCGACGAGAGGAGGAGCCATGGCAGCCATTTACGACCTGAACCGGCCGAATCCGCTGGCGACGCCCTGCGATGAGGAAAGCTGCAAGCCGCCCCTGGTCAAGATCCTCACCTCCCACGAGTTCAGCCAGCTCACGCATATCGCCCCGGAGGCGCGGGCAGAGCTGGCGGCGCTCGAGCTGGCGGCGGCCAACTTCGTCGAGCTGTACCCCTCCTACATCATCGGCTCGTTTTCGGTGCCGGACAAATCCGACCCCACGGGCGATCCGGACACCATGTCGTTCTACCTGGAAGCCGACCACCTCATCCTCATCGACGACGGCGACATCGCGCAGAAGACCCTGGACAAAGTGGCCGCCACGGGCATCCTCACGAAGCCCACCACCTCGCATACCCTGTACGCCTTCATGAAGACGCTCATCGCCGACGATTTCAGCTGGTTCTCCTCCATGGAAGACGCCATGGAAAGCCTCGAGGACGCCATGATCGGCCACCATGCCGACATCTCGTCGCAGACCATCATGAGCTACCGGCGCGCCGCCATGCGCATGGGCTCCTACTACCAGCAGATCGGCGTCATGGCCGACCTCATCGCCGACAACGAGAACAAGGTCATGAGCCGCGAGGAAGCCCGCACCTTCGGGCACATCACCACCCACGCGAATCACCTGTCCGACCGCGCCGACATGCTGCGCGAGTACAGCCTGCAGCTTTACGAGCTGCATCAGACGCAGATCGACTTGAAGCAGAACTCCACCATGCAGATTCTCACCATCGTCACGGTGATGTTCGCGCCGCTCACGCTCGTCACCGGCTGGTTCGGCATGAACCTCACCGTGCTGCCGGGACTCGATTGGCCTTATATGGCGGCCACGATCATCACCCTGGCCCTGGTCATGATCGTGGTGATGGTGCTGTTCTTCAAGCGGAAGAGATGGCTTTAAACCTCGCCGCGCAGCAGCTCGCCTAAGGTGGCGAAGTCGTTTTCCAAGGCCTCGCGCTTCTTGCTGTCGTAGAGCGCGGCCGCGGGGTGGAAGATGGGGAACACCTTGAAGCGCCCCGCCCGCTGCAGCGTGCCGTGCAGGCGCGTGATGCCCACATCGGTTTTCAGGATGAACTTCGTGGAGAAGTTGCCCAGCGTGACGATGTACTCCGGGTTGATGGTGCGCGTCTGCTCGCGCAGAAACGGCGTGCAGGCCTGAATTTCCTCGGGACGCGGATCGCGGTTGGAAGGGGGACGGCACTTCAGCACGTTGGCGATGTAGACGTCCTCGCGGGACAGCCCGGCGATGGCCAGAAGTTCGTTGAGGTACTTGCCGGCGGCGCCCACGAAAGGCTCGCCCTGCAAATCCTCGTTCTTGCCCGGGGCCTCGCCGACGATGAGCACCCGGGCCTCGGGATTGCCCACGCCGAACACCGTCTGCGTGCGGCCATCGCACAAGGGGCAGCGGCGGCAGGCGGCCACTTGGGCTTGCAGGTCTTCTAGCGGAATGTGGGGGTGCTCCATCGGGCGTCCTTCTTTCTTGAATTCCTTTTTGGGACTCACCTCGGGCGAGCGCCGGGAGGGGGTGCCGTGCTCAAACAGCATTCTATGGCATTTCCCGCCGAGAGTCGCGGCATTTTCGTATGCCATAGAATGAACTGCGCGCGGCACCCCCTCCCGGCGCTCGCTGCGCATTGCTGTTTTTTCAACCTGCTGCACAGACTTGGTACTCGCTGCGCATCGCCTTCTATACGTACAGCCTCGGCAAGCGAGAGCAGCCGAAGCCGATGGCCACCTCGTGCTGGATGGTGCCCAAGGTCTCAGCCATCTGGTCGATGGTGACCGAGGCCTCGCCCTGCTCCCCTACGATGATCACCTCGTCGCCGATCTGCGGATCGATGTCGTTGCGCTGGCGCAGGTTCACTTCGAACATGGACTGGTCCATGCAGATGTTGCCCACCTGGTGGAAGCGGCGGCCGGCCAGCAGCACGTCGATACGACCGGAAAGGCCCCGGCGGAAGCCGTCGGCGTAGCCGATGGGCATGGTGCAGATTTTCACGGCGCCGGGGCTGCGGTAGTTCAGGCCGTAGCTGACGCCCTCGCCCACCGGCAGCGTCTTCACATCGGTGATGCGGGCCTTCACGCTCATGGCCGGCTTCAGATCGATCATCGGGTAGGCCTCGGGGCACGGGTAGAATCCGTACAGCGAAATGCCGAGGCGCACCATGTCCAGCTGCACCTCTGGGTAGCGGATGGCGGCCGCGGAGTTCGCCGCGTGCACGATGCCCGGGTTGATGCCGGCCGCGCGCAGGGCGTTCACGGCTTCCGAGAAGCGCTTGACCTGACGCTCGAAGTCGATGGTGCCGGGGCAGTCGGCCGTGGCGAAGTGGGTGAAGGTGCCCACCAGATCGAGCGCCCGATGGAACGATATCTGTCGCGCGAATTCCACGACCTCGTCCCAACGCACGCCGATGCGGTTCATGCCCGTGTTCACCTTCAGATGGAAGGGCGCGGACACCCCGAAGGCGTCGGCGGCCTCGGCGTAGCGGATGGCGAACTCGGCGGTGTAGACCGCCGGCATGATCTTGTAGGCCAGAAGCAGCGGGATGGCCGTAGCCGGGGGCTCGCCCAGAATGAGGATAGGGGCGTTCACGTAGGCCTCGCGCAGGGCGATGGCCTCGTCCACCGTGGCCACGCCCAAGTACTCGGCCCCGGAGTTCAGCGCCGTTTTGGCGCACTGCACGGCGCCGTGGCCGTAGCCGTCGGCCTTCACCACGGCCATGAGCCGGGTACCCGGATTCAGGCGCTGCTTCACGGCCGAGGCGTTGTGACGGATGGCGTTCAGGTCGATCTCCACCCAGGCCCAGCGCCGATCCACCTCGGGAATGCGGGCGAGCTTGTCCGGATCGAAGCGCGGAGCGCCGGCAGCCGCCGTGCCCTGCTCGGCGAAGCGCAGCACGTCGCTGGCCGCCGAGGACAGCTGGGACAGGGGGCGTGCTCCGGCCCCGCGAGCTGCCACATCTAAGCCGCCCTCGGCAGCGATATTCGCGCCGGCGCGCTCGGCGCCGGCCGGCGACCAAGCCTCGGCCAGATTGCGGGCCTGGGCCTGCTTGCGCGCCGCGAACGGCGTGTCGTCGTACCGCGAGCCGCGCAGGGCGTCGCCCGCGGACACGAAGTTCGGGTCGCGGTGCGAAAACCCCGTGAACCCATTGGGAAGATCAGTCATAGTGCTACCGCCTCAAACAGCCGCGCCCTATCGAGCGCGGCCGCATCTAGAACACGTTCCTCATGAAGTATAGCGCAGACCCGACGCACGGGAACGCGCTCTTTTGGCATGGGGCAAAGACTTCCGACCGCGAGAACCCAGTCCCAGAAAGCCATACGGCAAGCGCATCCGCAGCCAACCCTCCATCGCGACTTCGAAGCCAAAGGCCCTTGCGTACCCGCTGCCTTACCCGAGTTCGCCCCGGGCCGCGGCGGCGGCGAGTTTCTCCGAGAGATCCTTCTGCGTGCTATGGCCCTCGCCGGCCATCATCTTCACGGCATGGGGCAGCGCCTCCACGATACCTTCCCAGTTCTCGGTGGCCGCCTTAGTGGAGCCGGGCAGGTTGATGATGAGCGTGTGCCCGCGCTGGGCGCAGATGGCGCGCGAGAGCATGGCGAAGGGCGTGATGGCGACACTGTGGGCGCGCATGGCCTCAGCGATGCCGGGCACCTCGCGGTCGGCCACGTCGCGGGTGGCCTCGGGGGTCACGTCGCGCAGCGAGAGACCCGAGCCACCGCAGGTGAGCACGATGTCGGCGTCGGTGTTGTCGCAGGCGTCGATGAGCGCGCCGGCGATGAACGGGCGCTCGTCCATTTCCACAACGCGGCGGACGCACTCCCAACCCTGCTCGGCAATGAGCTGCTCCAGCTTCTGCCCCGCCTCGTCAGTTTCCAAAGTGCGGGTATCGGAGCACGTGATGATGGCGAATTTGATGGTCATGGCTTCTCCTAGAGAACGACTTCTTCCGGAATATCGAGCAGCAGGCAATCGACGATGGAGCCCGCAGGTTGAGGCTCGATGCCCTCGGGCATGACGGCCAGACAGTTGGTCTTCTGGATGGGGCCGAACAGCCCCGAGCTCTGGTTCTTGGCCGGCGTCACCTCATAGCCCTCGGCGGTGCGCGTCAGGTTCGCCCGCAGGTAGATGCGGCGCGGGTCGCGGTTCTTCTCGTCGGCAGTGAGGCGCGCCTTCACGACGGGATGATCCATGAAGCGGTAGCCCTGCATGGTGCGCAGCGCCGGGCGGATGAGCATTTGGAAGCCCACGTAGGCGGCCGCCGGGTTGCCGGGCAGGCCGAAGACGGGCGTGCCCTCCACGATGCCGAAGGTCTGGGCCTTGCCGGGACGCATGTTCACCGTGGTCATCAGAAGCTCGCCGAGCTCGGCCACCACCGGCTTGATGAAGTCGAAGTCGCCGTTGGCGGCGCCGCCCGTGGTGACGACGAAGTCGTACTCGCGGGCCGCTTGCGCCACGGCGTCGCGCAGGGCCTCGAAGGTGTCCTGGACGATGGGGAGCATATGGGCCTCGGCGCCGGCCTCCCGGGCGCAGGCGGCCATGGCGTAGCTGTTGGAGTTGCGGATCTTACCGGGGCCGGGCACCTCGGAGGGCGGCACGAGCTCGCTGCCCGTGGCAATGACGGCCACGCGCGGTCGGCGGTAGACGGGCACCTCCAGCACGCCGCAACCGGCCAGAAAGCCGACGCCGGCGGCGGTGAGCACATCGCCCGCCTCCACGACCACATCCCCCGCATGGGCTTCCTCGCCGGCGGCGCGAATGTTGGAGCCCACTTTCGTCGGGGCCGAGAACGACACCACCGAGCCGGGTTTGCCGTCGCCTTCCACCACGCCCACGATCTCGTACTTCACCACGGCATCGGCGTCGGCAGGCAGGCAGGCGCCGGTCATGATGCGCACGCACTCGCCTTCCCCGATGGTTCCCTCGAACACGTCGCCGGCGCCGATTTCGGCGATGGCCCGCAGCATCGCGGGACTCTCCTCGGCGGCATCGGCAATCTCGGCGGCGCGCAGGGCGAAGCCGTCCATGGCCGAGTGCGCGAAGGGCGACACGTCGATGTCGCTTGTCTGGTCGGCCGCCACCACACGCCCGACAGCGTCCAGCAGCTCCACCGTTTCCACGGGCAACTTCTCCACAGCCCCGCACACGAGCGCACGGGCCTCTTCCAACGGAATCATTTCTCTCACAGGATCGGTCCTTCCCTTCCACGCCACCACACCACCGCGCTGCAGCAATGCCGCGGCCGCGGAATCCAACCGTCGTCATTTCACTGGGAATCATTATAACTATTGCAGGATAACCGCGACTAAAAAGAGCGACGTTTTCACCTTCGATCCAAGCCGGGCACGCGACGGTCGCCCCTTCCGTGTCTGCGACAAGCCAACCGAGCTTCGGCATCTTCCGCCCTCAAGAAGCTAGCATCCCGCAAAACCGTCTCATACCCCCTTCGTGCAGAAAAAAGTGCGATTGTGCGAGTCGAAAACCCCCGAAGATCTTCTTCGTGCAGAGTAAAGTGCGATCGTGCGAGTATTTGATCCCCCAGAACTCGCACGATCGCACTTTTTCCTGCACGAAACCGATGATTTTGTTTTCTAGAAAGGCGAACGCGTCCTCAAGCGAATCTCGGCTCCCGTTCTAATCGCCGAACTGCATACGGTAGTAGCGGGCGTAGACGCCGTCGCGGGCCAGCAGCTCGTCGTGGGTTCCCTGCTCAAGCACGCGGCCGTCCTCCATCACGGCGATGAGGCTCGCGTTGCGAATGGTGGACAGGCGGTGCGCGATGGTGATGGTGGTGCGCCCGCGGGAGAGCTCAGCCAGCGACGCCTGGATGGCGCGCTCGCTCTCGTTGTCGAGCGCGCTCGTGGCCTCGTCCAAAATGAGGATGCGCGGGTCGCGCAGGAACACGCGCGCGATGGAGATGCGCTGCTTCTGACCGCCGGACAGCCGCGCGCCGCGCTCGCCCACGAGCGTGTCGTAGCCGTCGGGCAACGAGCAGATGAACTCGTGGATGTTGGCCTTGCGCGCCGCTTCCTCGATTTCGGCCTGGGTGGCGCCGGGGCGGCCGTAGGCGATGTTCTCCCCCACCGTGCCGCCGAACAAGTACACGTCCTGTTGCACGATGCCGATGGCCTCGCGCAGGCTTACCAACGACACGTCGCGCACGTCCACGCCGTCGATGGTCACCGCGCCGCCGGCCACGTCGTAGAAGCGGGGCAGAAGCGAGCAGGTGGTGGTCTTGCCGCCGCCCGAGGGCCCCACGAGCGCCACCGAGGTGCCGGCGGGGATGGAAAGCGTGAGCCCGTCGAGCACCGGGTGGGTGCCATCGTAAGAGAACGTCACGTCGCGGTAATCCACAGCGCCGCGCACCTCGCCGCCGCAGGCCTCGGCCAAGGTGGGCGCGCCGGGCTTGGTGGCCACGTCGGGCCGCTCGGCCAACACCTCGATGAAGCGGCGGAAGCCCGCGTAGCCCTTCTGCAGAGTCTCGGTGAAGTTGATGAGCTGCTCTACCGGTGCCATGAAGATGCCCACGTACAGGGCGTAGATGGCCAAATCGGTCACGGCGAGCGTTCCGGCGGCCACGAAGTAGCCGCCGCCCACCACGACGATGGTGTACAGAAGCCCCGTGAACAGCGAGTTCAGCCCGTGGAAGGCGCCCATGAACTTGTAGGAGCGGTTCTTCGTGTCGAGGAACGCCTCGTTGGCCGCGCGGAACTTCTCGCGCTCGGCGTCCTCGCCGCCGAAGGACTTCACGACGCGGATACCGCCGAGGGAATCCTGCACCGCGGCGTTGATGCCGGCCATGCGCTCGCGGTTCTCGCGGAATATGCGGCGGCGCCAATAGTTCAGCGCGAAGGACAGCGCTGCCATGACGATGGTGACGACGAGCATAATGGCGGTGAGCGGCCCGTTGATCATGAACAGCAGCACGAAGGAGCCGACGATCTTGAGCGTGCAGATGAACAGGTTCTCCGGCCCGTGGTGTGCGAGCTCCGATATGTCGAACAGATCGGTGGTGATCTTCGACATCATGACGCCGGTGTTGTGGCGGTCGTAGTAGCCAAAGGAGAGGCGCTGGTACTGCTCGAACAGATCGCGCCGCATGTCGGCCTCCATGCGCGCGCCCATGACGTGGCCCCAGTAGGTGATGAACCACTGGCAGCCCGTGCGCGCGGCGTACAGCGCGATGAAGAGCAGCGCGATGAGCCCGAGGCTACCCAAGATGACCGAGGGCGACTCGGTGAAGAACTCGCGGGTGAAGAAGTTCAGCAGCTGCGGAAAGGCCAGATCAACCCCAGCCAAAATGCAGGCGGCCACGAGATCGGCGAAGAAGAGCGCCTTGTAGGGCTTGTAGTAGCCAACGAACCGCCGCAGCACCTCGGCGGCGGCGACGTCGGCGTGTGTTTCCTTGGATGTGTCGATAGCAGTAGCCATAGGCCCATTCTAGCCCTCTGGGAATAATTTCGATGCCGAAGTCATCACGCTTTCACAACCCTTCGACGAATCACCGCTCCCCGTCCTCCCTGCATGAGATCTCTTGCATGCGCAACTTCACATTCCTTGGGAACCAGCGGCCGAAGCGCTACAATGGCCTCAGCCAACCAGAGAAAGAAGGCGACTATGCCCTTTACGCCCACGCCCTACACGCCGCCCGACTTCACGCTCCCCCATCTCGTCGCCGCGCCCGACGTGACGCTCGTGCCCGCGCCGAAGGATTTCGTGGCCCCGGAGGGCTACCACGCCATGTCCATTTATCCGGAGTATCTGAAGATCAGCGGCCAATGGACGCTCGCCCGCGATTCCCGCATGGATTGCGTGGCCGTCGTGGAAGGCGACGACGTGTTCGTGCGCGAGTTCCGTCACATCCGCGCTGGAGACCTCATCGCCTGCGGGCGCACCGAAAACGGTGAGGAGGGCATTCTCGTCTACACCGACGGCTTCCGCGGGCTGGCGACGGCCGAGGACGGCGCCCCGCATCCGGGCGGCCACGACAACTTCGCCTTCCGCCTGGGCCGCTCCCGCGAGACCGCGTTCTCGCGGGACTATGACGAGCTCTACGAGCTTCTGCGCCACGACCGCGACCACGGTTCCATCGTATGGGTCATGGGGCCGGCCTTCACCTTCAACGGATTCTCGCGCGACGCCTTCGCGAAGATCATCGACGCCGGCTATGCCGATGCGGTCTTCGCCGGCAACGCCCTGGCGACCCATGATTTGGAAGGCGCCTACTTCCACACGTCCCTCGGCCAGGACATCGACACCCAGGAGAACCGCCCCAACGGCCACTACCACCACCTGGACACCATCAACCGCGTGCGTTACTGGGGATCCATCGAGCGGTTCATCGAAGAAGAGGGCGTGCGCGACGGCATCATGAACGCGCTCGTGCGCAACGGCGTGCCCTACGTGTTGGCCGGATCCATCCGCGACGACGGCCCCTTGCCCGGCGTGTACGGCAACGCCTACGAGGCGCAGGACGCCATGCGCGACCACATCCGCAGCGCCACCACGGTCATTTGCATGGCCACCATGCTGCACACCATCGCCACGGGGAACATGACCCCTTCCTACCGCGTGCTGGCCGATGGCACCATACGCCCCGTGTACTTCTACTGCGTTGACATCGCCGAATTCGCCGTGAACAAGCTGGTGGATCGCGGCAGCCTCGCCAGCCGCGGCATCGTCACCAACGTCCAGGACTTCATCGCCAACATCGCCAAGGGCTTGGGGCTTTTGGGTTAAAAGGTTGCGCAACATCGATCCTCCCCTAGGAAAGAAAATCCGCGCGCGCCGCCGTTTTTCTTTCCGCCTCGGCAGAAGACCTGCCCCAGGCGCTGCTTTCCCTTCTCTTTCGCTCACTGCGAGGCTCATAGAATGGAGGTGCCCAAAAGGGCGAGACCTATTATCAAGGAGGGAATTATGGAAACGCAGCACCACGACCCCGTCGACGAGCCTACCTGTCTCAGTCGACGCAGCTTCTTCAAGACCGCCGCTGCCGCCACGGTGGCCACGGCGGCCGGCGCCGCCCTGGCCGGTTGCGCCCCATCCACGGAGCTGGCCCCCACAGGCTCCGGCGACAATGCCGAGCGCGAAGCCTTCGAAGCGGCCGCAGCCCCCATTGAGCCCGTGACGCCCCCCGACGCCTGGGACGAAGAGGTCGATGTGGTCGTCGTGGGCTCGGGCGGTGGAGGCATCACCGGCTCGGTGCGACTGGCCGACGCCGGCAAGCAGGTCATCCTGCTCGAAAAGAACGAGAAAACCGGCGGCACCACCTCTTATGGCGGCATGTTCGTCAACTTTGGCGGCCATCGCCTTGCCAACGAGGCGCAATGGGCCATACCGGTATTCCCCTACGACCCCAACGCCGTCGTCACCTACGTCAACGACATGCAGCAGATGACCGTCGATCCGGAGCTTCTCTACGCCATGGCTGTCAAGGGCCCCGAATGCATCGACTGGATGGCCGACGTCCTCGAGGTACCCTGGGCCCCCGCGTCCGCCGGCCCCGCTGGATGCAAGAGTCTCTACTGGGAGGGCCAGATCACCAAAAAGAACTCGATCGAGATCAACTACTTCCCCTTTGAGATGATGACCGAGACCGCCAAAGAGCACGGCGTAGACATTCGCACGAGCACCACGGCAACCGCCCTCGTCGTCGACAACGGCTCTGTGGTGGGCGTCAAGATCGTCACTCCCGAGAAAGAGGAGCGCTACCTCAAGGCGCGCGATGGCGTTCTGCTCACCGCCGGCGGCTTCGAAATGAACCGCGCCATGCTCGCGAAGTACACGCCGACGTGCCTGCGAGGGATCGTCAACGTGGCGACTCCCCCCTACAACGACGGCGCGTGCATCCGCATGGGTCTCGGAGTCGGTGCCGACATGTCGGGCTACAATTCCGTCGCATGCTTCGATGGCAGCGTGGAATGGGAGCCCTACGGCGAGTTCGATACGACCATGTACGCCCATGTTAACAAGGACGGCAACCAGGCCGTGCGCCAGCCGTGGCTGCTCATTAACCGCATGGGCCAGCGCGTTCCTTACCTCAGCACGGCCGGCACCAACTACCCCTTCGCCAACACGAGCCCCGATTCCCTCGTGACGGCTCTCACCGATCAGGGCGCCGTTGAAATGAGCCAGCCGGGCGGCCGCACCTACGTCTGCTTCGATTCGAAGTTCGAGGATCTCGTCAACGAGAACTACTTCAAGCAGTCCGTCTGCCGCGTCGGAAAGGTCGTCCCAGATGACGACCCCCTCATCGAGCGCGTTCCCGAATGGCAGCGCGATTGGCGCAATGCCTTCCAGATGATGGTCGATGCCGGCGCCGTCAAGGAATGCGATACCATCGAGGAGTTAGAAGAGGCCCTCGGATTGCGCGAAGGCGTGCTCGTGCAGGCTGTTAAGGACTGGAACGCCGCCTGCGAGGCCGGAGAGGACACCGTTCCCACCTACAAGTACGACCCCTCGTGGCTCATCCCCATCAGCGAGCCGCCCTACTACGGAGCGAAACTCGGCGGCAACCTGTTCGCCACCAAGTGCGGACTGCGCATCAACCCCAAGATGCAGGTCATCGATACCGAAGGCGCCGTTATTCCCGGGCTTTACGCTGGCTGGCACACCGCCGGCGGCTCGAACGGCGAGAACAACCTCGCCGGCAAGCCCTTCAACGGCCTGTACGGCGACGTGGGACTGTCGTTCCTCGGCGGGTATATGGCCGCAGGCTCTATCATCGGCGAGATCTAGTCAGCCGTCTTTCGCCACAACCTATCATTAGCCCTCCCCTGGCGCCCCGTCCAACCGACGGGGCGCCGTCATGTTGCGCCGCCAACGGAGGCGCCAGCGCACCCTGGCACCAGCCGAGGCATCATCACCCCCCAGAAGACATTATTCCAACGAAGAAATGCTCTCCTTCAGGCAGTCGACGAACAGCTGCCCGTTCTCCCCAATGCGCTCCTCGTTGTAGATCACGTAGAGGTCGCAGGGCACCGTAAAATCGTCGACCGCGAATATCTTGATATCAGAGCTCGCCCGCAGACCCGAGTGCACTCCCCCAAGCGCAATGCCGAACGTCTCGCCCGCTGCCGATAGGTACAGATCAAGGTAGTTCGAGCAAGGCTGGTTGTCGGGTTCCACAGCTACCCCGGCCCCCGCAAACCACTCAACAAGCACACGGCCCGCACGTTCCATATTTGCGGAATTCCCAAGGAGCATCGTGAAGCCGTCCAAGTCGGCTGCCGTCACATGATCGCGTTCGAACAGGGGGCAGGAACGGTTCATCCAAAAGTGGCATTCCCCCTCACCGAAAAGGAAGGCTCCCACTCCGGCAGGCAGCCCATCGGGCACCACCCCTTTCCCGCCGTCTCGCCGCCTCACCCGAACAAAGATGGAAAGATCCGCCTTGCCACTCGCCACTGCTTCCATATTCGCGTAAGCGCCCGACGCCATAAGCATCTCGAGGCACCGACCAGGGTGCTCCTGCCGGAAAGCGTGCAGCGCGCGCGTCAGCAATTCCTCGAAGGGAGCGTAATCGAGTGTGCCCACCATTATGGACGACGAAGCTTCCGCCAGCGCTCGACATTCCTCTGCGCTCTCCTCTGCCAGCTTCACGATGGCCCGGGCGCGCTTCAAGAAAAGACGGCCAGCCGGCGATAACTCCAGCTGACCGGCGCGCTTGGCCGTGAGAGGCGCCCCCACTTCCTCTTCCAACGCGTGAAGATGGGCACGCAACGTCGGTGGCGACACAAATAAATCGGCAGCCGCTTGGGCGAAATTGAGAGAGCGCGAGAATTCTATGTACTCGCGCAGATATGCGGTATCCACGGACAGCTCCTTCCCCACCCCTGAATCGCGGAACGCAACCTGCAACCAGTATACCCCATCAGTTCCTCGCAGCAGGACAGCAGCCGCTGGAGCCGGACTCAACCTATGTTGCGCAAATACGGCTTTTCTGCTACCACTCTTTTGAGGCTTCAGGGCTCCTCGATCCGCAGCAAGGCACCCGCTTCGCATAGCGTAGCGAGGCGAAGACGCTGCTAGCGCACGTTTGAGCCTTAAAAGTCGTTCCGGAGAGAGCCCGGTCAACGAACTACCCGATTTTTGCACGAGATCTTGAGTTATCAGCGTCTCGAGCATGCCCGCAACCCGGTGCCGGGAATGCGCCTCCTGAGCGCAATGCTCTGACCAGGCGTTTTCCAAAAGCCGTTCTCAGCCGCGAGTCCCGTTGCAGATTCCGGACGCTTATAACACGAGATTTCGTGCAGAAACAGAGGGGTTCGTCGACCGAGAACGGGCAAAAGCGATCCCAACCGGCTGCCGCGAAACAGAAGAAGGGCCGCCTCGATATGAAGCGGCCCTTCTTTGGTCGTTTGTGCGCTCGCCTCCCAAGGCGAACCTTGTGGAATGCGAGCCCCGCTCGGCCCTCTAACGCTTAATGTTGTAGAAGGCTTTCATGCCCGCGTACTGGGCCTGGCCCTCCAGCTGCTCCTCGATGCGGATGAGCTGGTTGTACTTGGCCACACGGTCGGACCGGCAGGGAGCACCGGTCTTGATCTGGCCGGTGTTGCAGGCCACGGACAGATCGGCGATGGTCACGTCCTCGGTCTCGCCGGAGCGGTGGCTCATGACGCAGGCGTAGCCGGCCTGCTTGGCCATCTCGATGGCCTCAAGCGTCTCGGTGAGCGAGCCGATCTGGTTCACCTTGATGAGAATGGCGTTGGCGCAGCCCAGCTCGATGCCCTTGGCGAGGCGCTTGGAATTGGTAACGAACAGGTCGTCGCCCACCAGCTGCACGCGGTCGCCGATGCGGTCGGTCAGCTTCTTCCAACCGTCCCAGTCCTCCTCGGCCATGCCGTCCTCGATGGAGACGATGGGGTACTTGTTCACGAGCGCCTCCCAGTAGTCCACCATCTCGTCGCTCGTCAGCTCGCGGCCCTCGCCGGCCAGCACGTACTTGCCGGTCTCGGCGTTGTAGAACTCCGTGGAAGCCGGATCCATGGCGAACAGGATGTCGGTACCCGGCTTGTAACCGGCCTTCTCGCAAGCTTCCACGATATAGGCCAGCGGCTCCTCGTTGGTCTTCAGGTTGGGGGCGAATCCGCCCTCGTCGCCCACGCCGCCGCCAAGGCCCGCATCATGCAGCACCTTCTTCAGGGTGTGGTAGATCTCGGCGCACCAGCGCAGGGCCTCGGCAAAGGTGGGAGCGCCCACGGGCATGATCATGAACTCCTGGAAGTCCACGTTGTTGTCGGCATGCACACCGCCGTTCAGGATGTTCATCATGGGCGTCGGCAGAAGATGCGCGTTCGCACCGCCCACGTACTTGTACAGCGGCAGCTCGGCAGCCTCCGCGGCGGCCTTGGCCACGGCCAAAGACGCGCCCAGGATGGCGTTGGCGCCGAAGGCCCCCTTGTTCTCCGTGCCGTCGGCCTCGATCATGGCGGCATCCACCATGCGCTGATCCTCGGCCTCAAGGCCGATGAGCACGTCGGCGATCTCGTTGTTCACATGGGCCACGGCATCCAGCGTGCCCTTGCCCAGATAACGGCTCTTGTCGCAGTCGCGCAGCTCCACGGCCTCGAAAGCGCCCGTGGAAGCGCCCGAGGGAACCGCCGCGCGGCCGAAGGCGCCGTCTTCCAGCACGACTTCCACTTCGACGGTGGGGTTGCCGCGAGAATCGAGAACCTCGCGCCCGTACACATCGATGATGACGCTCATGTAGTGCCTCCTTGAAGGTTGGTTGATGCTTCTAATCAGCGTTCACCATCATAGCACGAACGACGCACGCGCAAGCGCCCCGCGCGGACTCATTCCGCACGGGGCGCATAAAACAGGCTGGGCCGCTGTTTTCCGAACCTAGTGGATGCCCGGCCACACGGCACCCGTAGCGGGCACGGGCACATCGCGGTTCTCGTCGGTGGTCGGAATGACGCCGAACTCCTTCAGAAGACCGTAGATGTCGGTATGCTCGATCTCCTTCAGGCCGCGCGACAGCAGCAGCTTCTCCAGCACGTTCATGTTCATGTCCGTTGCCGGCTTGCCGTCGCGCAGAAGCACCGTCGCGTTCAGCAGCACGCGCAGGTCGAATACGCTGCCCCACACCTCGGGCACACCGCGGTCGATGTCGAGCAGCGTATACACCGCCTCCATGCCAGTGCGCATGGAGTACTCGGTGGTGAAAATAGTGTCGCGCGGCGTCTCGGCGAACTGCCCAATGAAGGCGAAGTTCACGGCGCCCTCAGGCACGACGAGCGGACGGTCGCCATCGGCGCGGGGCATGAAGAAGGCCGTGATGTAGGGCATCATGCAGGGCACCGTGTTCGCGGAATGCTCGGCCAGCTCCTCGATTTGCTCCTCGGGCACGCCCAGGTGGTACAGCCACTCCTCGCAGATTTCCTTGCCGGTGCAATCGCGCATGGGCTTCTTCACGTAGTCGCCGGGCACGTCGGTGAACAGGCCGTAGAGCCACACGCACACCTGCCCCTCGGGCTGGGCGCGGAACTGCGGCTGGCGGTTGATGGTCCAGGAGAGCAGCCAGCTGGAGTCCTTCACCGACACGATGCCGCCCGTGACAACGCCGCCGGAAAGCGGGTCGCGCTTGCAGATGGCCTCGATGTAGGGCAGGATCTTCTCATCCAGCGTGGTCACCGTGGCGCTTTCCCAGTTGCTCTTCTCCGGGTCGCCGCAGAACTTCTCAGGACGGCCGAACTCCGGCGATTGGGCCGCGATCTTCTTCCACAAATCCCAGCCATCGCCAGGGGTGAGCTCGGGCGCGAAGCGGGCCGGGGTGTCCTGGCTGCCGAAAGAGGAATGGGCCACCAGGCTGCCGGGGGTGATGAAGACGAGGTCGTTCTCCGTGAGCGGAATGGTCTCCTCGCGGCCCGTATCGGCGGCGGGAGCCGTCTTGCCATCTTCGGGCAGCCCCTCGGCGGCATCGATGGCCGCAGGGTTGTTCTCGCGCACGAGACGAATCTCCGTGGCCAGCTTGCGGTCGTCGTCTTTGGCGTCGTCGCAGCTGAAGCGCACGTCGGTCACGTGGGTGTTGAACTGGAAGTCGACGCCGTGGGCCTCAAGGTAGTTCACCATGGGCAGGATCATGGACTCGTACTGGTTGTACCGGGTGAAGCGCAAGGCCGAGAAGTCGGGCAGGCCGCCCAAATGGTGCACGAAGCGGGTGACGTAGCGCTTCATCTCCAGCGCCGAGTGCCAATTCTCAAAGGCGAACATCGTGCGCCAGTACAGCCAGAAGTTCGAGTTCAGCACCTCATCGGAGAAGTACTCGGTGATGACCTTGTCCTGCAGCTCCTCCTCCGGGGTGAAGAACAGGTTCATGATTTCCATGCAGGCCTTGTCGGACAGGTTGAACTTGTTGTCGGTATGGGCGTCCCGGCCGCGATCCACCGTGGCGCGGCACAGCGAGTAGTTGGGGTCGCGCTTGTTCAGCCAATAGTAGTAGTCGAGCACCGAAACCGACGGATCCTCGATGGAGGGGATGTCGCGGAACAGATCCCACATCACCTCGAAGTGGTTGTCCATCTCGCGGCCGCCGCGCATGGTGAAGCCGAGCCCCGGGTACTCCCAGCCATCGCAACCGCCGCCGGCGCGCGGGTCGCGCTCCAGAATGTGGATCTTCTCGCCGGGCATTCGGCCGTCGCGCACAAGAAAGCACGCCGCAGCGAGTCCCGCCAGGCCGCTGCCGATAATGTAGGCCTGCTTGTTTTCCACGCCCTCGGGCGGAAGCGGATGAGCGAAGGCCTCGTAGTTGCCGCTGGAATAGTACATAGCGCACGTCCTCTCTGGTCGGGTTTAACGCTTACCCACCATCATGCGGCCACCGTGCACACCCACGCCCGTCAACAGGATTCCGTTGCGCCCCCGTTGGCTGGCAGTAACCTGGCGAAACGCGAAAGGCCGAACTATAATGGCAGGCTGTGACTGAGAAGAGACATATCCCCGGCTTCGTGTACAAGCTCATGCTGTTGGCGGCCACCATTATTTGGGGGTTCGCCTTCGTGGTGATGAAGGACGCCGTCGACGTGCTGCCGCCGGCCCAGCTCATCGGCGTGCGCTTCTTCCTGACGGGGCTGCTCATGGCCGCCGTGTTCCGCCGCTCGCTGGCGGGCACGCTGAACGGGCCGTGCCTTAAGGCGGGACTAGTGCTGGCCGCCGTGACCTTCCTCGCCTTCTGGGTGCAAACCGTGGGACTCGCCGACACCACGCCGGGGAAGAACGCTTTCCTCACTGCCACCTACTGCGTCATCGTGCCCTTCATGCTGTGGGCCGTCGCCGGCAAGCGCCCCACTCTCGCCAACGTGGGAGCGGCGGGGATGTGCATCGTCGGCATCGGGCTCGTATCGCTCACGACCAGCTCCCTTTCCTTCGAGTTCGGCGATGCCATGACGCTTCTGTGCGCCGTTTTCTTCGCGGCGCAGATCATCGCTATCTCACGCTACTCCGAGCACTTCAACGTACTCGCCCTCACCGTGTACCAGTTCCTCTTCGGTGGCCTCATGGGGCTCGTGGTCGGTGCACTCACCGAGCCGGCGCCGAACCTGGCGGCTCTCACGCCGGAGTTCGCCTTCAATCTGTTCTACCTCGTGGTGTTTGCCTCGGGGCTGTGCTATCTCTTCCAGAATGTGGGGCTCGCCCATGTGTCGCCAGCCCAAGGCTCGCTTCTGCTGTCGCTGGAATCGGTGTTCGGCGTGCTGGCCAGCGTACTGTTCTACGGCGAGGTGATCACGGGGCGCATGGCCGCGGGCTTCGTCCTCATCTTCGCGGCCATTCTGATAAGCGAGCTGGCGCCGGCACGGGCAAAGCGCGAGAAGCGACCGGAGACGAACGAACCGCTCGGCATCCTGGGATCGCGCAACGTCCCGATAGCCAACGAGGACGACGCCGAGCCCGTTGCGAACCCCTAGGGAACGAGCGCGAAAGCGACACAGGCGGCAACGCCGACGAGAAGAACCGCTCCGTCGCCGGCGGAGAAACGGCGCTCGACAAGCGAGGTCGGCTCTCCCGAGGCCCCGTAGCATCGCGCCTCCATAGCTGCGGCCAGACGATCGGCCCGGCGAAAGAGCCCTACGAGCACCGGCACCATAAGCCCCCCGTAGGCCCGCAGGCGTCGCACGAGCCCTGCGTCCTCGAAGGCAGCTCCCCGCGAGGCCTGGGCGGCTCTCACGGCTCTCAGCTCCTCGGAAAGCAGCGGCATGAACCGCAGAGCGATGGAAAGCGACGTCGCGAAGTCGCGTACGGGCAGGCCCAAGCGACCCAAAGGGGAGAACAGGCGGCGCAGCCCCTCGGAAAGCTCTGCGGGCGTGGAAAGCGCCATGAGCAAAAGACTCGCCCATACCAGCAGAAGCAGCCGGAGGGCGACCGCGATTCCCGCAAGCCATCCAGAGGCTGCAACGTTGTAGACGAGCAGGAAGCCGACAATGGGATAGGCGAAGGCTCCTTCGCGCAGCAGACGTGCGACGGGGACGCCCCCGACGAACGCCACCGCCGCCAACAGCGCAGTCGCCACGCCCAGGCCCAAGAGGTTTCCCGTGCAGAAAAGCGCCACAGAATAGGCCACGAGCAGCCCGATCTTCGCGCGGGCGTCCACGGCGCGCAGCATCCCTTTCGCACCGATACGCGCAGCACGCCGAGCTTCGCCGCCGCTGCATCTCGCACCGCCTGCGTGTTCCGCAGCGCCAGCGCGAGCAGCACATGCATCCCCTTTCTCGGATGCGGCAGAATATGTCGGGGCTTTTTCCATGTCGCCAGTATCCCACAGAGCTTCCACCGTCAAGCATACCGCCCCTTCCCTATCGGCCAGACTCCCGTAAGCACTCGTGTTTTGTGCACGGACGCAAAAGAAGGCGCCCCCATGCTCAAGGGGCGCCTTCTTTCAATTCCGTCAAGCCATCCCGCGGGCTCCTGTTAAGGAAGAGCCCAGGCTTGGTGGAGTCATCGCGAAGCCGGCGAGTTAGCGAACCGGCCTCAAATTGGCGAGCCGCACGGCTCGCATGCGAGTTTTAGAGCGATTGCTCGGCCGCAATCTCGGCCTGCTCGAACTCGAAGGCAGTCTCCGCATCCTCGGCGGCAGCCTGCTCGTTGCCCAGCGCGTCATCGTACTCGGTGGACATGGTGGCCTCGGCCACGATCTCCTGCTCGACGCGCTCCAGATCCTTGGCAGCATCTTCGTTCTTGGCGGCCTCGGTCGCAACGAACTCCTCCATCAGCGTATCCTTGTCAGCCATGATCCGGCTCCTTTCAATCGGTGCGATACCCGTGTACTTACACTGCAGGAGCAAGATCGGTTGCCCTTGCAAGGAGTATTCTATGGGCCTGCGCAGCAACCTAAACTTGAGCGAGCCGATAGTAATTCACTGGTTGGACGCGCGTTGCTTTGCCGTCACAGAGCCGCGTCGCGAGTCATACCGTGCTTGCGGCAAGGGGCGACCAAGGTCGCCCCCCTACGGGGAGAGAACGCAGAGAAGCCGCCCTCAGGCGGCTTCTCCGGTATAGAACGATGCTTCCGCGCCCCGCGTTTGCGGCTGGCGGGCGCGCGGCGCATCCGAAGTTCCCAGTCGAACGATTACTCGCTCTTGACGTCGGCCTTCTCTTCCTCGGCCTTCTCCACCTCGGAGGTCTCGGCCTCCTTGGCAGCCTCGGCCTCGGCCTTCTCGGCCTCCTCCTTGGCAGCCTCGGCAGAATCGCCGGCGGTCTCCTCGGTCTCGCGGAACGCCTCGGCCTCTTCGGCCTTCTTCTCCTCGACGGCCTCAACCTTCTCGGCATCGGTCATCTCGGCGCCGTTCTCGGCAACGGCCTCGGCGGCGTCCACAGCCTCGATCTGCTCGACAGTGCCGTCGGCCTCAAAGCCCAGATCCTCGGCGAGCTCCTCGGACTTGTCGGCCTTCTTGGCGACCTTCTTCGGGGCAGCCTTCTTGGCAGCGGCCTTCTTCTCGGCCGCGGCCTTGCGCTCGGCCTTGGGCACGCAGGGCTCGGTCACGAGCTCCATGATGACCATGGGGGCATTGTCGCCCTTGCGGGGCCCGAGCTTCATGATGCGGGTGTAGCCGCCGGGACGATCCTGGAACATGCCCTGGGCGACCTTCTCGAAGATCTCGCGGACGAGCTCCTTGTCGTTCAGGTAGGCGATGGCCAGACGGCGGGAGTGCAGATCGCCGCGCTTGGCCCAGGTGATCACCTTGTCGACCTGCGGGCGGATCTCCTTGGCACGGGACTCCACCGTCTTGATGCGGTCGTTCAGGAACAGGGCGGAAACCAAGCTGCGCTTCATAGCCTTAGTGTGGCTATAGTCGGTACCGAGCTTGCGACCCTTCTTGTTGTGTCTCATAACTCTTTGTCTCCTAAAGCTTCAAATTGAGGTCCATGGAAATGAGCTTGTCCTTCACTTCCTCGATGGACTTCGCACCAAAGTTCCGAATGTTGAGCAGGTCGTTCTCGGAGAACTCGACGAGCTGGCGCACGGAATGGATGCCCGCGCGCTTCAGGCAGTTGTAGGAGCGGACGGAAAGGTCCAGATCCTCGATCTGCTTGTCAAGCTCGGCGTTGGACTCCTGACCCTCCGGCGCGAAGATGGAGGGAGCCTCGCCCTCTTCCTCCTCGCCGGTGGAAGCCAAAGCCAAAAACGCGCCCATGTACTGGTTGATGATGTTGGCCGCGCGGCACACTGCCTCCGTGGGGGCAAGCGAGCCGTCGGTCTCAACTTCCAGAACCAGCTTGTCGTAGTCGGTGCGCTGGCCCACGCGGGTGTCCGTCACGTTCATCGTGCAACGGCGCACCGGCGAGAACAGCGAGTCCACATGGATGATGCCGATGGGATCCTCCGTGCGCTTGTTACGCTCGGCGGACACGTATCCGCGACCGACACCGATGCGGATGGTCATGTCCAGCTGGCCGCCGTCGGCAACCGTGGCGATGACGTGATCGGGGTTCACCAGGTTGAACTGGCCCGGCACCTCCAGATCGGCGCCGGTCACCGTGCAGGGGCCCTCGGCGAACACGTGCGCGGTCGCCTCGTCGGCCTCGTCGGACACCTGGGAGAACACCAGGCCCTTCACGTTCAGCACGATGTCGGCGATGTCCTCGATGACGCCTTCCGCGGTAGTGAACTCGTGCTGGACGCCCTCGATCTGGATGGCGGTGGCCTTAGCCCCGTCCAGCGAGGAGAGCAGCACGCGACGCATGGAGTTGCCCAGCGTGTTGCCATAGCCGCGCTCGAGCGGCTCGACGATGTAGCGGGCAACGGTGTCGTTGACTTCCTCCGTGGTAACGGTAGGCCTCATGAACTCTGTCATGTATGGGTAGCCTCCTAAAAAAGTCGCGATTATTTCGAGTACAGTTCGACGATGAGCTGCTCGTTGATGTCCAGATCAATCTGGTCGCGCGTCGGGAGGGACAGCACGCTGCCCTGCAGCTTCTCGATGTCGATCTCCAGCCATGCCGGGACCTGAACGCGCTCGTTGGAAACCAGAGCGCTCTTCACCACGAGAAGCTCCTTGGCCTTGGGGGCCACCGAGACGAGCTCGCCGGGACGCACGCGGAAGGACGGGATGTCCACGCGGCGGCCGTTCACGCAGATGTGGCCGTGAGTCACCATCTGGCGGGCTTCCTTGCGGGTGCGGGCGAAGCCCAGACGGAAGACCACGTTGTCGAGACGGGTCTCCAGGATGGTCATCAGGTTCTCACCGGTCTGACCCTCCATGGACTTGGCGCGCTTGAAGTACCCACGGAACTGCTTCTCGAGCACGCCGTAGATGAACTTGGCCTTCTGCTTCTCGCGCAGCTGCATAGCGTACTCGCTCTCCTTGCGGCGACGCTTGGGCTGGCGGATGGATTCCTTCTTGCTGGAGTAACCGAGCACCACAGGATCGATGCCCAGCTGACGGCAGCGCTTGAGAACCGGAGTTCTGTTGATTGCCATAATGTACGATCCTTTCAGTTACACGCGGCGACGCTTCTTGGGGCGGCAGCCGTTGTGCGGAATGGGGGTGCAGTCCTGGATGCTGGCCACTTCGAGGCCGGCAGCCTGCAGGGAGCGGATGGCGGTCTCGCGACCGGAACCCGGGCCCTTCACGTAGACGGCAACCTTCTTCAGCCCGTGCTCCATGGCCGTCTTCGCGGCGGCCTCGGCGGCCATTTGCGCGGCGAACGGCGTGGACTTGCGAGAGCCCTTGAAGCCCACGGTGCCCGCGGACTGCCAGGAGATCACGTTGCCCTGGGGATCGGTGATGGAGACAATGGTGTTGTTGAACGTAGACTTGATGTGAGCGGCGCCCACGGCAATGTTCTTACGCTCAGAGCGCTTGATGCGCGTAGTACGTACTTGCTTCTTAGCCACGGTTTGCTTACCTCACTACTTCTTCTTGCCGCCGATTTGCTTGCGCGGACCCTTGCGGGTACGGGCATTCGTGTGCGTGCGCTGGCCGCGAACGGGCAGGCCGCGACGATGACGCAGACCGCGATAGCAGCCGATCTCCATCAGGCGCTTCACGTTCTGAGAAACCTCGCGATGCAGGTCGCCTTCGACCTTGAGGTTCTGCTGGATGTAGTCGCGCAGCTTCGCGAGGTCTTCCTCGGAAAGGTCCTTCACGCGAATGTCGGGATCGACGCCGGTAGCGGCGATGATCTCTTTGGCCGTAGTGAGGCCAATGCCGTAAATGTAGGTCAAGGCGATCTCAATGCGCTTATTGCGGGGAAGATCGACACCAACGAGACGTGCCATGTTTGTTCAGAGTCCTTTCTTCCTAGCCCTGACGCTGCTTATGGCGCGGATTCTCGCAGATGACGAGGATCTTGCCATGGCGTCGGATGATCTTGCACTTGTCGCACATCTTCTTGACCGAGGGACGTACCTTCATGTCGTTTCCTTTCGGTATGCGGATCGTTCTATACGTGCACGCCCAGCCGCTGGCGAGTGTTTTCTCAGCTGTGACCGCGCGCGAAGGATCCGGGTCTTCGCGCGGGGGCGCCCTACCGGGCCGGAGGGGGATTACTTGAAGCGGTAGGTGATGCGGCCGCGGTTCAAGTCGTACACCGACAGCTCCACGGTCACGCGGTCGCCGGGCAGGATCTTGATGTAGTGCATGCGCATCTTGCCGGAAATGTGGGCGAGGATGGTGTGGCCATTCTCGAGTTCCACCTTGAACATCGCGTTGGGCAGGGCTTCGAGCACCGTGCCCTCGAGTTCGATTACATCTTCCTTAGCCAAAAGTTGCTCCTCCAAAACGGACTGATAAAGCAGCAACGCAAGATAGTACCAAAAAGGCAAGAGGATTTGAAGAAAAAATCGCACAAGGGCGTAAAAAACCAAAAAGCGGATTTGGCTTTGGAAATGACCTGCTTGTCAGGCCTGCGGTCGAGCCGCGCAGCTCTCAGTGATCAACCGGAGCCGCCAGGTATTATTTGCGCTGCCTAAGCGCTGCCGCCTTGTCGGCAAGAGGGCATGATAGCACAGGGTTAGCAGAGGCGCAAGGGCGCACACCGATGCGGACGACGGCATACGGGAGCCCAGCGCACCGCCGAGAAGGCGCAGCCAACTCTCCCGGCGCCCAAAGGCACACAAACCCCCGCGTTTTGGCTACCATCGTGGACGATCAAGCCAAAACGCGGGGGTTTGCGAGGGGTAAAGCCGCATTCAATCAAGCTGCTGCATAGAGCAGCACCTCGTCCCGTTGCACGCGCTTTCGGAAAGTGGAGCCGCAAAGCCCGCTACTCCTCCAAATACTCCCGCTGGCGCTGGCGGGCGAGCTGCAGGCCGCGGGCTACGAAGCCCTGGCCGTACTGCTCGCGGATCTTCCACGCGTAGCGGCACTCGGGCTCCTCGAACTTGCGGCGCTGGAAGGCGAGGCAGTCGTGCACCGACTCGCCGAAATCGGCGTAGAACTCCTCCATGGCGGCAATGATGCGCTTGGCCGCCTTCACCACGGAGTGCGCGGAGCCGTCGGGCATGACGATCTTCACGGTCTTCAGGTCGTAGTGGGCGGCGTTCTTGAAGTTCTGCACGGCCTGCACCTGGTCCTTCACCGTGAGGTCCGCCGGAGGAAGCGAGGCGGCCCACACCAGGAACAGCTGGCTGAACAGCACGTCGCGCTCGTCGATGCCGGCACGCACGAGCGGGTTCAAGTCCACCATGCGCAGCTCGATGTGGCTGATTCCCTCACGCAGGCCGTCTAAGCTGTAGGGGCCGAAGTTCTTCAGGCGGATGGGATAGTACAGCTCGGAGGGATAGCGGATCATGCCGCTGTCGATGTAGCTCTGAATGGAATCCGCATAGGCCTTCGCGCTCGTGTAGTCCAAGATGGGGGCGAAGAAGTTCCAGTAGCCGAGCTCCGAGCAGCGCACCGTAGCGAGCCCCTGAAACAAATCGCCGCCGATCTTGCCCTTCTCCACGAAGGAGGAGTCCATGACGGGACTGGCAGCCATGACCGCCGTGAGGATCCAGCTGTACGCCACGCAGTTCTCGGCCAGACGCACGTAGAACTGGTCGCGATAGGCCTCGAAGGTGGCGGGGGCGTCGGGGCTCTCCGTGCGGGCGACCTCGTAGTCGGCGCGCAGCAGCGCCTCGCCGAAGGAGTAGTTAAGATGAATGCCGGAAAAGGCCATCTTGTAGCGGCCGTAGCGGTCGGAGAGGTACTCGCGGTACTCCGTCTTGCTGGCGTCGTCGCCGAAGTACTGGGCGATGGGGATGTCCTTCTCGTTCAAGATGTAGGGCGGGTTCGAGAAGGGCCATAGAAGCTCGCGCTCCGGCAAGTTCGCGATGGCCCGCTGCACGAGGCCGTTGTAGTGCTCCAGCGATTGGATGGCCTCGGCCGGCGTGGCGCATACCGGCGTGTTCACCTCCACCTGGTTCTCGGAGAAGTCGCGCACGATGTGCACGTCGTCGGCGAAGTCGGCCGGCGTGTGAGCGAGAAAACCGCCGCCGTCGATGCGCAGGGATTCCTTTTCCAGGCCGAAACCGCCCTCCAGCAGGTGGGCGCGAACTGATTCGTCGTGGGCGTGCAGCATAGTTGCCTCCCGAAATGCGTCGGGCGTCGGCGCGACGCCCTGAAGCGGCGGCCATGCGGCCCCGCCATCCCTGATGTTCGCGGTTAAGTTTACCAGTTGCGACTTGCGCGTCGCGAAACAACATGGCATCGCTACTATTCTGCAACCCTGCAACCCTGCATCCCGGCACTGTGTCGCACCGACGCGTCGACGCCCCGGCACACCGGCACGTCGACGCTCTGGGCTTCCGATGCCTCCAATTGTGCAAAACACAGTAGTTCTCGTAGTGCGGAACGCACGTTCTTCAAGAATGAAGACACGTTTTCCCAGGTCATACTTTTCACAAACCCCTCATCCAACACCTCCAATTACGAGATCTGCCGTGTTTTGCACAAAAACGGGGATGCCCCGTGGGCCGATTGCTCATTGACCGGAATCGCACGGAGCGGTAGACTATGCGATTGCGTAAAGAAGTGGGCCTTTAGCTCAGTCGGTAGAGCAGGGGACTTTTAATCCCAAGGTCGCGGGTTCGATCCCCGCAGGGCCCACCACTTCTCGTTCGATACGGCACTGGGGTATCGTCCAACGGCAGGACTCTGGTTTTTGGTACCAGCTACCTAGGTTCGAATCCTAGTACCCCAGCCATTTTTCGCACAAGCAAGCCGCTCTTCGGAGCGGCTTTTTCATTGGGCATCTGCATCATGAGGCAAAACGCAGCTTCGGTGCACATGCCCCCGCGTTTTCATTTCATGGCGCGATTTCCCGATTTTCACCCTTTTCTGCGCGGTTTGGAACAAGCCGTCGGTTGCGCGGGATTCTGATCTGCGGTTTCCTTAAACGCACGTTCTCGGGCCCAGGCTATGAAACTCCGAAGTGGTGGAAATCAGGAAATCGCGCCGCAAAATGCTGAACCTGCTACTCAACCGATTCTAAAAGCTCGGCGGCCTCGGCCTTCGAATGGACGCCCAGCTTACCGTAGGCATGGCGCAAATGAGTCTTCACCGTGTTGGCCGAAAGGTACAGCTCCTGTTCTATCTGAGAGCGCGTCTTGCCCTGCAGGGCCAGCGTCAAGAGTTCGCTCTCTCGCGCTGTCAGGCCATAGCGCTCAGCCAAGGCCTCGCAGCGGGCCAGAAACACTTCCTGGGGCCCCGGCTCATGCACGTTGGTGGCGATGCCCACCCCTTGAGCGCCCCAATCGGCGTTCACCGAGGCCTCGCTCTTCCAAATGACCACGCACACCAGCACAAGCACCAAACCCACCAGGGCGACGATAACGCGCATAGACAGGCTATCGAGAACGCCCGACCCGCGAACAGCGCGCATGAGCAGCAGCCCTAGCAGAAGTGGCAGCTCCGTCGCAATGCGAGTGACGGCAAACAGGCGCAGGCTCGGCACCTCGAAGCGCCGGACGATACCGACAACGACGAGCAACACAAAGAAGGTGAAGAAAACGAAAGCGAACTTCGCCGTGAAGGAAACAGCGCCTCCGAGCGAGCCACGGGCAAACGGCACGAGCACAAGCGAGAAAACCGCGAGGCCCAGGGCGGCCAAAGCCAGCGTTCGGGCGTCAAGCTTATCGCGGTGCAGCCACGCCAACCCAAGCACCACTGTTCCAAAGACCCCCGTGGCAAGCACCCGATGGATAGATCCCATGTAATCAGCATTGTCCATGAACAGGCCAGAAGCGCCCATGATGAAGCTGCCGATGGCCATGATGGCCAGCAACTTCCACGGCATGGGGTAGCGCTGAGAAAGGTCGGCAGGACGCTCCAACGGAAGTACCCGGAGCGAAAGAGCCGCCGCAATCATAGAGACCAGCGGGAGCAGCGCTGTGGCGATCACCGCGAAAGGCGGCTTCAAGACCGCCACCAAGCCCGACATAGCTAAAGCCGTAATGCAGGAAAGGGCCCCGTCGACGATAGCCTGGGTCATGCCCATGGAGCAGTACACCTGTCCCCACAGGCAGAACAGCACCGCTCCCCCAATGGCCGTCGGAACGGAGAACGCGAATATGAGGTTATAGTGCAGTCCTGCGGGCATGGCGACAAGACCGATGAACGCCGTTCCCGCAGCGCACAGCGCGGCAAGCGCGAAGCAGGTCGACGGATGTCGCGAGAGCACTCCAATACGGCGAGCGAGCAGAGCCAGCATGACAAAAGTGCCGATATCCCCGACACGCATACCCATGTCGAAAGCCGTACGGGCATCCAGATCGCAGCCAGGGCCGGGAAAGATAAGGGAGATGTGGGTGCAGCTCAGCCATGCAATAAACAGGCCCATGCCCAGGAAACGCACAGGGAAGACGCGAGCCGACGAGGTCTCCTGCTCGAAGTCGTAGGCGACCTCTTGGGCGCCCATCGCCGTCCTTTGCTGCGTCCCACTCATGAAGCTCCCTTCCTTTCCCCCTCTTATCGGGCAGTATACCAACCCCCTACCGCAATTGCCATTGCCCCCTTTTCGAAAATGGTCCGGAAATACCAGTTGGGACCGCTTTGGCGCGGCCGGCACGGAAAAACGGCTCCAAAAGGGCTAAAAATGCCAGTTGGGGGCCGGTTTGGCAATCTGCCGCCGCCAAAGCGGCCCCCAACTGGCATTTCCAAGCGATTTCGCGAAAACGGGCGGCCGCAATGGACCGCCCGTTGACGCATGAGCATTTCGAAATCGAAGCTCCTAACCGACCATCTCCTGGCCGCCGTTGGGATGGCACTCGCCGCAGATGTCGACCTGCTCGGCATGACCTTTGTGGCACTCGTTGCAGTCTTCAATGGTGCCATGGATGGAATCGTGGGGGTTGTAGTCACCCAGATCCGCCGTGCGCTCAGCCAGCTTCTCCCACGAGACATGGCACTCGGAGCTCAGGCAGGTGGCCGTGTCGTTGTAGAAGGTGCTCGCGCAATCGGGCTCACCGTCCTGGCCGGCAGCAGCCAGCTGGGCGCCCAAGTCGCCCTTGTGGCACGACTCGCAATCCTGGCCGAGGGCTGTGTGATAAGCGGCCAGACCCGCACCACCTGCAGCATTGTCGGCATGCACGGTATACGTAGCAGCCAGATCGCCCGCACCCGTATCAGCCAATTCCATATCCGACGCGCCACCTGACGGCGTGCATCCGGCGGCAAAGCATAGGCTGAACGCGGCGGCGACGCCTGCAGCGACCAAAGTCTTCAAACGCAGTGATTTTCTCATTGCTTACACCCCCTGAGCGGCGCTTTGGCCGGAGACGAAACCGAAGGTTACACAGCGGCCGATGGACGGCCCGAAGATATGGCGCGGGTAGTTCGTATGGAAGAATCCGCCTGAAGCGCCGCCCGCCGCATAGAGGCCCGGAATGACCTCATTGTCGTAATCGAGCACGCGACACTCGTAATCGACTACAAGACCAGACACCGTCGCAAGGATAGAGGACTGATGCTTGATAGCGTAGTACTTCTCGCCCTCAATCTTCACCGCCTTCTCCATAGGACGGTTGAAATCCTCGTCCAGCTTGTTGTCCACGAAGCCGTTGAAGCGGGCCACCTCGGCGACAAGGGTGTCGGCGGCCACTTCCATCATGCCGGCGAGCTCTTCCAGGCTATCGGCCTCAAAAGCCCATCCCTTTTCCTTGAACGGCTCCAACGCCTCCAGCACTGCCGGGGCTGGCACCTGGGCGGAGCTAGCCACGCGCCAGCAGTTCTCGCCATAGTGGCGCTGGGCGGTGATGGCGTTGGAGCGCGCCTGGAACGGCAGCGACTCGGAGGCGAAGCGACGCCCTTCCTCGTTGATCATAATACCGCCGGCCACCAGCCCCGTGATACCGAGGTTGGATGAGTAGAAAGACTCCGGGCTGCCGAAGTCGAAGTTCATGACCGCAGCGGGCAGGGGGTCCATCTGACCGCCCACGGCAAGGCCCATGAGCTGACCGTCGCCAGTGGTGCCGTAGTTGGGGCACCAGGAAGCGGCGTTGGCGATATCCTCGGGGCGGCACCAGGCCTTCAGCATGGCCGGGTTCGCATCGAAGCCGCCCGTGGCCAGCACCACGCCGTTTTTGACATTCACGCGGAAGTAGCCGTCTGCGTCCTTGCAGATGGCGCCGGTCACCCGGCCACCTTCTTCGCGCTCGAGCTTCACCACGGCGCTACGGTAGCGAACCTCGGCGTTCGCACGCTTCGAGAGGGTGTTCGCCAGATCCTTCACGATATAGATGCCCGCACCGCCGGCATTCTTGATGGTCTGCTCGGACCACTGCGGAGAGGTGAAGGTCACCTCGGTCTGGGGAACGTCGAAATGATGGGCGTTCTCGTTGTTGATCTTAAAGCCCTCGGTGATCTGGCCGTCGCCCTCGTCGAACTTCGCCTGCAGCCAGTCGGCCGCCTCCGGCGAGCGATCGGCCCACAGCTTGATGGGATCGATGGGCACGCGGTAATAGGCGGCGTGGCGCATGCGATCCATCATGAGCGGCTTGTCGCACACATAGTCGGCGGCGGCCATGGCGGCGCCGCCGGTAACACCCATGCCCTCGAACATGCCGCGACCCTCGCTCATCTTTTCGAGGCAGAGCACCTGGGTCGTACCGTCGTCAGACGCGGACAGTGCGGCGCACACACCGGTGATGCCGCAGCCGGCCACGAGCACGTCGGTCTCCTCCGTGCGCGTGATCTCGTCCTCGCCGATTTCGCGCAGTTCAAAGGCCACTTTGCCCTGACGATCCATGTCCGTCGGCGCGTCGATAACCGGGATGTAGCGAACGCCCGTAGGGAACACATCGCTGTACATATCGGTCTCGAAGTTCGCAATGCCCGCTTCCGCCGGGGCCGCAGCAGCGGCATCGCCTTCAGCATAGGCGCTCGCCGTCGGAACAGCACCGAAGGCGCCCGCAGCGGCCGCTGACCCCAGAAGGGCCAGACCGCTTGCCTTCAGGAAGTCGCGACGGCTCGACGTGAGGCCTTTCGCCTTCTCCATCATTCACTCCTCCTTCAACGTCTCTCCCTGGCGCCCGGTTCGCACGTATTGCGGCAACCGACGCCCTTATGGGAGGCCATTGTGGAGAACTCGCGATGAGATGTCGCGGGTGAAAAGAGCCACCAGCAGTGCGAAACCAGCTCACCCCTCCCCTCACCCCCTTGGTGAACTGGCGATTTACCGTGCGCCCTTTTCGGTTTTGGCGACGACGAGGAACAGAGCCAGGGCCAAAACGCCCACGACGGCCATGCAGAGGTACAGGTTCGCGTACCCCAAAAGCGGCGCCACGATGCCCAGCAGGATGGGGCCGATGCCCACGCCCACGTCGAGCAGCATGTAGAACGTGGCGTTGGCCACCGACAGCCGCGCGTCGCTCGTCACACGCACGGCCATGGCGAGCCCGCACGACTGCACGGTACCCACGCCGAAGCCGAGCAGGGCCGCGGCACCCAGGATCATCCAATCGTTGGCCGCAAAGGCGAGCACCACCATGCCCGCAGCAAACGACACGAACGCCGGCACCATGACCGGGTGCGGCCCCACGCGGTCGAAGGCGCGGCCGGTGAAGGGGCGCGTGACGAACATGGCCAGGGCGTACACGACGAAGAACACGCTAGCGGCCCGAGCCAGGCCGATCTCGGTGGCGTATGGCGTGAGAAACGTGAGCAGGCTGGAATAGCCGAAGAACAGAAGGCCGCACACCACCGAGATGGGCAGCACACCGGCTTCCACAAAACGGGCGAGCGGCGAATGCTCCACCTTGGCGGCGACCTTCTCTTCCAAGTGGGTGGAGGGCACGCGGGTAGAGGCCGCCAGCGCCTCGTCGCGATTGGCGGCGGCATCTTCGCGCGCCTCTTCGTCCGGGGCCTCCGCCACCGCACCGGCCACAGCATCGGTAGCCGCCTTTACCTCAGCCTCGGCCGCCGCTTCGCTCCCCTTCACCTTCGTGGCAGGCGCCGGGCGCAAAAGCAGCGCAGCCGGAATGGACAGCGCCACGAGCACGCTCGCCACGGCGAACACCACCGGGTAGCCGAAATTGTTCGCCAGAAAGATGCCCGCGAAGGGCCCGATGGCGCTGCCAAGCGTAATGGAAAGCATGAAATACCCGATGCCCTCGCCCTTGCGCTCGGCTGGCACCACGCTGGTAATGACCGTGGCGATGGTGGTGGAGCACACGCCGTAGGAGAACCCGTGGGCCAGGCGCACCCCGATAAGGGCGCCCACCGGCTCGTTCAGCAGGTACAGCGCCGAGAGCGCCACTTCCGCAATGCAGCCGACAACGAGCAGGGGCATGCGCCCGAAGCGTTCCATCATCGGCGCGGCGGCGAAGCGCGAGAACAATGTGCCCACGATGAAGGCGCTCGCGCAAAAGGCGGCCACGGCGGCCGGCGCTTGGTGAACCGTGAGCGCATAGGCGGTCATGACCACCATAAGCATGAAGTAATTGCCGGCAATGAAGAAGTTCAGGAAGGTGCCGGCGACGAAGTTCCGCGTCCAGAGCGGTGCAGGCGCGGGCCTTTCGCAACGAGACGCGGGGGCGACCTTGGCAGCAGACGAGACCATTAGCGGCAGTCGCCCTCTTTCGCAATGAGCACCGTCATAGGCGACTCCTTGGTGACGGCGTAGCTCACCGAGCCCAAAAAGCCCTTCACGCCGCCCTGGCCGCGGCTGCCCATGATGATGAGGTCGCAGCCCTCCTCCTTCGCGCAGTTCACGATGAGGTCGGCCGGCGAGGTGCCCTTGAGCACCTTCACCTCCGTGGGGTTCACCATGTCGGCGGCGATGGCCTCCAGCTCCTCACGGATGGCCATGGCGTCGTCCACCATGACAGTGTCCATGCCGGCGGCGGCCGAGCCCGAAGAGAACAGGCGCATGACATGCACGAGCACCACTTCCACCTCCGGGTTCTGGGCGGCGATCTCGCGCATCACCTCCAACGCGCGATGGGAGGGAGCGCTGCCGTCATAGGCCACGAGAATCTTCTTGCACCACATGGGCGTCCTTTCTGCTCACGTATCCGCCCCGCACCTCCGCCAGGTGCCAGCGCGGCCGAATAAAGTCCGCCTGCCATTGTAGACCTGCCAGCCTGCCGCCACCGATTCTTTGCAAAGTTGTTGCAAACGGAAGGGCCGTCCCACCTGACAGCGAGACGACCCTGCTCGATCGGTCAACCTGCTAGACGTCCGACAGCTTCTACGCCTCCGGTTGGAACGTGTCGCGGTCGGGGGCGAAGGACTGCATGGCCTCGATGGTGCGGGCAAACAGCTCGTCGAGCTCCCAGCCGAGCATCTCGGCGCCCGAGGCGATGACCTCGCGGCTCACACCGGCAGCGAAGCGCTTGTCCTTGTATTTCTTCTTGAGCGACTTCACGTTGAAGTCCATGACCGACTTGCTCGGGCGCATGACGATGGCCGCTCCGATGAGGCCCGTCAGCTCCTCGGTGGCGAAGAGTATCTTCTCCATCTGCAGTTCGGGCTTGGGCAGATCGGTGTTGTAGTCGGAGGTGTGCGATTGGACGGCGCGGATGAGTTCCGGCGTACCGCCCGCCTCCTCGATGAGCGGCGCGGCGTACAGCGTGTGCTTCTCGGGCTCGTCGTCGTGCTCTTCCCAATCCAAGTCGTGCAGAAGGCCCACGATGCCCCAGAACTCCTCATTTTCCGGGTCGTACTCGCGGGCGAAGTAGCGCATGGTCTGCTCGACGGTCTCGCCGTGCTCGATATGGAACGGATCCTTGTTGTGGGCGGCGAGCAACTCGGCGGCCTCTTCGCGGGTCATGCCGGCGGAAAGTGCGGTCATGGGCGTCTCCTCTCGTTTCGTTTTTCGCTTCCTGACACTATAACGGGCCAAGCCCTCTGCACGCTATGGGGTGCGAAACAAAATTCTCTATGCCCACTTTAGTGCTCGAACAATCCACGCCCTTGTTTCGGGCAAGAATTTTGAGTTGTTAGACTCTCGCTGTCGAGCAAAACGATCGTTCCGCCGTAGCATAATCTCGCTGCAGAGCAGTGGCGAGGTTGCGACCTGGGCTTTTGCCCAGTTGCGCCGGGGCGCGCAGTCGCCAAACCGATCGACAGACCTGTTAGCGCGCTCCCTTATGTCTAACAACTCGAAATCATGCCCCAAAACGAGCCCCAGGATTCCCGGGTGCCCGTTCTGGGGCAGCAATGCGAGGAGATCGGCAGCAGGATGCTTGCAGCTGCGCGACCCGATTCTACGCGACCCGATTCTACGCGACCCGCTTCTTCCCGAAGATGGTCTTGCAACCCTTGACGGCCAAGATGACGGCGAACACCATGAGCAGCACGCCGATGACCAGCTGCAGCACCGTGGCGGCATCCACCGTGCCGGCCGCCAGAAGGCCGATCTTGGCCCACACCGTCAGCGCCAGCGAGGTCAGCGTCACCACCATCATGAACGCCATGGGGAAGTAGAACATCTTGTTGTTGCGGCCCGCGTTGCCCAGCCACGCGCACACGGCCAGTAGGCCCAAGGCGGCCAGAAGCTGGTTGGCGGCACCGAACAGCGGCCACACCAGCTGGTAGCCGGTCATGCCCAGCCCCACGCCGAGCACCACCGTGATGATGGTGGCGACCCAGGGGTTCACGAGCACCGCGCGCCATCCGGTAAGCTCGCTCGCCTCCATGCCGTGCGGCGTGAAAAGCTCCTGGAACATGTAGCGCCCCAGGCGCGTCGCGGTGTCGAGCGAGGTCAGGCAGAACACCGATACCGCCAGCACGAGCAGCGCGTAGGCGACGGACTCCGCCCCGGCGAGTCCGGGCACGCAGGCGAGCATCTGGGAAAGGCCCGCGGCGAAGACCTGGGTCGGCGAGGCGTAGGTGCCGTCCATATAGCCGGAGAACACGAAGGCCACCGCGCACAGCGAGATGACCGCCACCAAGCACTCGAGCAGCATGCCGCCGTAGGCGATGGGCTGCGCCTCGGCCTCGCGGTCGAGCTGCTTGGAGGTAGTGCCCGAGGCCACGAGGCTGTGAAAGCCGGAGATGGCGCCACAGGCGATGGTGATGAACAGGGCCGGGAACAAAAAGCCCGAGGCGGCCACCTTGGATGTGCCAGCTGTGGCGGCAAAGCCCGTGAATGCGGGAATGTCCAGCGAGGCGGCGTTGCCCATGATGCCGGCGCCGATGATGCCGACGAGCGCCAGGGCGATCATGCCGTAGAGCAGATAGCTCGACAGGTAGTCGCGCGGCTGCAGGAGGATCCAAACCGGGGCCACGGAAGCCACGAGGATATACAGGCCCACAAGGATCATCCAGGTGGTGTTGTCCAGCGCGATGACCGGCAAGTTGTAGCCGAGGGCCACGACGACCACGATGATGGCGATGGCCGACAGGATGTTGACGGCCGTGGGCAGCTTGCGCCCGCGCGTGACCACGCCGTAAATGACGGCCACCACGATGAACAGTACCGAGATCATGGCCGTGCGCATGTTGGCCATGTTGGCCGCCTCGGTCGAAGCAGCCTTGGCGGCGTCGTCTGTCGGCACCGGCACCACGGCGAAGGTGCTCGCCACAATGGAGGCGAAGGCGGCCACCACCAAAATGAGCGTCAGATACGCGAAGATGCAGAACAGCTTCTTGGCCGTGTCATCGATGTTCTGGGCGATAACCGTCGCGAGCGTCTGCCCCTTGTGGCGGATGGAGGCGAACAGCGCGCCGAAATCGTGCATGGCGCCGAAGAAGATACCTCCGAGCAGCACCCACAGAAGCACGGGCACCCAGCCGAAGATGGCCGCCTGAATGGGCCCGTTGATGGGGCCGGCGCCGGCGATGGACGAGAAATGGTGGCCGAGCACCACATAGGGCGCGGCGGGCACATAGTCCTTGCCGTCCTCGAACTCGTGCGCCGGCGTGGGACGGTTGGGGTCGATGCCCCACTGCTTGGCGAGCCAACCGCCGTAAAAGACGTAGCCACATACGAGAACCACGATGGCTACCAAAAGGATGATCAGGGCATTCATAGCTTACTTCCTCTCTTCTCGCCCTGGGCCTCAAAGAGAGGGCGCGCGCCATCGCAGGCTCGGCCCTCCCTTCCTTCCGGAAACGCCGAGGCGGACGCGTCAAGCCGATGCCCATCGCGAACAGCGCCGCGCGCGGTGTTACGCGCAGCATCACGCGCGCCGCCGCAAGCAGCGTCGCGGGCGCCGCTGCAACCAGCAGCGCAAACAGCAGCACCGTCGTCGATGAACGCATTGGCCTGGAGCGTTTTTCCCAGCGGTTTTCCCTGCGAATTGGTCGTCACACGCCCACGCGACAGGTCGGCCACTGCCAGGCGCAAATCGGCCCATCCCCGCCAGCCGAGCGCGAAGTTCTTGCGGAAGCGGGTGCGGCGCACGCGCTCCCACGCGAGATCGTCCACGGCGTCGGCGACGATGGCGAGCGACAGATAGGTCGTCATATGATCGGGTGCGGGCTGCACGAGGGAGAGCCCCACGCCGGTGATGCAGCCGACCAGGTCGTCCAGCTCGGCGGCCGTGAGACGAGGCGTGTCCCAGAAGAACAGGTGCTCGTGACTGGCCGCCTCCCACAGCTTCGCGCGCTTGACGAGCACGTACTGGGAGGCGCAGGAATGGAACTCGGCGTAACCTGGGAAGGTGCGTCCGGCGAAACGGTGGTCGCGATCGATGTCGAACCATGCCTCGTGGGCGGCAAGAAGTCGCTCGATGACTTCGCCGCGGCCTGCCAACCCCATCGCCTTCTTCCCATTGATGACCAGAAAAGTTAACGTTGCGAGCGTAGTACTAACGAGAAGGCGGCGCAAGGACAATTTTGACGGGCCGTCAGATTTAACAAAACGGCAACGAGGCCGAAAACCACTTCGCGGTCCCCGGCGCAGCACGGCCCACCGAGCGGACGGCAACGGGGCCGCTAGAACACGACACCCAGCCCATTGCAGATAAGGCCCCAGAACACACCCGTAGCATACAGCACCACGATGATGGCGACATTCTGCTTCCAGGGGCGGTTGGCCCGGGCGAGCACGAGCAGTCCCACGCCGGCGCTCACCAGAAGCCCCGCGAGCATGGCGCCGGCCCCCAGCACGCCCTCCACGTACAGCTGGGCGATGACCACGCTGGCGGCGCAGTTCGGGATGAGGCCCACAAGCGCGGTCGCGAACACCGAGAAATTCGGGTTGTCGCCGAGGAACTGGGCGAGCGCGTCCTCCCCCACCGTTTCCAGCACGACGTTCAGCGCAATGGTGATGAGGAAGATGAACAACGTCACCTGCACCGTGTGCTTCGTGGCGCTCTTCAGGATGCCCTTCCAGCCGTGCCCGTGCTCGTGGGTGTGCTCCACGTCGTCGTGGTGCTCGCAGGCGCGTTCGGGAGCCTGCTCGCAGGTGTGACAATCGTGGTTGCAGCCGCACTGGTCCTGCTCGCAGAGCTCGTGGATGCGCAGGCGCTCTTTGTCGCGGCGCGCCAGGCGCAGCACGGCATCCACGATGAAGCCCATGACCATGCCGATGACCACCTTCGCCCCCATGATGGATAAGATGGTATTGCCGGGTACCGCCTCGGCCAGGAAAATGGGCAGCATCTCGTCGGAGGTGGAGAGGAACACGGCGAACAGCGTCCCCAGCGTGATCACGCGACCCGCGTACAGCGTGGCCGCCACGGCCGAGAAGCCACACTGGGGCACCACGCCCAGAAATGCGCCGACGATGGGCCCGGCCGCGCCGGCGTGGCGGATGGCCTCCTGGGTCTTGCCGCCGGTCTTGTGCTCGAGCCACTCCATGGCCAGGTAGGTGACGAACAGAAACGGGATGAGGTACAGGGTGTCGGCCAGAGAATGCTCCAGCACGTGCCCGGCTATGTGCGCGATGGTTTCCATGGGCCTAAGATTCTAGCGCGTCTGCGGCAGCATCCACCGAATCGTTGCCCTCCTCCACGATGAGCGGCCCCTCCACCTTCTGATCTTTGGGCAAAAGCAGGCTCGCCAGAATGGCCACGACGAAGACCACGGCCACGCAGTTGTCGGCGAAGACGCTCTGCACCAGTTCGGGGAAGATGGCGAAGATGTCGCCCATCTGGGTAAACCCGATGCCCACAGCCAGCGACAGCGCGGCGATGGTGATGTTGCGCTGCGAGAAGCCGGCGTTGGCGATCATCTGGAAGCCGCTGACGATGATGTTGCCGAACATCATGATGGTGCAGCCGCCGAGCACGGCCTCGGGAAGGGAGGCGAACACGAGGCTCACCACGGGCACGAAGCCGGCGAGCACGAGCACGACCGCCCCCGTGGCGATGGCGCGGCGGTTCACCACGCCGGTCATGGCGATGAGGCCGACGTTCTGTGAGAAGGAGGTGACCGGCGAGCAGCCGAACGCGCCGGCGAGCGAGCTAACGAGACCGTCGGCCGTCACGGCGCCGGAGAGCTCCTTGTCCGTGGGGTTGCGGCGCAGCGCGGCGGCCGTGAGCGCCGAGCAGTCGCCCACCGTTTCGGTGGCGGACACGAGGAAGATGAGCGTGACGGTGATGATAGCGCCCAGGTTGAACTCCGGCGTCACGGGCAGCACTCCCGGCAGCGAGAAGAGCTGCGCCGAAGCGAAGCCGGAGAAGTCCACTTTGCCCAGCGGAATGGCCACCAGATACCCCACGATGAGTCCGAAGAGCACCGAAAGCTGCTTGGTAGCGCCCTTGGCGAGGCCCTGGAACGCGAGGCACGCCAGGAGCGAGACGGTGCCGAGGATGAGGTTCGTGGCGCTGCCGAAATCTTCCGCGCCGGAACCGCCGCCGAAGGAGGCCGCCCCCACGCCGAGCAGCGAGAACCCGATAGAGGTCACCACCACAGCAGCCACAATGGGTGTGATGATGCGCCGCCACCAGCGGGCGAACAGGCCGAGCACGCCCTCGATGAGGCCGCCGACGATGACCGCTCCCACGAGCGCCCCGTAGCCCTGGGTCGCCGCGATGGTGCAGGCCACGGAGACGAAGGTGAAGCTGATGCCCATGACGATGGGAAGCCCGCTGCCCACGCGCCAGACGGGGAACAGCTGCACGAAGGTGCCGATGCCGGCAATGAACATGGCGTTCTGAATGAGCGTGGCCCGCAAGTCCTCGGGAAGGCCGGCCGCCGCGGCGATGATCGCGATGGGCGCGAGGTTCGCCACGAACATGGCCAGCACGTGCTGCAGGCCATAGGGGAAGGCCGCAAGCCAGCCGATCTCGCCATCAAGGGACGAGAGCGCCTTCATCTTCGGGTCGACGAACGCCACGCCGCCCTCGCTTTCCACGTTTCTCTTGCGGCTCATGAGCGGAACTCAATGGCGCCGGTAGCAGGGTCCATGGCCTCGACGATGGCGAGGGACTGCAGGTCGTAACCTGCCTCGCGCAGCTCGTCGCCACCGGGCTGGAAGCCCTTCTCGATGGCAATGCCGATGCCCTCCACGGTGGCCCCGGCGCTCTCGCAGATCTCGAGCAGCCCGCGCAGGGCGCAACCGTTGGCAAGGAAGTCGTCAATGATGAGCACGTGATCGTCGGGCCCGAGGAAGCGGGTGGAGACGATGACGTCGTAGATGCGGTTGTGGGTGAAGGACTGGATGCGCGTGGAATACATCGTGCCGTCCAGGTTGATGGACTGGGTCTTCTTCGCGAACACCACGGGCACGCCGAAATGATGCGCCACCACGGCGGCGATGCCGATGCCCGAGGCCTCGATGGTGAGGATCTTGTTAATGGGCTTGCCCGCGAACAGGCGCTTCCATTCCTCGGCCATCTGGGAGAACAGCTCGATGTCCATCTGGTGGTTCAAGAAGGCGTCCACCTTCAGCACACCGCCCGCCTTCACCACGCCATCGCGGCGAATGCGCTCTTCCAACAATTCCACGGAAACCTCCTTGGGCTTCGGGGCCATTTTCGCGTATCGCACTATCTTAGGAGATCGCGCCCCTCTTGGGAACGACTGCCGAAAACGCCCATAGAAAAGGATGTGACCGCGAATTGGCTGTTAGCTCAGCTTGGAGAATGTGCTTTTTTTGAATAGGGGTTTGACCTGGTATTTCTTGAGTTTTACCAGGTCAAAATGGGTGTTACCCGAAAACAAAAAAGCACATTTTCCAAGCTGAGCGATCCAAAAAAGCACGATTTCCAAGATGCACAGCAAAAACCTGCGCACAACAGAAAGGGCGCCCTGATGAGGCGCCCTTCTGCGATTTAGTTGGTTGTGCGGTTAAGCCACGTGCAAGTTTTCCTTGCTTGGGGCCTAGTACATTCCGCCGCCGCCCTGCATGCCGGCAGCCAGAGCGCTCAGATCGGGACCCTCCTTGGGGATCTCGTTGATGGTGGCCTCGGTGATGAGGATGAGGGCCGCCACGGAGGCCGCGGACTGCAGCGCCGTGCGGGTCACCTTCACCGGGTCGTTCACGCCCATCTCGATCATGTTGCCGTACTCGCCGTTGGCGCAGTTCAGGCCCTCGCCCTTCGGCAGGCTCTTGACCTTCTCCACCACGACGGAGCCCTCGAAGCCAGCGTTCTGGGCGATGGCGCGCATCGGGGCCTCAATGGCCTTGCGGATGATGTCGATGCCGACTTCCTCGTCCTTGTCATCGGCCTTGACGGCGTCCAGGGCGCCGATGGCGTCCACGAGCGCCACGCCGCCGCCGGCGACGATGCCCTCTTCCACGGCCGCGCGGGTCGCCTGCAGGGCGTCCTCGATGCGGGACTTCTTCTCCTTCAGCTCGGACTCGGTGGCAGCACCCACCTTCAGCACGGCAACGCCGCCGGAGAGCTTCGCCAGACGCTCCTGGGCCTTCTCGCGGTCGAAGTCGGAATCGACGCGCTCGAGCTCAGCGCGGATGATCTGGATGCGGTTCTCGATGTCCTCCTTCTTACCGGCGCCGTCCACGATAAGGGCGGTGTCCTTGGTGACCTTCACGGTCTTGGCGGTGCCGAGCATCTCCATAGTGGCGTCGGCCATGGTCATGCCGAAGTCCTTGTCGATGACCTGGGCACCGGTGACCACGGCGATGTCCTCGAGGATGCGCTTGCGGCGGTCGCCGAAGCCGGGGGCCTTGATGGCCACGACATTCAGGGTGCCGCGCAGGCGGTTCAGAAGGATGGTGGACAGGGCCTCGCCCTCGACGTCCTCAGCCACGATGAACAGCGGGCGCTGGGCGCGCATGACTTCCTCCAGCAGCGGAACCATGTCCTGGATGGAGTTGATCTTCATGTCGGTCAGCAGGATGAAGGGATCCTTCAGCACCGCTTCCATCTTCTCCATGTCGGTGGCCATGTAGGGGGAGATGTAGCCGCGCTCGTACTGCATGCCCTCGACGATGTCCATGTCGATGCCGAAGATGGTCTGGGACTCCTCCACGGAGATGGCGCCGTCGTTGCCCACGGCGTCCATGGCCTCGGCGATCTTGTCACCGATGGCGGCGTCGCCGGCGGAGATGCGACCGACGTTGGCGATCTGCTCCTTGGTGGACACCGGGGTGGCGTCGGCCTTGATGGCGGCCACGATGGCGTCGGTAGCCTTCTCGATGCCGCGGCGGATGCCGAGCGCGTCGGCGCCGGCGGTCACGTTCTTCAGGCCCTCGGAGACGATGACGTCGGCGAGAAGCGTGGCGGTAGTGGTGCCGTCGCCGGCCACGTCGTTGGTCTTCACGGCCACCTCGCGCACCAGCTGGGCGCCCATGTTCTCCACCGGGTTCTCCAGCTCGACCTCTTTGGCAACGGTCACGCCGTCGTTGGTGATGAGCGGGGCGCCGTAGGACTTCTCCAGGGCAACGTAGCGGCCCTTGGGGCCAAGCGTCACCTTGACGGCGTCGGCCAGCTTGGAGACGCCCGCGGCCAGGCCGGAGCGGGCATCGGTATCGAACTTGATTTCCTTAGCCATAAGTTCGCGTTCCTTTCGTGTTCTATCTATTCTTAAAAATCAACAAGGGAAACAGCAGGCTTTTCGTGGTGAGTCGCATCGTGCTGAAGGTTCTGCGGTCTTGAGCTAAGCAGCCTTCGCGCTGTGTGCGAAAGACCGCAGGTTCTGAAGCGCGAGGCGGCCGCCACGGAAAGCCGTCGGGCGTGGTTGAATAAATAATTATTTATTCAACCACGGCGTAAATGTCGTCGGCGCGCAGGATAAGCACGTTCTCGCCGTCCAGCGTCACCTCGGTGCCGCCGAACTTACCGTAGATGACCTTGTCGCCGACCTTAACAGGCATAGGAAGCAGCTTGCCGTCCTTGTCCATCTTGCCCTCGCCCACGGCGATGATGGTACCGGTCTGGGGCTTCTCCTTGGCATCGGAGGCCAGGAACAGTCCGGAGGCGGTGGTAACCTCGGCCTCGTCCTGCTTCAGGATGACGCGGTCGCCCAGAGGCTTCAAATTCATAGCTTGCCGTCCTTTCAATGGTTGTTGTAGCGCCTTCGCGCAACTTCCAATTTAACCACTCGGTTAGGTTAAGTGCTAGCACTCGGTAGCAACGAGTGCTAAACAGTTACGCATCATAACAGCTACGGGAAGGAATGCAAGAGGGGACGGAGAAAAACTTGAGTTTTTTTCACTCAAGTTTCCTGTGATTATAATCTTGATCAGGGATTACTTTCCAAGTTGGAATTTGTGCAGGTGAACAGTCTCCCTAGGGGGCAGGCGTCACCAAACCCGTCTCGTAGGCGAAGACGACAAGCTGGGCGCGGTCGTGAGCATCGGTCTTAGCCATGACGCGGGCCAGATGCGTCTTCACCGTGGCCGGCGAGATGAACAGCTCCTCGGCGATCTCGTCGTTGGAAAGGCCCCGGGCCACCAGCACGAGAATCTCGCGCTCGCGGTCGGTGAGGCTCGTCAGCGCGGCGCGGCGAGCCTCGGCCACATCGGCGGCGCCCCAGCCGCCCCGCGGGCGCGCGGCCACGAAAGTCTCCACGAGCCGGCGCATCACCGAGGGCTGGATGAGCGCGTCGCCTCGGGCCACGACGCGAATGGCCGCCACGATCTCGTCGGGGTCGGCGTCCTTCAGCAAAAAGCCGCTCGCCCCGGCGCCCAGAGCATCGTAAACGTACTCGTCCACGTCGAAGGTGGTGAGCACGAGCACCCGGGTTTTTGCGAGCAGAGGATTCGATGTGATGGCGCGGGTGGCCTCGATGCCGTTCATTTCGGGCATGCGGATGTCCATGAGCACCACGTCCGGCTTGAGGCGCTGGGCCTCCTGTACCGCATCGGCCCCGTTTCGGGCCTCGCCGACGATCTCGATGCCCTCGTAGGTGCCGAGAATGGCCTTGAAGCCGCCGCGCACGAGATCCTGGTCGTCCACGACGAGCACGCGGATGGGATCGGCCTCACTCATGGGTCTCCTCCTTCTGGCTGAGGGGAACGCTCACGGCGATGCGCACGCCGCCGAGCGGGCTTGGGGACGCGGAGAACGTGCCCTGCAGAAGCCGCGCGCGCTCGCGCATGCCGAGCAGGCCGTGGTGACCGGCCGCGGCGGCCGGGGCAGCGAGCCCCTTCCCGTCGTCGTCGACGACAAGCTCGGCGAAGCCCTCCCGTTTCGTGGACAGTGCCAGCGTCGCACGGCGCGCCCCGGCGTGGCGCACGATATTCGTAGCTGCCTCGCGCGCGATGCCGAAGAGGGCCACGTCGATGAACGCCGGCACGCAGGCGCGGTCGTAGGCGGTCTCGTCCAGCGTGACCTCGATGTCGGCGCCTTCCAAATAGGACACCAAATCGCCCATGCGGTCGGTGCCCTGGGTGGGCGTCGTCTCGGCCGGCCCCTCCCCCGCGCGCAGCACGCCGATCATGGCGCGAATCTCCTCCAGGGCGCCTTTGGCGGTGCGGCGCACCTCGGCGATGGCCTCTTTGGCCGCCGCCGGATCGCGATCGACCAAGCGCTCGGCAGCAGCGGCTTGGATGCTCACGGCCGACAGCGAATGGGCCGTGATGTCGTGCACCTCCCGAGCGATGGAGACGCGCTCGGCCTCCACCCGGCGACGCGCCTCGGCCTCGCGGCTGCGCTCGGCGGCGACCGCGCGCTCCTCGATGGCGCGCGTGCGTTCCTGGTGCTCGTGGAGGGCATAGCCGGCGAAGGCGGCCGCCAGGGCCAGCGCCATGTTCTGGAGCACGGTGAGCTGCGTTAAGATGCGCGACTGCTCCGGGGGCGCCGGGGCAACGAGCAGCACCAGGCACATGACCGCGCACGCGATGGCCGCCTCGGCCCGCGAGCGCGCAGACGCCAGCGTGAACAGCGCGATGAGGGGGCCCGCCACGGACAGGGCGATGCCGTTCAGCTCCGCTTGAAGCAGGCCCCAGCTGACCAGGCACCACACGAACACGGCCCAGGGGAACTTGCGCCGCAGCACGAGAGGCAGCGTAGTGAGCGCGATGGCCAGAAGCGAGAGGCCCGAGGGCACCATGGCCTGGATGCCCATGAGCCGGCGCATGAACTCATCGGGAATGAGCAGGTTCACGGCCACGGTGAGCTGCAGGCAGCAGAACCCGAAGGCCCCCGCCGCGATGACGGCGTCGATGAGCCAGTCGGTGGCCGTAAGCTTCGGGGTATTTCGGAAGATCTTATCCATGACCGCTATGGTAAACGACTGCGCCGCCGCGCGCCATACACCGTGGGGTGTATGAAACGAGCCTGTTGAACAACGCCGGCACCAGACGGGGCTCGTTCGCCAGCGGGACGCGGGATCGCCAGCGGGACGCAGCTTCGCTAACGGGACGCGGGAGCGCCGTAGAACGACGCGTCAGGGTACGGAGGCTCCAATGCGCGTTTGAAGGCGTTGGCGTCGGTGCGGGCGATGACGTAGTCCACCAAATCGCGGCTCAGGCCGCTCTCGGCGACGATGGCCGCCGCGTCCCTCCCCTCTTCCACATAGGCGATGAGAATTCGATCCAGCGTGGCGTAATCGACCCCTAAGGACTTCTCGTCCTCCTGATCGGGCGCGAGCTCCGCGCTCGGCGGTTTCACGAACACGTTCACGGGAATGGGGCCGCACGCTCCCTCCTCCACGGCCCGGCGGTTGCGCCAGCGGGCCATGGCGAAGACGTCGGTCTTGTACACGCCGCCCAAGGGCGCGAAGGCGCCGGCGGTGTCGCCGTAAAGGGTGGAGTACCCCATGGCCGCCTCGGACTTGTTGCCCGTGTTCAACATGAGCCAGCCGTGGGCGTTCGAAAGCGCCATGAGGCACACCATGCGGCAGCGAGCCTGAGTGTTCTCGGCGGCCAGCCCGATGAGCGCCCCGCCGCAGGCCCGGGCGAGCACCGCCTCGAAGGCCTCGAAGGGCTCGCAGATGGACACCGTGATGTTGGAGATGCCGAGGTTGGCGGCGAGCGCCTCGGCGTCGTCGATGGACGACTCGCTGGAATAGGGGCCGGGCAGCATGACCCCGTGCACATGGTCGGCCCCCAAGGCGTCGTGCGCCATGACGGCCACGAGCGTCGAATCCATGCCGCCGGACAATCCGATGACCACGTCGGTGAAACCGGCGCTGCGCACGAAGGCGCCTAAAGCGTCGGTGCAGGCCTCGTACATCTGCTGGGGGTTCATAGGCGTCCTCTCGGGTTGGCGCAAGGGGCGACCCTTCGCTGCGCTCAGGTTGGAACGGTGACAGCATAGCAAAAGCGCTGCCACGAGTATGGCAGCGCTTTGTTTCGGGCCGATTGCCGGCATGCGTCATTCCGGCGACACGCGTGGCCGTTACTCCTCGGGAAGATCCACCTCGATGGAGTCGATCTGCAGCTCGCGTCCGGCCAGAAGCTCGGTGGCGAACGAGTCGCAGACGGGACAGAAGCGGTTGTAAAGGTCGTGCTCGAACTCGTGGCCGCATTCCAGGCAGACGCTGCGCGGGCGGATCATCGTTAGGCCTAGCTTGGCACCCTGGGTGAATGGGTCGGACTCGGCCAGGGCCTCGAAGGCGAACACGAGCGCGTCTTCCACCGCCTCGGTGGCCTCGCCGATGGAGACCTTCACGCCGAGCAGCCGCGTGGCCCCGGCCTCCCGGGCCGCCTCCGCTGCGGCGTCCATGACGCCGGTCATCAGTCCCAGCTCGTGCACTTACTCGTCCTCTTCCGCGGCGAGCTCCTCGTTCTGGCGCTTGATGCGCCGACGCAGCACCACCCGCGCGATGAGCAGGCTGCCCTCGTAGAGCATGATCATGGCGGCGAACATCAGCAGCATGGTGACCGGCGAGGCGTCGGGGGTGACCACAGCGCAGATGACCATGAGCACCACGTACACCGTCCGCCAGCTGCCGCGCAACTTCTTGTAAGGGATGACGTCGAAGATGACGAGGTAGAACACGATGAGCGGCAGCTCGAAGGCGAAGCCGAAGCCGAGCTCGAACTTGATGATGATATCGATGTAGGAGCTCATGCGCGGCGCCACGTAGCCGAGGCCCAGGGCCTGGTCGGTGAGCCACTGGAACGCCGGGTTCAAGATGACAAGATAGCAGAACACCGTGCCGATGATGAACAGGGCCACGGCGGCGGCGAAGGTGGGCATGAACCACTTGCGCTCGCTGGGCTTCAGCGCCGGCAGGAAGAACGCGAGCAGCTGCCACAGAATGACGGGGGACGTGGCCACAATGCCCGCCCACAGCGAGATTTGGAAGCGCACGGAGAACGCCTCGAAGGGGTCGATGGCCTGAAGCGAGGCCATGCCGTCGACGTTGGGCAGAAACTCCGCGATGGGCATGAGGAGGAACTGGCCCATGGTGGGGGTGGCCATGTAGAACACGACCACGGCCACGGCGAGGCAGGCAACGATGCGCACGAGGCGCATGCGCAGCTCGCCGAGGTGGTCGAATAGCGGCATGCGTGCCGGTCCGATAGGCATCGTTACGCCTCCTTCTTCTCGTCGGCAGCACCGGCGTCAGCGGCACCAGCGTCAGCGGCCTCGGTCACGGCCTTGGCCTCTTCGGCGGCCTTCTTGGCCTCCGCCTCGGCCTTCCGCTTGGCGGCCGCCTCCTCGCGCTTCTTGGCCGCCTCCGCCTTGCGGGCTTCGGCAGCGGCCTTGCGCTCCTCTTCTTCCTTCTTCTTCAGCTCCGCCTCCTCGGCGGCCTTGCGCTCGGCGCGCTCCTTGTCGTAGCGGGCCTTGCGCTCGGCGAAGCTCTCGGGCTTGGCCGGAGCGGCATCGGCCTTATCGGCCTCGCCCGCGTCCTGCTCGGCCTTGGCGGCCGCTGCGGCAGCGGCGCCGGCGGCAGCGGTTGACGTGCTCTTCTTGGTGGTTGATGCCGCCTTCTTCGACACGGCGCTCGCGGCCTTCTTGGCGCTATCGGCGCCCTTCTTGGCCTTGGCCGCCGCCTCGTCCAAGGCATCGAGCGGATTCTTGAAGGGATCCTCGGCGTCCTTATCGAACACCATCTCCCCCTTCAGCACGCCGCTCATCTCCTCTTGGGCGTTGCGGAACTTCGCGATGGCCTTGCCGATCGTCTTCGCCATGGCAGGCAGCTTGTCGGGCCCGAAGATGAGGAACCCGAACAGCAGAATGAGAAAAAGCTCGAATCCGCCGATTCCAAACACGACTCGTTTCCTTTCAACAGCTCTACAGCGAGAGCACGGTCAGCGCCATAGTGGGGATGCCCAGGGCGAGTACGAGGATGACGCACACGACCACGGTGAAGATCTTCTTGGTGCGCGCCTTGGCCTCGGCGGCCTCCTTGGCGCGGCGCTCGCGCTCCTCGGTCTGCTTGATGCGCTCGGCCTGCTGCTTGCGCGTGGGATTCTTCGCGCCGGTCTTGTTCTTCTTGCTCGACATCGCGGGTACTCCTCAGGTTCCCAACATTAGGTATACGCAAATATGGCATTATCGCAGAAGCAGGCGCGCCGCGCCAGCGAAAATGCCTGCCGCGGCGCGCCCTCCACGAATTCACAACTGCGCCGAGCGCCCCGCTCAGCGATTGCGGCCGCTAGGCCTCGGGGCGCAGCTTGGAGCGGATCTCGATGACGCGCGCGATGCTCTTCGCCACTTCCACCTTCACGTGCCAGCGGTTCTTCTCGTACAGGACGCTGCCGTCGACCATGGTCATGAGCACGTCGGCCGTCGTGCAGGTGTTCACCACAGCGGCCACCGGATCGGTCGTGAGGGACTGGTGCGAGCTGGACAGATCCACGGCGATCATGTCGGCGCACTTGCCGATCTCCAGCGACCCCACCTTGTCAGCAATGCCGAGGGCCCGCGCGCCGCCGAGCGTGGCCACCTCGAGCATCGTATGGGAGTCGAGGAAGCGCCCGGGGTTCACGGCGCGCTGCAGCAGCATGCCCAGGCGCATCTCCGAGAGCATGTCGGTGGATTCCGTCGCCGCCGGCGAATCGGTGCCGAGGCCCACGCGCAGGCCGGCGCGGATGTACTCGTCAAGCGGCGCTACGCCCATGCCCAGCTGGGCCGAGGCCCGCGGGCACACGCAAACGGCGACGTTGTGGGAGCGCAGCTTCTTCAGATCCTCGTCGTCCACGTAGACCGCGCCGACGATCATGACGTTGTCGGCGTCGAAGGCGTTCCAGTTGAGAGCGTAGCGCACCGGGCTCACGCCGGTGGGCAGCCAGGGCGGGATCTCCACGTAACCGCGCTTCACATCGCCGCCGTGCACTTGGAAGGGCGACGAGCCGTAGCGCACGAAGTCGGACTCCTCGCGGCTGCCGGCGAGCCACAGGGCCACGGGCAGATCCTCCTTGAGGGCGAATTTCGAGATGGCGGAGAGCATGGCCGGGTGGTTGGTGAACAGGGGCGCCGCGGCGATGCCGATGGTAACGCGGTCGGAGTCGACCTCCTCGCGCCAGTGCAGGATGTCCTTCTGGGCGAACTGCATGGCCGCGTCGATGCGGTTCTTGTCCATGGCGCCCACCTGGCGGTAGATCACCGAGCGCAGGCCGAGCTTGTTCACGGCCGTGCAGGAGGCGCCGGTCAGCGTGATGTCGGCCACCGTGGTGATGCCGCTGGAGAGAGCATCCAGGCCGCCCAAGATGGCGGAGTCGAACCAGTCGGAAGCTTCCATGCGCCCGCTTTTCTGGGCCACTTCCGCAAGCCACTGCACATAGGGCGCATCGTTGACCACGCCGCGCAGCACCGACTGCTCGAGGCGGGTGTGCAGATCAACCAGGCCGGGCATGACGGCGGCCAGGCCCTGGTCGACGACCTCTTCCTCGGGGTAGCGCAGGCGCAATTGCTCGGCCTTCCCGATGTCGCGAATGACGCCGTCGCGCACAAGGACCGCGCCATCGATGATGGGCTCGGAAGAAACCGGCAGGATATACTGGGCACACAGAAGCATGGTACCTCCCAATTCATGAGGGGCGTGTTCAATTAGCCACCCATGATAGCACGGCGCCGCGCCGCCTAGGGATATGCGCCCTCGATTTGCGGGCGAGTGCCCTATACTGGGGCCAAACGACGATACGAAAGGCGCGATCTTGCGGGATCGGCACGCCGCACGAGGGAGTTTTACACCTATGACCATCGACACCGCCACCGGGCTTGAGGCCCCGGCCGAGCTTTCCAGCGAGCGCGTGCGCGACATCTTCTCGCATATCGCCCGGAAATACGAGCGGTTCAACGCCCTCTCCAGCTTCGGCGCCTACAAGCTGTGGCTCGCGGGCATGATGCGCCAGGCCCCCATCGATGAGAGCCACGACGTGCTGGACATCGCGGGGGGCACCGGAGACGTCACCTTCACCGTGGCCCGCACCAAGCACCCGCGCCATATCCAGTGCACCGATTTGGTGCCCGAGATGCTGGACGTGGCGCGCATGCACATCGACGAGGGGGACGGCGCCGGCGTGCCCATCGATTTCGAGGTCGTGGACGCCCAGAACATCCCCTACGAGGACGCCTCCTACGACGTCATCACCATGGCCTACGGCATCCGCAACATGCCCGACCGGCCCCGGGCGCTCTCCGAGATGTTCCGCGTGTTGAAGCCGGGCGGCTCGCTTGTGTGCCTGGAGTTCTCCACGCCGCCCAATGGCGCATGGCGGGCGCTGTACCACTTCTACCTGCGCCATCTGATCCCGTTCTGGGGCGGGCTTATCACCGGCGACAAAGAGGGCTTCGTGTACTTGGCGAAGTCGATCCGCGCCTTCCCCGACCAGGAGGGGCTGGCAGAGATGATGCGCGATGCCGGCTTCACCGACGTCACCTGGAAGAACTACACCGGCGGCATCGCCGCCGTCCACGTAGCGAAAAAGCCGGAGTAAGACCCGGGTCGAAGGCGCGCCAAACGGTCGCGAGCATGCGAAACCGCGCGTTTTTCTCAGCAGGCAAAACGAGGCGAAAGATCTCCGAGAAAGGTGAGACGATGTTCGGGTTCGTGGTGGCGGATGCGGGGGCGCTTTCCGAGGAGGAGAAGGAGCGCTACCGAGCGGTGTACTGCGGGCTGTGCTTTGCCCTGCGCGACCGGTACGGACAGCTGTCGCGGGCGTGTTTGACCTACGACCTCACTTTCTTCGTGCTGCTGTGCAACTCCCTGCACGAGCCTGCCGAGACGCAGGGTGCGAGCCATTGCGTGATGCACCCGGCGCCGGCGCCCCCGCGACCCTGGGCGCGCTCGGCGTGGACCGACTATGCTGCCGACCTTTCCGTGGCACTCGCCTACCACAAGGTGCTCGACGACATAGCCGACGACGGCGACTTGAAGGCCCGGGCGGCCGAGCGCCTGCTCGCCGGCGCCTACGAGCGGGCCCGGACACGCATCCCCGAGCAGTGCGCCGAGATCGAGCGGGCTATGGCGGCGATTCGGACTATCGAAGAGGCCGGGCGCAGCAACGAAGATGCTCTTTCGGGCGGCGCCGGAACAGCTTGCGACTCTCCTTTTAGTGCAGACGCAACCGATGCCGTCCTCGCATTCGACCCCGATGCCGCGGCCCACGAGTTCGGGCGCATGCTCGGGCGGCTATTCGCCCATAACCAGGGCTTCTGGGCCAAAACCATGGAAGAGCTGGGGCGCGGCCTCGGGCGCTTCATCTACCTGATGGACGCCGCCGTGGACTTCGCTGACGACACCGCTTCGGTCAGCTACAACCCCTTCGTGGCGCTCGGCTCGGACGCCGAAGCCATGCGCGCCACGCTGGCCCTGGCCGCCGCCGACGCGGCCATCCCCTACGAGCGCCTGCCGTTGGTACAGGACGCGCACCTCATGGACGCCATTCTCTATTCCGGCGTCTGGGCCCAGTTCAACAAAGTCTATCCGCCCCAAGACGCCCTCGCGCAAAATGAAGGGAGCCCGCAGAGCGAGCCCCCTCGAAACTGACCGATGCGCGCAACCGCGTCGCCGTTAATTGATGAAGGCGGCGAGCAGGCTGGCGGCCTGCTTGTAGAACGGCACGCGGGAATCCGCCTCGCAGGCCTCGGCGAACTGGGGCATCCACGTCTTCGCGTGGTCGGTCATGAATTCATCCCAAGCCGCCTCAGGCGAGCCGCCGGGCAAGTCGGCCGAGGCCACCACGTCGCCGGGCTCGGGGCCGTCGTCCTCCGCGTCGAATTCGTCAATCTCGTCGCCGATCTCCTTGTACTGCTCGGCCTGCTCCTCGGTGGGAGCGCCGTCGCCGCCAGCGGCGAGGTCGTCCTCGGCCGCTGCGTCCATGGCATCGGCCGCCGCGCGCAGGGCCAGATACTCCAGCAGTTCCAACTCAGTCCACACAGCATCGAGCGGCTCGTTGGTGCCCTCGGGACGGCCCAAGCCGCAGGCCTTGCAGAAGCGCTCCACGGCCATGGAGTGCGGGTTCACGAACAGCAGCGGCTGCACGCCCTCGGCCTTCGCACGCCACACGCCCTCGTACGGGCTGCACGCCGCCTCGGGAGCGCCCACGAACAGGCGCGTGGCCTCGGGACGCAGCTCCTTCTGGATGTCGTCCGGGTCGGGCAGCGCGGCGGCCTCAGCGGCACCGGGAGCCGCGGCGGCCGTCCAGTCGATCCCGAGCGCGCCGGCGATCTCGTCGGCGGCCTCACCCCACTCGCCCGAAGCGATGGCCTCGGCGAGCACCTTGTCCTCCGGGTAGCGGAACGACAGCGCCAAAAGCTCGCACATCGCCGCGCGAGCCTGCCAGATGTCTGCGGATACGGTCATGGAAGTTCCTCCTTCGCGGATGGGTTTTATCAGAAAGAAGCATAGCATTGCATGCGCTCATTGGCAGCGCGGCATCGCAGCCAGCGTCGCAACTCCATGCTTGGCGCCAATAAGCCTCGTAGACGGCCGAGTTCGCGTCCCCGCATCATGCCGCCTCTGCAAGGCGCCGAAACAACAGGGCTTTACTGCGCGGGAGCCACATCCATATCTACGAACCGATAGGGCACGGCGCGATCTTGAAACAGCGCCAGCAAATCGGACAGAGGCACCCGCAGCGTGGCCGTGTTGTCGTTGGGATGCACGCCCACGGCCGGCCAATCGCGCAAAGCCTCGTCGAATACCACTTGCACTTTCCCCTCCTCGTCGTTCAACACGCCGAAGGGCGACACCGCGCCGCCACGCAGACCGAGAATTCCGTGCAAGTCCTCTTCCGAGGCAAAACGCAAGGGCCGCGCCTCAAGGGCTACCCTGAGCGCCTTCAGGTTCGCGGGCTTGTCCTCGGGCATGACGACCAAATAGTAGTTGCGTTTCTTGTCATCGCGCAGAAAGAGGTTCTTCACCACGGCCTCGGCGAAGGGCAATTCCAGCGCATCCATCGCCTCCATGGTGAACACCGCTTCATGATCGACCCGATCGTAAACGACCCCGCGCTCGTCCAGATACGCGCACACCTCTTCTTTTCCAAACGCCACGCCTCGCTCCTTTCTCCCGCCAATGTCCCCGCTTACCAGCAAGGCCGTCGAGCGCCTGCGGCACAGTATAGCGAAAGAAGCAGGGCGCTGGGACAACTTGCGTCGGTTGCTATGCCGGGCAATCCCCGCCCTCGCCGCAAAGATCCTTGCGACGACGAAGCACCGCTAGCGCGGCGGGGCCGCGCACGACCACGTGCACGAGCAGGGCCGCCAACATTACCTTGGCCGCCACGGCGTGCAGCGGATCCCAGAAATGGTAGCCCGAGGCGTACAGCCCCATCGAGGGCAGCACCGTCCCCGACACCATGACGCCGGACACGACGCAAGCGGCCAACGACAGCAGCAACACTGCGTTCAAAGCGAGCCGCCCCATACGTCCGCGGCCACCCAGGCCGTCGGCGCTTACGACCACATGGGCAGCGACCACGATGAAAGCGCCAAGACCAATGAATTCGTGCAACGGGATGCCCGTAAGAGCCGGATTGGCTGCCAGCAAGTACACGACGAGCGCGGCGACATCGAACAGCACATGGCTACGCTTCATAACAGGCCCCCTCTTCGCCAGCGGTCATCAAGTTTTCCGCGCAATGCCGCTCGGACGGTGCGACGGGCGACGACGCTTCAGCCATCCCGTCATCGGCCCTACTATCGTCATGGACGCGGCCCGGGCGACTCATGCGGCGCACAAGCAGCCACAGACCCAGCACCAGCGCCACGGGCATGAGAATCCACACGTTCAGCGACATGTCGGAGGCCTGGTGGTAGCGCCCGATGAGCGAGTCCCACCCATGGCACTCCACCGACGTGCAGCCGGCCTCAGGGCACATCATCTCGTGCACGCCGTCGGGCTCGGGCACCGCGTCGAACCCGTGGCACAAGCCCGATGCGCACCCCGCGGCGGGACACAGGGAATCCGCGGCGATAGGTCGAATCGCCGAACTCGGCGCCAGCGCAAAGCCGACTGTCGCCATCGCGACCACAAGCGCCGCCAGCACAGCGGCGGCGACCAACTTCTTCGGCATCGCGAGTCTCCTCCCCTTCGCTGAGCCAGACAATTTTCGAACCATTTTGGACCAAGATTTTCGAGTTGTTAGGGGTTTGCCCACGCATTCGGAAGGACCGCGGAGAAAGCGGAGAGGCAAACCCCCGGTCGCAGAGTTTTCTCCTTGTCGATGCGGCCGACGACGCGCACATCGACACCTAACAACTCGAAAATCTCGCCCCCGCGCTCCACTTTTATTTCCCGCGAGCCCCTTTGGGGAGCATTTCTTCCGAAACCACGCTCTCGGGCGTGCTGCGCCTATACCGCCAAAAAAAGGGGCCCGCACCGGGAAGGGGCGGCGCGGGCCGGCATGTAAGGGAACGGCTACCTGGAGGGCGCCTCCTCGCCCTTCGGGCGCAGGGGCAGGAACTTGATGCCCAGCAGGAACACGAGCGCGCCCAGGGCCACCACGCCCAGCGTCACACCGAACTCAAGCGGCGTCGGCCAGTAGACCATGCCGCCGTAGATGCCGGAGAGGCCGGAGTCGAAGGCCGTGTGCTGCATGGGAGTGAGCGGGCCAGCGTAGTCCAGGTTGGCGATCTGGAAGCCGCCGACGAGCAGCTGCACGCGCTTGCAGAAGATGCCGAGGATCGCGAGCAGCGAGCCGGCGACCAGCAGGGCGTTGGTGCGCAGCGCCGGCGTGAAGCAAATGACGGCGCAGAGGGCGCAGCCGACGACCTCCGTCCAGAAGTAAGGGGCGAGCGGGCCGGCCGTCAGCATGGCGACCACCTCCGCGCCCGAGCCGCCGGGGAACGCCTCGGTGAGCAGATCGCAGCCGAAGAAGTACAGATCCACCATCACGAAGGCGCCGAGGAGCTTCGCGAGCTTCACCATATAGGACTGGTCGAGCGAGAGATAGCCGACCTTGCGAAGCGCCATGACCACCACCATGACCAAAGCCGTGCCGCAGACGAGAGCCGAGGACACGAACCAGGGAGCGAGCAGGGCCGTGTGCCACATCTCGCGGCCCTGCTGCAGGCCGAAGATCCAGGCGGTCACGGAGTGCACGAGCACAGCGCATACGAGCGCCACCACGCTGATGACGCGCAGGGCGGTATGGGAAACCTTCCCGGCGTCGGCCCGCACCTGGGCCCAAAGGTACACGCAGGAAAGGATGAGGTAGGTGCCCAGCACGACGATGTCCCACATGAGGGGCGAGCCCAGGTTGGAGTAGGCGAACAGCTCCCACAGGCGAGCCGGCTGCCCCAGGTCCACCACCACCAGACCGATGGCGGCCACCGTGCAGGCGATGGAGCTCATGACGGCCACCTTGGAGATGCCGCCGAAGCCGGCGATGCCGAAGGCCTTGGGCACCGACGAGATGATGAGGCCGCCGGCCGACAGGCCCACGAAGAACATGAACGACGTGATGTAGAGGCCCCACGAGTTCAGATTGCGCATGCCGGTCTGCACCATGCCGCCGGCAAGCTGCATCGCCCACAAAGCGATGCCCGCAACCATCACCGCGGCCGACACGCCGATGGCGATGCTCAGGCCACGGCCGCCCCAGGCGACTGCTTTCGCACCAGCTGCCTCCTGGCCCTTTGCGCGGTTTTGAGCCGCACTGAAGTCGAGGTCATCATCAACGATGGCCCCAGAAGAGAAATCAGACATGAGAATCTCCTAGAAGTAGGCGGGCGACGCAACCACGCCCCGCCCGCAATATCGCATGACAAGGAAAAGCGCCCTAAACCAGGTAGTACACCGACGGCTTCGTCCCCTCTTCAGGAAGCAGCTGCTTGTACTCGCGCGAAGCAATGAGCTTGGAAATTTCCGAATTCGGATCGTCCAAATCGCCCCAAATGCGAGCACGTCCAGGACACGCCCTCACGCACTCAGGTTCTCCGCCACCAGCAACTCGGTGCCAGCACATGGTGCACTTCTCAACCGTATGCCGCTGATGTTCCGGCGAATCTTTCGCACCCAAGGTATAGTCGAGCATGTACTCAGGCTCTTGCCAATTAAAGGACCGCACGCCGGTGTAGGGGCACGCCGCCATGCACATACGACACCCGATGCACTTGTCATAATCTTGGCGAACAATACCCGTTTCCTCGTCCTTGTAGGTAGCTCCCACCGGACACACCCTCACACAAGCTGGATTCTCGCAGTGCTGGCAATTTACAGGCAGGTAGTCGATGGAGTTGTCAGGGAACGAGCCTCTGGGAATGTCCATTTCGTTGCTGCCGCCATCAGTCAGGATGCGATTCCACCAAATCTCGTTAGGAAGATTATTCTCAATCTTGCAGGCCACGGCGCAGGTATGGCATCCGATGCACCGCTCTTGGTCAATTGCGAATCCGTAGTGCATAATGCCACCCTACCTCTTCTTTACGTCGACGCGAGTATCGTAAAAATTGAAGGCCACCGACCATTCATCATTGTGCGGGTAGGTGAGCTCCTGGTAACCGCCTTCAATGAACTGGTCACGCTGCCAACCCTTAGGCATGCGGGTCATGCCCTTTGGCAGACTCGGGTCGATGATGGCCTTCACCACCATATGGCCGCGATCGTTGAACACCTCGACGACGTCTCGGTCAGCGATTCCGCGGTCCGCTGCATCTTCAGGACTCATTTTGAAGAGCGGCTCGGGATCGAGCTCTCTCAAGATAGGAGAGTTAAACCACTGGGAATGGGTGCGCCAACGCGTGTGCTCCTGGATGAATACGAGCGGGTAGGTCTTGGCAGCTTCGCTGCGCTCGTTCACCTCGGCTGAGGGCTGATAGTACACCAGATGCTCCTTGGGGAAGCGCTCTGTGACGTCTTGCCCATACATGACGCGAGGGGCCGGCTTCTCGGTGTAGAGCTGGGCCAAGCCGGATTCCGTGGGAAACTTCTCCCGCCCGACAATACCAGGCTTGCCAGGTGCCGTGCACAACTCGATATAGCCGTCTTTGCGTAAGCGATCGAGGCTGACACCGAACGCCTCCACTGCAGGGCCCGACAACAGCATGTTTGCGTAGTCGTCGAAAGTGTACTCCTCGGGAAACGCTTCGGCATAGCCCAGGGCGCGACCGATCAAACCCGCAATCTCAACATCGTCTTTGGCCTCAAAGGGCGGATCTATCACCTTATCCTGATGCACGATATAGGGCAGGTTGTGCGCCTTGCGGAAGTCCTCGTTTTCGTAGAAAGAAGCGATGGGCAGAATCATATCGGAGTATCGAGCGGTGTCGGTCATCTCCATGTCCATAGCAAGGAGGAAATCGAGATTGGGCAGAAGTTCTTCGAGGTAGTTAGTCTGCGAGGGCCAGTTGCTTGCCGAGTTGGAGAGAATGGCCACCATGGCCTTAATCGGATACGGCTCGCCGTTGTATTCTTGATCGCGCGCCACCTCATGCAGCAACGTCATCGGGAACGCCGTGGTCATTCCCTTGAACCCGGGAGCGGCCCACAGTCCGGGGATATTCAGGGCGAGGGCGGTATTCAGGTAGATGCCCGTGAAGCCGGCGCCATCGCGGCCCACGTTGCCCGTCAGCGCCATAAGGATGGCAATAGCCCAGCAGGACTGGTAGCCATTGTTGTAATGGTCCATGCCGAAGGAGATGTTCACCGAAATAGCATCGCCCTCCGCGAACATGCGGGCTAAATGCTCGATGGTTTCCTCCGTCATGCCCGTTTCCGCAACGGCGTCGGCTACGACGTACTGGGACAGCTGCTCCTTCAACAGAGTATACGACGTGGTTACCGTAATTCCTTCATACTCGTAAGACCCCTCGAGTGCCGGACCGGCACCGGTGCCGTACAGCACGGCAGTGTTCCTCTCGGGATCCCATACGTAGAACTCATCCTCGGCGTCTTCGGGCACCTCTTCGAAATCGCTCTTACGCAGCAGCATGCCAGTGTCCTGGCGCACCAGGAAGGGCGCCGTGGTGCGTCTTTTGATGAATTCGACGTCCTGCAGATCGTTCTCAATGATGTAGTTCGACATGGCCAGGGCAAGATAGCCGTCGGTCGTGGGCTTGATGGGATAGTACTCATCAGATTTCATGGCGGTGGCAGACTTCACCGGATCGATGGTGATAATGCGCGTGCCCTGCTCCTTGGCGCGCTGCATCCATCGCCAGTTCTGCGGTGTGCTGTGCACGGGATTCGAACCCCAAACCACAATATGCGAGGAATCGAGCACGCTCTTTGCCTCGTTAGCGAAATACATCAGGCCGGTGCCGAGCACGCGATCGATGCCGTAGCCAGTGGAAAGGTCGTTCATGCCCGCAGGCTTCGAGACTCCCATGACACTACCCAGGCGATTGAAGATGCCCGTCTGGCCCTGAATCTCGCCATAGTTGCCCGTCCCAAAGTCGAAAACCACGGCCTGGGGACCATACTCCTCAGCGATGCTGGAGAACTTTTGAGCAATTTCAGCGATGGCCTCGTCCCATGTGATGCGCTCCCACTCGCCAGCGCCACGCTCGGTACCATCGACCCGGCGCAAAGGATACTTGATGCGGTTTTCTCCGTAGATGCGATGCATGTACGACATGCCGCGCAGGCAGCTGCCGCGATAAAGATCCTCGCCATAATCGGCAGGCTCCAAACGAACAATCTTACCGTCACGCACATGGGCAGCGTAGCGACAGGATTGCATACAATTCGAACGGCAGACGCCATAGCCAGCAATTTCATCCTCTGTCGGCTCTCCGGCATTCGCGGCATCGAAGGCGCAGCCAACCAGATTGGATCCGACAACAGCAGCGCCAGCAGCTGCACTCGTGGCTTTAAGGAAGCCTCGGCGAGTCAGACCGCCTTGCGCGCTATTCCGATTCGACATCTCTCCTCCTCTTGCGAGTAAGGGAGCACGCAATTCAAACGGATAGCTACTCCGCAGAGTTGACGCATGCATCCCTCTCTTTCCCATCCCCCATGGGCGAATCCGGTTGCATCGCTGCACGATTGATGGGATTCCAACATTGTCTTTAGAATCGGCCGGATTCTGATGAAATTAGTCTGCCATACTCTGTCATAGGTTGTCAAGAGAAAATGTAGGACAATCTATGACAAAAAGAGTTGGAGTTGCACTTTTGGCTCTAGAAAGCCGCGACCCGCCGAAGAACGGCGGGTCATCCAATCAAAGCGAGAACTAGGCGCTTTTCACGGCTTTCGTTACTGCGTCAGCCGCATCGGGGTCGGTGAAGCCCTCGCTGAAGGCACTGGGGATGACGAGCGTGCCGCCGGATTGCTTCACGGCCTCGTAGGCCAGATGCATGGTGCGCAACCTCATGGCCTCGGGGTCGCCCTCGTAGTTGGCGCTCGCGTCCTTCAGCATGTCGGAGATGTCCGCCTCCGCCTCGGCAAGCGTCATGCGGGCGTCGCGCTCGCGGGCCGCAATGGCACCGGCGGCCATCGCCGGTTGCAGCTCGCGGGGCACCACGATGTCGCGCACCTCCACGTCGATGACGTCGATCCCCCAACCGTCCAGCTTCGCCTCCAGCTCATCCTTCAGCTCGGCATCCAGCTGGTCGCGCCGACAGGCCACCTCGGCCAGGCTCGCGCGGCCGATGGCCTTGCGCAACATGGCCTGGGCCATCCACGCCACAGCGCTTGCGTAGTCTTCCACCTCTACGGTCGCCTTCTTCGGGGAGAACACCATCCAGAACACCACAGCATCCACGTTCACGGGCACCAAATCGGACGTGAGCGTCTCCTCGGCACCGAAGTAGGTGGCCGCCACGCGCTGATCGATGCGCACCGTGTAGAACTCGATGACCGGCCAGGTGAACACGAGGCCAGGCCCCGCCACGCGGTTGAAGCGGCCGAAGCGCATGACCACGGCGCGCTCCCATTCCATGACGATGTGCACCGACGAGGCGGCCAGGGCGCCGACCGCCACGGCGATCACGAGGGCCGCAAGGCCGATGCCGCCGGCAAGCAGCTGGGCGCAGGCGAGCACGAGCGCGCAGACGGCGGCGAACACGATGATCGTGAACGCCACGGCGCCGTTGCGGGAAGTGCGTCTACGCCCCGTTTCCAGCCGCGCGCCCGTCTGCGGCATCCTCCCCTGCGGGCTCGGGGAACTTGACGAGGCGTCCGCGCCGTGTTTCTTGCGGGTCATGAGCTGCTCCTTCACTTGTGCCGTCCTTCTCGCGCTTGGCCTTGGCGGCCACGAGCGCCGCCGTGAACTGCGCGTCAATATCCTCCAGCGACATGCCGAGCTCCTGGCAGCGCTGCAGGTACTCGGCGGTGACGATCTCCGCCGTCACCTCGGCCGAGACGCCGGGCTTGTCGGACACATCGGCCACGAACGCCCCAAGCCGCCGTTTCGACACGATGTAGCCGTCCTCCTCCAGACTCTGGTACACCTTGCTCACGGTGTTGTAGTTCACCTCCACCTCGGCGGCCAGGCCCCGCACCGTGGGCAGCTGATCGCCCGGCAGGTAGAACCCCGAGGTGATGAGGTAGATGAAGCGGTTCTTCAGCTGAAGCCAGACGGGAATGGAGCTGGCGGCATCCAGCTCGAACAAATCCCCGGCAGGTATCGTCTTGCCTAGTTTGACCACAAGGTCACATCCTCTCTTTCGGGCGCGGCACCATCTTGCCCGCCGTCTTTTTCGGAAGGCGTGGAAAGCAAGCCTGCCGCCGCCTCGTTTTCGGAAGGGACGGAAGCGGACGCTTCCGCTTCCTGCAACTCCAGCGGGCGCTGGGCGCCGGCCTCCACCACCGCCGCCCGCAGGCCCACAGCGCCCACGAGTACAAGAGCGGCCGCCAGAGCCATAACCGTAGCGGGATACGCCCGAGGCTCCGAAACCGGAACCCCGAGGGGATACGCCCTCGCGTCCCGGCCCACGCCCGAGCGGGAGCGCCACCGCTCGCGAACGAGGCAGCCGACCTCCACGGCGAACGGCGCCGCAAGGCCGCAGGCCGCGAAACCCGCCCACCAGGGCAGCGCCGCCGAGCCGCGCAATAGGCTCTCAGCCGAGAACCCCACGCCCGGATGATCGCTGCCCAGCACGAAGGCGAGAAGTCCCGCAGCCGCCGCTGCTTCTGCGACAATGACGACCGCATCGGCGCGGGCAGCGGCCTGCGCCACTTTCCGAACGCCCTCGTCACCCTCCGCAAACAGCGCCCCCGCCATGAGCAGGGCGCAGCCGCAGGACGCCGCCGACAGCACGAAGAGCACGGGCACCCACGGCGTCGACCACAGCCGCACGCCGGCGAGCGTCTGCAGCAGCAATCCGGCATAAACCGCCACGACCACAGCCAGCCCGCAGGCGACGACCTCCGCGACCACCACCGCACGACGATCCGCCCAGGGCAGGTACATAAACCGCACCAGGGCGAGCGCCGCCGCCAGCACCGTCAGCAGCGCCACGGCCCAGGCGCCCAGGTTCATGAGCGTTACGGGCGGCGCCAAAAACAGCGACAACACGCGGTCGATGCGCCCGAGGTCGGCGGCGAGGCAGCCGGCGCCCAGGGCCAGCGCCCCGCACGAGAGGGCCAGCACACCGGCAACCAGGCGCTCAGCCGGGCACTTCTCAGCGAAGTCAGGCACCACATCCACGCCGAAGGGCTCGCGCACGAGGAGCAGGTCGGCCACAGACGCCACGGCCACACCGCCCCCGCCGACGCCGGCCAAGAACAGATAGGCTGTCACCAGCTCCCCGAACAACGCGCCCCCTTCGATTCCGTTTCCCGAAGTATGACACAAACGCTCGCCAATGTATATGACAACATGGGGCAGAAGCGAAAACCTATTCCACGCGCAGCATGCGGTAGCCGATGCCAACGTGGGTTTGGAGATAGACCGGGCTGGCAGGATCGGGCTCGATCTTTTTGCGCAAGGTGGCCATAAACACGCGCAGACTGGGCAGATCGCTCGTCAACGCCTGCCCCCATACCTCTTTCAGGATATAGTTGTGGGTGAGCACCTTGCCGGTATTGCGGGCCAAAAGCACCAGAAGCTTGTACTCGATGGGAGTCAGATGAATCTCGTCGTCGCCCCTCACGACAACCTTGGCATCGAAGTCGATGGCGAGATCGCCATTGCGATACGTCTCCCCCGCCTCTTCCTCGGTCTCGTCGAAGGCGACGCGACGCAGCGCCACGCGCACTCGGGCAAGCAGCTCCGCAACCGAGAAGGGCTTTGTCAGGTAATCATCGGCCCCCGCATCAAGAGCCGTCACCTTATCGGCATCCTCCTGGCGCGCCGACAGAACGATGATCGGCACGCGCGACCACCCGCGCACCGCTCCGATGACCTCCGTCCCGTCGCGATCGGGCAGTCCCAAATCCAAAATGACGAGGTTGACATCCCTCGCGCACGTAAGGTCAGCGAGAGCCGCCGTAGCCGTGGATGCCTCACGCGAACGATAGCCGTGCACGTCAAGGGCACACGTAACCAGATTGCGCACCGCCGGGTCATCCTCCACAACGAGGATAACGCCCTCATCTCTATCGCTCAACGTCCGCACTCCCTTCCTCGACGACGCCAACCGGAGCCTCTTCGCGCAGCTCTGCCGCGGGAAGAGCGAACGAGAACACGCAACCGTGCGGATAGGCATCGCGCAACACGATATCACTGCCGTGCGCCCTTAAGATAGAGCGGCAAAGCGAAAGACCCAGCCCCATTCCTCGACGCGCATCGCCCCCTTCGCCGTCCTCGCAGCCTGTGCCCACCCGTCCCCCGTGGTAGAACAGATCGAACACGCGCGCTTGCTCGGCGGGAGGGATGCCCGGACCGTCATCGGCCACCGCGACAACCACCCTGTCGCCGGAAGCGCTGCGCTCGCGATGCGCGGTGAGGCGAATGGACGACCCCGCGGGCGTGTAGGCGATGGCGTTGTTCAAAAGGTTCACCACCACCTGCACAATCAAACGTCCGTCCATCTGAGCCAGGAGAAACTCATCCTCGATCTCCACCGTCAGCCGATGCTCGCTCACAGAGCGACTGACATGGCGCAGCGCATCGGCCAGCACGTCGGAAACCAGTTCGGGGGCGCGCGACACTTCGACGTCGCCATCGTCGAGCCGCGTCACCGACAGCAAATTTTCCACCAGATTGATCAGCCAATTCGCGTCCTCATGGATATCCGACGTCAAACGCTTCCTCTGCGCCTCGTCCAGGACGTCCCCCGAGGCGAGCAACATATCGGCGTCGCCCGAGATGCTCGTGAGCGGCGTTCGCAAATCATGGGAAATGGCACGCAGCAGATTCGAGCGCAGCGCCTCCTTCTCGGCCTTGACGGCGAGGTTCTTCCGCTCGCTCGCCAGCGCCAGAGCCTCCGCCGCCTGACCGCATTCGTCAAGCAGCGCTACGAGCAGATTGCGCTCGAAGGAGCCGAAGTCGTCGTCGCCTTGCTCCATCACCAATCCCGCCACGCCGAACACGCGATCCTTCGAACGAATGGGAAGGTACAGGCAGCGCGCCTCGCGCAAGGTGTCCGTCGTTGCGCCGGCAGCCTCGCCATTGGCGGCGACCCACGACGCAACGGCCATCTCGCCCGGAGCCGCGAGATCCAGCTTCTCGGCGTCTCCCCCGCCGCTGCCGGGGACATCGAAGACCCGCGGCGGAAGAAGGCCGCCATGCGCCGCCCCATCGACCTGGTACATCACCACCGGCCGATCGAGAATCTTCACCACTTGGGCCGCCGCCGTCTCCAAACAAGCGCCGAGGCTCACGACCGCCTGGAACTCCCGACTGCTCTCCAAGAGCACCTCGGTACGGTAGGCCCGTCGCGCCGCCGTCGTCGCCTGACGCTTCAGCCGGATGGCCAGAGACGAGGCCCCCAATGTTCCTATCAGCAGAACCGTGAAGATGATGGGAGCCGATAGGCTATAGGCATGGAAGGTGTAGCGCGGCGCCGTGAAGAAGAAGCTGTAGGCCACGACACTGCCCAGCGCCACAAGCACGGCATACAGAAAACCATCCGCACGCGTGGCGAGCAGCAGCGCGACCAGCAGATAGGTCATGAGGATGATCGAGGGCGTAGGGCTTGCCAGCCACGCCACTTCCCCCAGCGCCGTCGCAACGGCTATCGCGAGAAGCGCTCGAAAAACATCGGAGGCCGTGAGGCGAAAGCTCGCGTAGGTGCGCAAACGCTCGAGCACCGAGGGGGCATCCACCGCGGGGACGGCCGTCACCATGGCCTCGGGAGCGGCCCGCATCAACCGCGACGCCACGTCCCCGCATCCGAGCAGGCCGATGCGACCGGGCATCGAGGGCACCACGATACGGCGAATACCCGCCGCTGCGGCGTAAAGGGCCACGGGCTGCACCGGATCGTCCCCCGTCAACGTGACGATGTGCGCACCCATCTCCTCCGCAAGGGCGATCGAGCGGGCAAGGGCCGCATCGCCTTTCGATCGCCCCTCCGCGCCCTCGCCGCCCGATTCGACCACAAGCGCCGTGCACGAGCCGCCAAACGCCTCGGCCATACCCGCTGCCGCGCGAATAACCCGCGGCGCCGCCGCATCGGCGGTCACCAGCACCAAAACGTCTTCGCCGCCGGCCGCATGAGGCACCGTAGCCGCAGAGGCGCGCGTGAGGCGGTCGGCAGCGCGACGCAGGGCAATTTCGCGCAGCGCCGCCAAATTCGATCGCGAGAAAAAGTGCGAAAGCGCCGACCCGATCCGCTCGGGCGCGTAGATTTTGCCCGAACGCAGGCGCTTGATGAGGTCGGCAGGCTCCAAATCGACGACTTCGACCGAATCGGCCGCGTCGAAAACGCGGTCGGGGATCCGCTCGGAGGGCGCCACAGCCGTCACGGAGGCAATCTTGTCGTTAAGCCCCTCGAGATGCTGCACATTCACCGTCGTGTACACATCGATACCCGCACGGAGCAGCTCTTCGACATCTTGATAGCGCTTGCGATGGCGGCACCCCGGCGCATTGGTATGCGCCAGCTCGTCTACCAGCACAACTTGGGGACGGCGCTTCAGGGCGACGTCGAGGTCGAACTCGCGCAAAGCGACGTTTCGGTGCTTCACCGATTTCACGGGCAGCACTTCCAGGCCATCGAGCAAGGCAAGGGTGTCGGCACGCGTGTGCGGCTCAACGTAGCCCACCACCACATCGACGCCCTCATCCTGGACACGATGCGCCTCGGTGAGCATGGCGAAGGTCTTTCCCACGCCGGCGGCGTACCCGAAGAACACCTTGAGCCGGCCGCGCCCCTCGAAGCGCTCCGCCTCACCCGCTTCCTCTTCCTCCCGGATTCGCTGCAGGATGGCATCGGGGTCGCCGCGGCCGCCGCCGATCTCCCACCTCTCTCGAACTTCCGCCACGTCACTTGCCCTTTCGCGTCGTCCCGACAGCACCCCTGCATCCTAGCACGCCCCATCCCTCAGCCGCATCTCATTCGCTATCCGTTTCCCTCAGGTTTTCTCCAAGCGCGCCAAGCTCCACTTACTCCAGCACGCCGTCGAGCATGAGGTTCACCTTCAGCACGTTCACCCGCGCCTCGCCGATAATGCCCAACAGGGGGTACTCGGTGCACTGAGCAATAATGGCGCGCACCTCTCTCTCGGGCCGTCCCGTTGCCGCAGCGATACGTTCCACCTGGTAATCGGCAGCGGCCGGCGAGATATGCGGATCGAAGCCCGACCCCGACACCGTCACCAAATCACTTGGAACGGGCTGCGCGGCACGGTCGGGATGGGCCGCCCGCACCTGCTGGATGCGTTCGTCCACCCGCGCGGCAAACTCGTCGCTCGCGGGACTGAGGTTCTCGGGGCTGTACCACAAAAGCGGCTGCCCCTCCGCACCGGAAAAGGAGTTGGCGTCGACCACCGTGGGCCGACCCCACAAATGGGTGTCGCTCCTAAAGGGCTGTCCCACCAACTCGCTGCCGTACTTCACCCCGTCAACCTCGATAATAGAGCCTGTCGCCTGGTACGGGAACGCTATAGCCGACAGCCCCGTCACAGCCCAGGGGTAAACGATCCCGCACAGCACACTTGCCGCGATAAACAACGCCAGGGCACTCGCGAAGCACCGCGTCACCATCTTTCCACTCATAATGCGTTCTTCCTGTTCTCGAAAATTGCCTTCACAGCGGTTCAAACGAAGGCCGCCGCCATGTTGCGGCCCGGATGCCTTTACGCAACGCCGACAAGTACCATGAGCGCATCGAGCGCCTTGATGGCCGCAAAGGGAACGATCACGCCGCCCAGGCCGTACACTGCCAAATTGCGCGCGAGCAGACGGTGCGGCGACGCCTCGCGGTACTTCACCCCGCGCAGCGCAAGCGGAATGAGCGCGACGATGATAAGAGCGTTGTATATGATGGCCGCAAGCATCGCCGAGGCGGGTGTGGCCAGATGCATGATGTTGAGCACCTCCAAACCCGGATAAAGGGGCACGAGCAGCGCCGGGATGACCGCGAAGTACTTTGCCAGGTCGTTGGCGATCGAAAACGTGGTGAGGCTGCCGCGGGTCATGAGCAGCTGCTTGCCGATACGCACGATTTCGATGAGCTTGGTGGGCGAGGAGTCCAGATCCACCATGTTGCCGGCCTCCTTGGCCGCCTGAGTGCCGGAGTTCATAGCCACGGCCACATCGGCTTGGGCCAGCGCCGGAGCGTCGTTGGTGCCGTCGCCTGTCATGGCGACCAGATGCCCCTCGGCCTGGTAGCGGCGGATGGCCGCAAGCTTCGCTTCGGGCGTGGCCTCGGCAATAAAGTCGTCAAGCCCCGCCTCAGCGGCGATGGCAGCGGCCGTGAGGGGGTTATCGCCCGTGACCATCACCGTTTTAATGCCCATGGCGCGCAAGTCGGCGAAGTTGTCGCGAATGCCCGACTTGATGATGTCCTTCAAGTGAATGACGCCGAGCACGCGCGCATCGCGCGCCACCACCAAAGGCGTTCCGCCCGATCGAGACACCTCCTCGGCCACGGCGGCCACCTCCGCGCCAAAGACGCCCCCGCGCGCTTCCACGTAAGCCCGCACGGCGTCGGCCGCACCCTTGCGAATCTCGTGACCCTCGAAATCCACACCGCTCATGCGCGTTTGGGCCGTGAAGGGAACCACCGCAAAGCCGGACTGCGCCAACTCGCGCTCGCGGATGCCGAAGCGCTCCTTGGCGAGCACCACCACGCTGCGTCCCTCGGGCGTCTCGTCGGCCAGGCTTGCCAGCTGAGCCGCATCGGCAAGTTCGCGCTCGCTAACGCCGCCAACGGGCAGAAAGGCCGCAGCCTGACGGTTGCCGAGCGTGATAGTGCCCGTTTTGTCGAGCAGGAGCACATCTACATCACCCGCCGCCTCGACGGCACGTCCGCTGGTGGCCAGCACATTGGCCGCATTCAGTCGGCTCATGCCGGCAATGCCGATAGCGGACAGCAGCGCGCCGATGGTGGTAGGCGCCAGGCACACGAACAACGCCACCAACGAGGTGATTCCCAGAGGATTTCCCGCGCCGTGCTGCGCGGCGGTAAATGCTCCGAACAGGTACAAGGACAGCGACACCGCAAGAAACACCAACGTCAGCGCGATGAGCAGCAGCTCGAGAGCCTGCTCGTTGGGGGTCTTTTTGCGCGCGGCCGACTCGACCATGGCGATCATCTTATCGAGAAAGCTCTGACCCGCCTCAGCGGTCACCCGCGCTACCAGCCAATCGGAGAGCACCGTCGTGCCTCCGGTAATCGACGACCGATCGCCGCCGCTCTCGCGCACGACCGGCGCCGATTCGCCGGTAATCGCGCTTTCGTCCACGCTTGCCGCCCCCATGATGACCTCGCCGTCGGCGGGCACCTGCTCGCCCGCGCGAACAAAGTACACCTGCCCCCGCTTCAACGTAGCCGATCCCACCGCGCGGCCTCGATCGGCAAGAAACGCCGACGGGTCTTCCATCGTGGCGGCATCAGCGAGAGCGGCGTTGTCTATGAGGCACGCCTCGACATCGCGTTTGGCGGAGCGCAGCGCATCGGCCTGCGCCTTGCCGCGACCCTCGGCAAGCGACTCGGCAAAGTTTCCGAACAGCACCGTCGCCCACAGCACCACGCAAATTGCCGCAATGTAGCCCCACGGAGCGTCAGATATGCCCGCGAGCGCCAACGCAAGCAGCACGGTGGTCAAACAGGCCGACAGATACACCATGAGCATAACCGGATTTTGAGCCTGGCTGCGAAAGGACAGCTTGGCAAAAGCGTCGCGAATCGCTCGTTTCGTTTCCTTTTTCATAGCTCACGCACCTTACCTAGAACGCACCCATGAACTGCTCGGCCAGAGGTCCCAGCGCAAAAGCCGGAAGAAGGGAGAGCGCGCCGATGAGCACGATGATGACCAACAGCAGCACGGCGAACAAAGCGCTTGAGGTGGAAAGCCCGACCGCTCCCGTCGCCTGAACCTTGCGCTGCGCCAAATTCCCGGCGAGCACCAGCGCCGCAGCGAGCGGAGCCAGGCGGGCAAAGAGCATTTCCACCCCCAGCACCACATTGATCAGCGGCGTGTTCGAGCTCAGACCGGAAAGGCCGCTGCCATTGTTTCCGCCGGCCGAAGTGGCCGCATACAGCAACTCGGTAAAACCGAAGGGAGCCGGAGTTCCCACCGCCGCCGCGCTGGCGGGGCTCATCACAAGCACCGATGCGGCAAGCAGGATGGCAAGCGCCGGCGCCACCACGATAACGACCGCCATGCGCATCTCGGCCGGACCCAGCTTCTTTCCCAGGTATTCAGGAGAGCGCCCTATCATCAAGCTCGCAACGAACACCGCCAACACCGTGAAGCCAAGCAGGCCCACCAACCCCGTGCCGACACCGCCGCCGACCACCTCGCCAAGTCCGATGAGCGCCAGCGGCACCAGCGTTCCGATAGGAGTCATGGCCTCGATTGATGCGTTGGACGAACCGTTGGAAGTAGCGCTCGTGAGCGCCGTCCACGCCGCCGATTCTCCGACGCCGATACGACATTCCTTTCCCTCCATATTGCCAGCCGACTGATCCAAGGCGCCCAGACACACTGCCCCATCGGCTGAAAGCTGGGGCGTGGCCGCCGTCTCGGCGGCGATAACGGAGAACAGACCCGCCGCGAGAAGCGCGAGGACAACCGTCATGAGCGCGCGACTCTGCCGACGGTCGCCCACCATGCGCCCGAAAGCAAATACCAGAGCGAAGGGGATGAGCGGCATCGCCGCGCATTGGAGGAGATTCGTAAGCGGCGTGGGGTTCTCCAAAGCCGAGGCGGAATTCGCGCCGTTGAAGCCGCCGCCGTTTGTTCCCAGCTGCTTGATAGCCACCTGGGACGATTGCGGACCGAGCGGCACGACCGCCTCGGTCACCTCCTGCACCGCCGTCGGATCATCGGCATCGACGAGAGTCCCCTCGGCATCGACGCTCACCGGCTCCAAAAGCTGCACCGTCTCGTAGCCCTGAAACGTCTGGGGGGATCCCTGCCACACTCCCACCAAAGCGAGCACCAGCGACAGGGGCAGCAGCACGTAGAGCACCGCGCGCACGACATCGACGAAGAAGTTCCCGAGCTTGCCGCCGTCCGAAGATGCCAGGCCCCTCAGCAACGCGAATGCCACCGCGATGCCGACGGCCGGCGAAAGGAAGTTCTGCACCGCCAGACCAACCGCCTGTGAGAAGTAGCTCAGATTCGTCTCACCGGCGATAGGCTGCCAATTGGTGTTCGTCACAAAGCTCGCCGTCATATTGAAGGCCGTATCGAGCGCAAGCCCCGGAAAGCCCTCGGGGTTCCAAGGCAGTGCGCCTTGGCAGATCAGCAGGATGAAGAGGCCGATAAAGCTTACCGCCGTAAAGGCGAGCGCACTGGCGAGAAAACGCCTCCAATCCATGCCATCGTCCTCGCGCGCGCCCACAAGACGGCACGCAGAGCGCTCGAGCGGGCCCAGCGCACGCCGAATGAGAAGGGGCCGACCTTCCATCACGTCAACCAAGTACCCCGAAAGCGGGAGGGCGCAGGCCACGACGAGCGCCACCAGCACGCCTGCCTGCAGAAACTCCGACCCCGCGATCGCGCTCATCGCTGCTCACCGCCCCGCAGCAGCAAAACTGCCAAATACGCCATTGCGGCGAGCGCCAACACGCCCACGATAGGTGTCACCACGAACATGATCTTGCCCTTGTCTCTCAAGATCCCGCAGGACCGCTTGCCAACATCCGGGAGGCAACGCGCTTCGCGCGCAAGAGCACCACCCGATGAATGTCAGCATAATCAGCAAGGGCTAAAGACGCCGTTAAGGTTCATGCGCCCGCATTAAGACGGTATTAAGATTGCAGTCCGGCAGCTCGTCTCTGCGTCTGCGTCGCATCCACCCCGCTATTCAGCTTTCAACGGATCCAGCGCGAGCGAGCTAGAAGCAACGGCGCCTCGAACGCTGGTGCACCGGACGCCGCTTCGGAGGTCATCGCCGATTTTCAACGCATGTTTGACGCAGCTCAAGCTATAATTCGCCCTGAAAGACACGTATGACTTGCCCGAGCAAAGGACAAGTCGCAACAGCAAAGGAGCATTCGCATGAAGATCGCCATCCCCAGCGAAACCGACGCCGGCCTCGAGAGCATCCGCAGCGGGCACTTCGGCCATGCCGCGTACATGACCGTCGTCGAATTCGATGACGATATGAACATCGTCGGCGTCGAGTCGGTGAAGAACGCCGATCACGATGCCGTGGGTTGCGGCGGCGTGATCGACTTCGTCTCCGGCATCGGCGTCGACGGCATTCTCACCGTGGGCATGGGCATGCCGCCGTTCACTCGCTTCACCAACGCCGGCATCAAGGTCTACTCCGACACCACCGAGCCCAACGTCGGTAACGTGGCCCGCCTGTTCGCGGAGGGCAAGGTCGCGCTCATGGATCCCGCCAACGCCTGCCGCCACTAGAAGCGGTCTCGGCCTGCAAAGGTCACGGGGCATTTGCCTCATCGCTCGCCCAGCCCGAAGAGTCGCTGAAAAGCCGACTGCTCTTCGGGCTTTTGTTTTGGGTTCGGCGCTCCGGGTCGCCGAGGGCAATCGGCAAACGCCCGAACCCTGACGCCCGGAACCGCTAGTACGGCACCTCCAAGTCGCCATGGGCCAAAGCGTCGGTGCTAAGCGGCGAGAATGCGCCGGCCCGATAGCGATCGAGCGCCACCTCGGCGATCATGCCGGCGTTGTCGCCGCAGGAGGCGAGCGGCGGCATCACGAGGCGCACGCCCTCCTCGGCGCACATCTGCTCGTAGGCGGCACGCAAGGTCGGATTGGCCGCCACACCGCCGCCGAGGCAGAAGGTGGGTGCCCCCGTCTCGCGCAGGGCCGTGCGAGCCTTGGCCACCTGCACGTCCACAACAGCCGCCGTGAAGCTCGCGCAGATGTCGGGCACATTGAGCTCGCGCCCGGCGGCGCGCTCGTTGTTGATGTAGGTGACCACGGCGGTCTTCAGGCCCGAGAGCGAGAAGCGCAAATCGCCCGAATGCAGCATGGCCCGGGGGAACGGAATGGCATCCGGGTCGCCCTCGGCGGCGAACTTCGAGACGACCGGGCCGCCGGGATACCCGAGACCCAGCGCCTTGGCCACCTTGTCGAAGGCCTCGCCCACCGCATCGTCGATCGTCGCGCCGAGCACGCGATAGTCGCCCCAGTCGGCCATATGCACGAGCAGAGTGTTGCCCCCGGACACGAGCGAGACCACCGCCGGCGGCGCGAAGTCCTCCAGCCCGATCTTGTTGGCGTACAGGTGCCCTTCCAAATGGTTCACCACGATGAAGGGGATGTCGGCGCCCCAGGCCGCGCCCTTGGCGAAGGCTACGCCCACCACGAGCGCGCCCACGAGTCCCGGTGCATAGGTGACAGCCACCGCGTCCAGATCGCGCCAGCGGAGATGAGAGCGCCCCAGGCTCGCCGCGGCAACGTCCAGCGCCTCGTCGCAGACGCCACAGATGGCCTCGATGTGCTTGCGGCTGGCGATCTCGGGAACGACGCCGCCGAAGCGGGCGTGGAAATCCACCTGGGTCGCCACCACATCCGAGCGCAACACTTCCCCGCCGTCGATGACGGCGGCAGCCGTCTCGTCGCAGGAAGACTCGATGGCCAGAATAAGAGGGCGACGCACCGTAACTCCGTCGCTCTCGCAGCCGAGGGCGGCGCAAGCGCCGCCCCTACGGGATTCGTCCGCAACGTCATCGTCGGACGCGTCCTCCCCGTAGGGGGCGACCTCGGTCGCCCCTGGGCCCGAAACATGGCCAGGCCGCGCGTCGGCCACCGCGCCGTTCGGAACCGCCGCTAGGGTGATGGTGGGCAGAGGCCCCTGCATAATGAGGGCATCCTCGCCGTCGGAGTAGTAGCGCGGGCGACGCCCCAACGCCTCGTAGCCGAGGGCCGCATACAGCGCCTGGGCCCCGGCGTTTCCGGCGCGCACCTCCAACGAGCTCGTGCGCGCGCCCAGGTTGCGGGCGTCATCGGCCACGCGGGCGAGCAGAACCCGGGCGATGCCGTGACGGCGCCACGCGGGATCGACGCCCACCTTCAGAATCTGCAGGTCGCCGTCGACCACCCAGCCGCCGGCGTAGCCCACCAGCGGGGCCTCGGCGGAAAGCGGCATCTTCGGGTCGGCAGCGTAGGCGGCCCACCACACGCGGTCGGCGCGCCCCAGCTCGTCGGCCACGAGCGCCTCGTTCCACGCATCAGTTCCCATCACCGCCGCTTCCAAGGCCGCCACCTCGGCCACATGGCGCGCATCCAGCGGCTTGTAGGCGATGCCCTCGCCGTTGGCCCGGGCGTTGGCGATGGCCGTATCGTTCATGGTCACGTGCCTCGAGCCGCGCTTGCCCGCCAGACTCCCATCGACGCGCGCCAACCGCTGCCGCTCGTTCTCCTCGGCATCGGACAGGCGCGTGTACACGGGCAGCGCGAAAGCCGGGTCATGCCACGCGGCATCGAAGGGGTCGCACTCCCCCGCTTGCCAAGCGGCCTGCAGCGCCAGCAAAAGCCCCGCGCCCGTCGGCGTCCACAGCGCCTCGGGCAGAAGCGCGCCCGCACTTTCGAAAAACTCCGCGTACTTGCGCAGGCCGTCGCCGGTAATCAGGCGATCGGGGTGCACGTCGGCCTCAGTTGGGAGGGCAGACCAAGGTCTGCCCCTACGGGAGGGGTCGCCAGCATTGCCGCCATGGCGAGAGTCGCCCGCATCACCGTCATCAGCCATCGAGCGATCGGAGCTGCCCGTCGCGCCGAGCTCTTCGGCGAAGGCCTCGGCCTTGATCACGCGGTCGGCGGTCAGCCGCGCAGCACCGCTGTCGTCCAAGCGGTATTCCACGGGATACACCTCGCGGCGCATGGCGTCGGCCACAACGAGCAGCTCCCCGCGCTCGGCCGCCTTCCACGCGCCCCAGGCCACTGCGTCCAGCGAGGAGACGCCCACAAGCCCCACCTCGAGCGCGCTTGCGATGCCCTTCGCCGTCGCCAGGGCGATGCGCACGCCGGTGAACGACCCCGGGCCGCGCCCCACGCATACGCAAGCGATCTTCTCACGCGCCACACCGGCCCGGGCGCATAGCTCGTCGATGCGCGGCACAAGCTGGGTGTTCGACGCCCGCCGCGCCTCCACTTCCACGCTCGCCACGAGTTCAATCGACCGCGCAGCAGCATCCAACCGCCCCAAGCCGATGGCGATGACCTCGTTGGCCGTATCGAAAGCAAGTACATATGATGGCGTGGCGTCATCCACGAGGCATTCTCCTTCAGCGCGCAGGCTTTCCGCCGCGCAAACTTCTTGTCGTGCGGATAGCCGTCAGATTTTCGTCCCGTATTCTACCGCAGCGACCAATACGACTACGACTGTGTCAGGCAAGATGGCTCATTTGTGCAGGATTTTGCGATAGGGAGAATCTCCTGGACACAAAGTGTGCGAAAAATTACGTTTGGGAGAGTTTAGACAGGAAGAAACCAGCCTCGGGACTCTCCCTATCGCAAAATCCTGCACCTATCCCGAGCGAGGCCCGACACGAAGAGCCCCGCAGGATAGCGAGCCGCCCAGAAGCCTCGCTACAGTCGGCACTTCCCCAAGCGTGACTTGGAATCGTTGGCCCAGACGCACAGAAGCTGGCGCGAGCGGGAGCCGTAGGAATGGGCGACGATGCGCCGCGTCCCGTTGCCGTCGGCCGTGATGGTGATCTCCAGGTAGTCGTAGGGCATATCCTCGGGGAACTTCTCGGCCCATTCCACGAAGGCCGCCCCGTCGCCATCGCCGTCGATGGCGCTGTAGTAGTCGATGTCCTCCAACTGCCAGCGCTCGTCCAGCCGGTAGAGGTCGTAGTGGTACAGCGGGAGGCGCCCGTCGTGGTACTCCAGAAGGATGTTGAAGGTGGGACTCGTCACCGCCGCCCGAACGCCGAGGGCCGCAGCGACCCCCTGGACGAACTGGGTCTTTCCCGCGCCAAGGTCACCGTCGAGCACGATCACATCACCCGCATGCAGATACGGCGCCAGCGTCGCCGCCAACTGCTTGGTTGCCTCGGGGGTGGAAGTGGTGCGCTGGTATGTCAGTCCGTTTGCCATGCCCCTATCATAGGCCGTCGGCCGTGCTTCGCAAGAGCACCCGCAGGGAAGCCGCAAAACCTGACCGAATTACCCACATTCCTGAAGAATTCTTCAACACCAGCAACGTAGGGTCTTCCCGCGGCAAGGCGACCCGCGCGCAGGTTGCGCAGCGAACGGAACAGGACTCAATGTCCTGTTCCGCCGTGCGAGCCATTGCTTGAGCACGGGCCGTTCCGCAATCCGGGCGATCGGACGAAGCTCTGACTACTTGCGAGAATCTCGTTTCGTCCCGTGGCAGGCGTACATGACCAACCCCACGGCCACGCCGCCGACGATGTTGCCCAAGGTCACAGGGATGAGATTCGCGAAGATGAAGTCGCCGAAATTGAGCAGGGCCACGTTGATGCCCGCCGCATCAATCATGCCCGTATAGGCCGGATTCATATAGGCGAAGATGCCCGCGGGCACGTAGTACATGTCGGCGACGCAGTGCTCGAAACCGGCCAGCACGAATCCCATGATGGGGAAGAAAATGGCGAGCAGCTTGCCGGCGGTGTCCTGGGCCGTGTTCGCCAGGTACACCGCGACGCACACCATGAGGTTGCAGAAGATGCCCAGCACAAACGCGTTTATCCACGGAAGGCCGTTCTTCGCGGCCGCCACCTTCGCCGTGTACACCGCCAAGTCGCCCCCGCCGATGTTCAGCTGGCCGAAGAACGCCATGAGCGCTGCCAAAACCACCGCCCCCGCCAGGTTGCCGAGAAAGACGATGCCCCAGTTGCGCAGCAGAAGCTTCCACGAAATTTTGCCGGACACGGCCGCCGTCACCATGAGCGCGTTGCCGGTGAAGAGCTCCGTGCCCAAAAGAATGACCATCATAAGGCCGATGGGAAAGATGAGGCCCGACACGAGGCGCACCATGCCGGCATTTTCCAGAGCATGGGCGGCCGTCGAGGACGTGACCGCGCCCAGGCCGATAAAGACACCGGCGGCCACGGCTAGAAGAAATAGCCGCCAGGCGGGTGATTCCGCCTTGGCGATGGAGGCCTTGGCGTAGTTGTCGGTGATCTCGGTGGGAGTGAAAAGAGCCATGGAAGTTCCTCCTTACGAAAGCGACGCCTCTGCGGCTCGCACCACATGGGCCATGGTGACGCTCGTGGTAACGCCGCCGAGGCCCCGGGGCACCGGCGTGATGGCGCCCCCATCGCCGAGCACGGGAACGACAGCGTCGAAGTCGACGTCGCCGCATAAGTTGCCCGCCTCGTCGAAGTTGATGCCGACGTCGAGCACCGTCTGGCCCGGCGAGAAGTACTCGGCCCCATACGCCCGCGCACGCCCCGTGGCGCACACGACGATGTCGGCCTCGCGGGTATGGGCGGCCACGTCCGCCGTGCGGGAATGGGCCAGCGTCACCGTGGCGTGGCGCGCGAGCAGCATCATGGCCACCGGTCGGCCGATCACGAGGCTGCGCCCGAGCACCACCACGCGCTTGCCCGCAACGGGAATGTCGTAGAAATCGAGCGTTTCCAGGCAGGCTTGGGCTGTGGCGGGCGGGAAGCCCTCGCCGGTGTCGGCGAACACGCCGGCGAGAGACGCCGACCCGATGCCGTCGATATCTTTGGCCGGGGACAGGCGATCGCACACGGCGCGCTCGTCCATCTGCGGGGGCAGCGGGCGGAACATGAGGCAGCCGTGAATGCGCGGGTCGGCGTTCACGGCATCGATGACCGCTTCCAGCTCGGCCTGCGTCGCCTCCGCCGGCAGCACGAAGCGGCGCACAGCGATGCCGTGGAGGTCGGCCTGACGGGCGCAGGTGCGCTCATAGGACAAATCGTCGGGTCGCTCCCCCACGCGCACGATGGCGAGCGTGGGCGCTGCGCCGACCGCCCGCAAACGATCGATGCGGGGCAGCAGCCGCTCCCACAGAGCCGTGGACACCTCCTTGCCGTACAGAATCCGCGCCATCAGCTGAGCCTCTTCACGACATCGGCGTACACTTCGTCGGCCATGGCGCAACCGGCAGCAAGAAGGTCTTCCATCTGGTTGCGGTAGCCCTCGGCGCGTTCGGCGTCGTCCATGGAGCCGATGTTGATGACCACGTTCAGACTCGCGGCCTGAAGGGCGGCTTTGGCGAGCACCGCGGCCGCTCCGGCGTCCGAAAGGGCCAGAACCGAGCCGTGCCGGGCCATGAACACGCACGATTCGATGACCTGCACCGAGGTGGCCATGATCTCGAGGGGCACCTCGCAGGCATCCACGAGGGCCGCCTGAAGTGCCGCGCTCTGGACCGCTCGCTCCTCGTCGCTGCCCTTGGGCATGCCATAGGCGGCGGCCAGGGGCCCGAAGGCGCGGGCATCCTCATCGATGAGCGCGAGCAGATGCCCGCGCGTGTCCGCAAGCTCGACAAGCTCCGCCTGCATCCGCTCCTCCACATCGGCGTACTTCTTCTTCCCCACGGTGAGGTTGCCCACCATGGAAGCCAGCGCCGAGGCGAGCGCCCCCGCATAGGCCGAGGCCCCGCCTCCTCCCGGCGTCGGCGCCTTCGAAGCCAGCGCCTCAATGAACTCGGTATCGACCATCTTGCCGTTCACACCACCCTCGCAAACTATTGATTCTCGCAAAGTGCCGCGTTATAATACAGGAGCACTGACAAAGCCCGTAGGTTGCTAGCCTTGGTACGGGCGGCGCGGTGTTAACGGATAAGCCCGGTTGCCGCCGGGCTTTTTAGTTACCTCCCGCTCCATCCGATTGCTTATTCTTCCAACGCTCGTACCGGTCGAGCCCCATAAGCACCAGGGCCAACCAGTTGGGCAGTGCCGTCAAAACGAGGGTGAGAACTTCTTTCAGCATAAGGCGTCACTCCTTTCGCAAGAAGCGCCGCCCGCATCGGACTTTGCCAGTGCTAGCATTCTAGCACGAAAGCGACCGCCAGCCTTGCATTGGCGGTCGCTTTTAAATTTCTTATCTAAAACTTAGAACAGCCCCGTGATGGTGCCGTCTTCCATCACATCGATCTTGTGGGCGGCCGGCGTCTTGCCGAGGCCCGGCATGGTCATGATAGAGCCCGTGAGCGCCACCACGAAACCGGCGCCGGCAGACACTTTCACCTGGCGCACCGTAATGGTGAAGTCGCGGGGCGCACCGAGCTTGGTAGCATCGTCCGAGAACGAGTACTGGGTCTTGGCCATGCACACGGGCATGTTGCCGAAGCCCAAGGCCTCCAACTGTGCGATCTCCTTCTGCGCGGCCGGCTCGAACACCACGCCGTCGGCATGGTAGACGCGCTTGGCAATGGCCTCGATCTTCTCGGCGATGGACAGGTCGTCCTCGTATGAGAACGTGAACGTATCAGCCGAGCGCCCGGCCTCATCGCCGTCCTCGCACAGGGCGACCACTTCGTCAGCCAGAGCCAGACCGCCCTCGCCGCCCTTCGCCCAGACCTCGGACAGGGCCACGTTCACGCCCAGCTCGCGGCACTTGGCCTCCACGAGGTCGAGCTCGGCCTTCGTGTCGGTCGGGAAGGCGTTGATGGCCACCACGCAGGGCAGGTTGTACACGTTCGTGATGTTCTCCACGTGCTGCAGCAGGTTCGGCAGGCCCGCCTCCAGCGCCTCGAGGTTCTCCTCGGCGAGATCGGCCTTGGCCACGCCGCCGTGGTTCTTCAGCGCGCGCACCGTGGCAACGACCACCACCGCGTCGGGCTTAAGGCCAGCGAGGCGGCACTTGATGTCGAGGAACTTCTCCGCGCCCAGATCGGCGCCGAAGCCGGCCTCGGTCACGCAGTAGTCGCCGAGCGCCATGGCCATGCGCGTGGCCATGATGGAGTTGCAGCCGTGGGCGATGTTGGCGAACGGGCCGCCGTGCACGAAAGCCGGGGTGCCCTCGAGCGTCTGCACGAGGTTCGGCTTCAGAGCGTCCTTCAGAAGCGCGGCCATGGCGCCCTCGGCCTTCAGATCGTGGGCCGTGACCGGCGCATCATCATAGGTGTAGCCCACCACGATGCGGCCCAGGCGCTCCTTCAGGTCGGTGATGGAGGTGGCCAGGCAGAAGATGGCCATGACTTCCGAGGCCACGGTGATGTCGAAGCCGTCCTCGCGGGGCACGCCGTGGGCTTTGCCGCCCAGGCCATCCACGATGTGGCGCAGCTGGCGGTCGTTCATGTCGACCACGCGCTTCCACGTGATCTTGCGCACGTCGATGTTGAGCTCGTTGCCGTTCTGGATGTGCGCATCAAGCAGCGCCGCGAGCAGGTTGTTGGCCGCTCCGATGGCGTGGAAGTCGCCGGTGAAGTGCAGGTTGATGTCCTCCATAGGAACCACCTGGGCGTAGCCGCCGCCAGCCGCGCCGCCCTTGATGCCGAACACCGGCCCCAGCGACGGCTCGCGCAGCGCCACGACCACGTTCTTGCCGCGCAGGGACAGCGCATCGGCCAGGCCCACCGTCGTAGTGGTCTTGCCCTCTCCGGCCGGCGTGGGGTTGATGGCGGTCACCAGGATAAGCTTGCCCGGGGCGTGCTCCTCCTCGCGCAGCAGGTTGTAATCGACCTTCGCCTTATAGTTTCCGTACAGCTCGAGGTACTTCTCGTCGACGCCGGCAATGGCAGCGATCTCGCCAATGGGTTTCGGTTCGGTCGCCTGGGCAATTTCAATGTCGGTCAACACGTCGGGCCCTTCTTTCTCATGTCGCGGCGCGCAGGCGTACCTGGCAGCCTCATCGATAGATGGCGCAGCGCCGGCGGAAGGAATCGTCCTGCCGGCCAAACGCTGACGCTCCCATTCTAGCGATGCGGCCGCGCCCCGTCGCCCCTCTATCCCCAAAGGGCGCAACTTCCCCTCATTGCGGGGATTCCCGAAGGCATCCGCGCCCAACAGCCCCTACCGGTAGGCGCGATCGGCGATGAGGCGCAGGCCCTCCAGGGTCAGCTCGGTATTCACCTCGTCGATGGTGCTCGAGTAGCGCTCGACCACCGCCGCCAGACCTCCCGTGGCGATGACCTTCGCCGAGTATCCCAACTGGTCGAAAATGCGGCGCACCAGGCCATCCACACGGTCGGTCTCTCCCAGCATGATGCCCGACTGGATGGCCTCCACCGTGTTGGTGCCGATGACCGCCGGCGGCGCCACCAGCGCGATATCCGGCAGCTGGGCGCCATGGGTGAACAGCGCGTTGGCCGAGGTCTGCACACCCGGCGCGATAACCCCGCCGCGGAAGCGGCCTTCGCGATCGATGACCTCGATGTTCGTGGCCGTTCCGAAGTCGACCACCACCACCGGCGCACCGTAAAGCGTCCGAGCCGCCACCGCGTCGGCCACCCGGTCGGCGCCGATCTCGCGGGGATTGGGGTAATCGGCGTCGAAGAGCCCGGCGGCCGTCTCGGCGTTGCACACCAGCGAGAGCGCGCCGGTGGCATCCTTGATCGCCTGCATCCACTCACGGGTCAGTTGGGGCACCACCGAGGCGACCGCCGAGGCGCGCACTTGGCGCAGGTCAAGTTCCTCGAGGGAGAACAACGTGGAGAAGACGATGCGCAGCTCGTCGGCCGCCGCCTTCCGATTGGTGGCGATTCTCCACATCGCGCGCAGCGAATCCCCAGCGTACACCCCGATTACGGTATGGGTGTTACCGATGTCAATGGCAAGTAACATAATTATGACAATCTTCCTCAGTTTTCCAGTGAAACGCCCTTGTTTGCGTATAGTTAACGCGTAAGAGATTATAGCAATGTCTCAACGATATGCCCCCGACGGGCATTCGTCGATATGACGAGAGAAAGGCAAGACCATGATAGAGACACCGAGCCGCATCCTTGTCGTTGACGACGAGCCTTCCATCACCGAATTCGTCAGCTACGCGTTGAAAAAGGAGGGCTACGAGACCGACGTCGTCGACAACGGCGAGGACGCCTTCGCGTTGGCAAGCGCCAACAACTATGATCTGTTTATCTTGGACATTATGCTGCCGGGCATGGACGGCTACGAGCTGTGCCGTCGGCTGCGTTCGAAGACCACGGCCCCCGTGCTGTTCCTTTCCGCCCGTGACACCGAGCTGGACAAAGTCGTCGGCTTGGAGATCGGCGGCGACGACTATCTCGCCAAGCCCTTCGGCGTGCGCGAGTTGATCGCCCGCGTTCGCGCGCTTCTGCGCCGCGGGCAGGGCGGCGAGTTCCCCGGCGCGAGCAATTCCATCACCGCTTCGGGCATCACTCTGGACGAGGACGCCCACACCGCCGCCGGTGACCACGGCGAGATCGACCTGACGCCCCGCGAGTTCGAGCTTCTAGCCTCGCTCATGAAGAACGCCGGCAAGGTGGTCTCCCGCGAGGATCTGCTCCGCGACGCCTGGGGCTGGGAGTACCTCACCGAGACCAAGACGGTGGACACCCACATCAAGCGCTTGCGCGACAAGATTCACGCCGCCGGCTACGACCCCGCCCTCGTGGAGACGGTCCGCGGCTACGGCTACCGCTTCAAGGCGTAAGCCGACTCGCGAGAAATCAGCCCCCATAGAGGAAAGGCTCCCGAACGGGAGCCTTTCCTCTTAGCGACGGGTTTCCACCGACCGTTTTTCGATTTTCTAGGGGTAAATGCCAGTTCGGCCCCGTTATGGCGTGCTGCGATGCCAGTTAAGGGGTGAAATGGCAAGCAAATGCCAGTTAGGCCCCGTTATGGCAACGCGCGGCCGACCATTTCGGGGCCTAACTGGCATTTGCTCGAGGATTTAGCGGCAGCGAGACGCCTACCGCACGGCTGCGCGGACGGCGTCGGCGCAGATGACCGCCGCCACGATCTTGCAGAAATCCACCACCACAAACGGCGCCACGGCCACGAGAAACGCCGTGGCCAGATCAACCTGGCCCACCACCATGTACTGGGCGCACCCGCACGCGTAAGCGATGGCCGTGAAGATGACGCCGGCGACGATCTCCACGCCGAAGCTGCGCAGGAAGGCGCCCGCGCGCTGGGCCCTCGTCAGAGCCGCCTTCTCCGCGCGGGTAAGCCGCGGCGCATTCTTGCCGCCGGCCACCCCGAGTTTCGTGCGCACCGCATACAGGAACAGCACGGCCGCCGCCACGCCGAACAGGTACCCCCACAGAAAGCCGCCCGTGGGACCGGCCAAAACACCGATGCCACCGCGCATCCCCGAGAACACGGGCACCCCCACCGCGCCCAGCAGCAGATAGCCCGTGATAGCCGCGATGGCCTCCTTGGGGCTGAGCACCACGATGGCGAAGGTGATGGCGAACATCTGCAACGTGAAGGGAATGGGGCCGATGGGCACCACCACCCAGGCCGACACGGCTATAATGGCGATGGTCAGCCCGACAAAAGCCACCGACCGCGTCCGCTGAGCCGGCATACTGCGCGTTTTCGTTGATTCCATAGGTCTCTCCTTCCGTTCGAAGGAGTCCATAGTAGGTGCCGAAACGAGTCCGCAACCCCCTCGACGCGCTCCGAGCGGCTAGCGGGTCGCCTATTCGCTATTTTTGTGCAAGTGCATAAAACCTATGAAGCCTATGCGTACATCGCTGAGAGCCGGCGCAGACGCGCCATCTCCCACGCCACGAAGACGGCCGTGGTGAAGATGGAGAGAAAGTCCGCCACCGGTGCCGCGAAGTACAGCGCGTCCAGCCCTGTGAACTGCGGAAACAGCTGCGGCAGCACCACGGGCATCAGGTACAGCAAGGGCACGAGGAACAAAATCTGCCGCGTCAGCGTGAGGAACACCGACTTGGCCGGCTGGCCCGTGGCCTGGAAGTAGTTCGAGCTGACGATCTGGAAGCCCACGAAGGGCAGCATGAGGAACTGCACGCGGATGGCGAAGGCCGTGAAGTCCACGAGGCCATCGTGGGAGATGCCGAAAGCGTGGGCGATGGGCACGGCGAACACCTCGACGATGACGAACATGAGCAGCGAGATGGACGAAGCCGCTCCGATGCCGTACCACAGCGTCTTGCGCACGCGCTCGACGTTGTGGGCGCCGTAGTTGAACCCGAGCAGCGGCTGCAGGGCGATGGCGATGCCGATGAGCGGCATGACCGAGAACTGCCCGATGCGCTGCACCACGCCGATGGCCGCCAGCGCGTCGTCAGCGCCGATGGGCGTTGCCGCCCCGTAGCGCACCAGCTGGAAGTTGATGACGAAGTTCACGATGGCCATGCCCGCCTGCACGCAGAAGCTCGGCAGCCCGAAGGCGAGGATGGTGCGGTCCATGGAAAAGCTCAGGCGCATGGCGGGCAAGCGCAGCCGCATGGGAACGTCGCTGCGCAGGCAGAAGTACTGCAGCACCGCCAAACACGAGCAGGCCCAGCCGAGCACCGTGGCCAGGGCGCTGCCCATGACCCCCCAACCGAGCGCCAGCACGAACAACGCATTGAAGGCCACCGAGCCTACCAGGCCGATGACCATGGTGCCGAGCGCCCGGTTGGGAGCGCCGCAGGTGCGGATGAAGTTGTTCACGCCGAGGCCGATGCACTGCAAGATGAAACCGGCACAGAGAATCTGGATGAACGTCTGGGCGTAGGGGCGCACCTCCGGCGTGGCGCTCGCCAAATCGAGCACCCAGGAAACCAGCGCCGGATTCCATCCGATAACGAGCACGATGACGGCAGCAACAAGGCTCAAGGACACCACATTGCCCAGGGCGCGCTCGGCATCGTCGCGCTTGCCCTCGCCCAGGCGCAGGGCCGCCAGCGCGTTGCCGCCGTTGCCGATGAGCATGGCGATGGCCATGAACACGATCATGATGGGGTTGGCCACAGTCATGGCCGAAAGGCCGATCTCCCCTACCGCGTGCCCCAGAAACACCGAGTCGATGATGGCGTAGGAGCCGTTGATGAGCATGCCCACCACCGACGGAATGGCGAACTCCGTGATGAGCCGCGGAATAGAGGCCGTCCCCATCCGCAGCACCTTGTCGTCGCCGGACGTGCCTTTCTCAAGCTTCTTCTCGTCACTCATACCCTCGCGCCTTTCTACCTTTCCGACGCTATTGTAGCCCTGGCGAACGCCCCGCGCAGACCCCGCACGACAAGACAGAGCATCGGCACCGCCAACGGCACCGCCCTAGCCGCGTTCGCAGGCGCAGCCTCATCGCCCCGCAATACGAAACGGCCGACCGACTGGGGAGTCGGCCGGCCGTCTAAGGGAGGGAGGGCTAGGGAACAGGACGCCGCATTACACGAGGTAGTACACCGAGGGGGACGTGCCGGCGTCCTCGGACAGGCGCATGGTGTCGCGGCTGGCAATGAGCTTGCTCACGTCGGATTCCGGGTCGTCCAGATCGCCCCAGAAGCGGGCGCGGCCGGGGCACAGCTGCATGCAGGCGGGCACTTCGCCGCGGGAGGTGAGGTTGCGGCAGAACGTGCACTTCTCCACGGTGTTGCCCGGGTGCGCCGGGGCGTCGAACTCGCCGACGGCCACGTCCTGGAACCACTCGGGCTCGTCGCTCACCAGGGTGCGCACGCCCTCGTAGGGGCAGGCGGAGATGCAGGCCTTGCAGCCGATGCACAGCGTGTCGTCCACGTAGACCACGCCGGTTTCCTCATCCTTCATGGTGGCGCCGGTGGGGCACGCCTCCAAGCAGGACGGGTTCTCGCAATGCTGGCAGTTCACCGGCAGAAAGCTCAGGGAGCAGTTGGGGTAGGTGCCGCTGGCCGTGTCGTAGGCCACAGGCTCCGTCTCGCCGATGGCGCCCACGGTGTAGATCTTGTTGTAGGCCACATCGGCCGGGTTGTTGTTGGCCACCTTGCAGGCCACCTCGCAAGCGTGGCAGCCGAAGCAGCGGGTGAGATCGATGGCCATTCCGTAATGAGTCATGGTTCTTAAGCCTCCGTCTTCTCGAGAGTTACCACCACGTCGTTGACGGCGGTGTCGGGGGTCGCCTGGCCCATCTCGCTGTGGGAGAGGGCGCCGAAGTGGCCGTCCTTGAACTCGAAGCTGTTGAAGCTGCGGCCCGACACGAGCATCTTCTCCGGCACGCCGGGGTTGATCACGGCCTTCAGGGTCACATCGCCGCTCTTGCTCGCCAGCTTCACGTAGTCGCCCTCGGCGATGCCCTCGGAGACAGCGTCGGCCGGATTGATCTGCACCGTCGGCTCGCCGTCGAGCTCGAGTGTGTAGCCCACGTTCCACCACTGGGAATGGGTGCGCACGCGCATGTGCTGGGAGAAGATGTGGTACGGGTACTCGCCCGAGGTGCGCTCCGCGGAATTCACGTCGGCGTAGCGGGCCGGCTCCCAGTAGGGCATGATCTCCTTGGTCGCGTCGAACTCGGCCGGGGCGTACCAGGGCATGGGCGCGTCATTGTACAGCTTGAACAGGCCCGTCGTGGTACCGAAGCCCTGCTCGAAGGAGACGAAGTTGTCCACCGTAAACTCGCGGGCCGTCTTTGAGGCGCGCAGCGACTCAGGCGTCACGCCCAGGGCCGCCAAAGCATCGCTCGTGAGCAGCTTGTCCAGGTACTCCGAGGCCGTCTCGGTGAAGAACTGGCCGTACCCCATGCCCTCGGCGATAAGCTTGCAGATATCGTAGTCGCACTTGCTCTCGTACATGGGCTCGGTGCACTTTTCCTGAATCATGAACAGAGGCGTAGAGCCGCCGCCGCCTACAAAGTCCTCGTACTCGAACCAGTGGCACACGGGAAGGAGGATGTCGGCGTACAACGCAGTCTCGGTCATGTCCATGTCGGCCACCACCACGAAATCCAGCGCCTTCATCCAGCGCACCAGGCTCTCGTGATCGCCACCGGTGGCCATGAGGTTGCGCATGAAGATGGTCAGGGAATGCACCGGGCAGGACTGACCGGCATAAGTGCCCGACTCCAGTACCTCCTCCATAGAGAGCAGGGGCAAATCGATACCGGAAACGCCCTGGGCCGGGTTGCCCTCGGCATCCACAACTCCGGCTCCGCACAGCGGGTTCACAAAACCACTTCCCTGGGAATAGGTCCAGCCCACTCCGGCGCCCGACTTAGCCATATTGCCGGTGAAGGCAGCCAACACAAACACGGGCCAGTAGTTGAAGTGACCGTTGATGTAGCGGTCGGTACCAAACATGCAGTAGGTAGTCACCGGGCCATCCTGGGCGTACATGCGGGCGAGCTCGCGGATATCGTCCTCGGCGATGCCGGAAAGCTCGGCGGCGCGGGATACCGGATACTCGGCGATGCGCTGCTTGATGAGGTCGTAGACGAGGGTCACCGGGATGTCGTTCACCGTCTCGCGGCTGGTAAGCGACGGCTTTCCCGCCTCGCCCACGGCAGCCGGGGCGTCGGGGGCCTCGTCCCACACCACGAGCGGGTCGATGACGGCCGGCTGCCCGGTCATGGGATCGATCTGGTCGCTCGTCGTGGGTTCGACGCCCAAGTCGCTCATGCGCAGAAGGGCACCGTCGGCCTTCACGAACAGCGGGGCCTCGGTGCGGGCGCGGATGAACTCCTCGTCCTGCCAGCCCTGCTCCAGAAGGTAGTTCAGGGCGCCGAAGGCCAGAGCACCGTCAGTGGAGGGGTTCACGCCGAGGAACCAGTCGGCCTTGCCGGCGTTGGCGTTGAAGACCGGATCGATGACCACGTACTTCGCACCGGCCTCCTTGGCGTCCAAGATAAAGTGCATCGACTGCGGCGTAGAATTGCACGGGTCGGACATCCAGCAAACGAAAACCTTGGCGTTCGGCCAGTCGGCCTGCTCGTTCTGAGTACCGAAGCCACCGTAGCCGAGCGTGTTGCCCATGGCGAAGCTCGTCTCCAGGTCGGCACTCATGTTCGACGAGCTCATCCCCAGTACAGCCTTCAGCTGCTCGATGCTCTTGAGGGCCACGCTGCCGAAGTTGCCCGAGCCCACGTGCAGCACGTTGGAGGCGGGCCCGTCTTTCTCGGCGTACTCCTGGTACTTGGCGCAGATCTCGGCGATGGCCTCGTCCCAGGTGATGCGCTCGAACTCGCCGCTCCCGCGCTCGCCGGTGCGCCGCATGGGGTACTGCAGGCGCTTCGAGCTGTAGATGCGGCCCACATGCGAGAGGCCCTTGGAGCACACGCGGTTGTAGCGGTTGTCGGCCATCTCGCCGGCGGTGGTGCGCACCACTTGGCCGTCGCGCACGTGCACATCCAAGAAGCAGTGGCCCGCGCAGCCGCAGCGGCAGATGCCCGCGAAATGCTGCGTCTCGGGAATCTCCACGGAGGTGTCGGCCAAAGGCGCGTCCTCCTCGTCACCGCCGACCGTCTGCGGAGCGCATCCGGCTAGCGTGCCCAGGGCCGCCGTGGCCGCTGCTCCCTTGATGAAGCTGCGACGCGACAATCCGCGCGCCGGTACCATCGGCTCCTTCGTCTCTTCCATTTCCTCTCCTCTCTAGAAAGCCGCCGGGCACGCAGCCCGGCCTTTGAGGAAATTGTAGGAAGCAAGAAGAAACCAGAACAGAAGGCATTCATTGACTCAAGAGCAACCCCGGGTTTTTACCTTAGAAGAGAATACTAGCGATATGGGAAATTGCTCAGAAAAACACTGCTACCCCGTCTTCTCTTTCCTCTCGTCGATTTCGCGGACAATGGCGGGCCAGTCGATCTCCTCGCCGGCGAAGTAGCGCATCATGTAGGAATCGCCGGCGCCCCGGCGCGCGACGACGCCGTACTTCCACGCGAGGGCTGGCTCCTCAAAGGGTGCGCTCACCAGATTCGGATGCCGCGGATCGTCATCGAGCGGCAGGTAGGTGAGCGTGGCCGCCCGTCCGTCCTCGGCGTCGGCCAGGCGCAAGGGCAGCTCGTTGTCGCTGCGCACCACGTCCAGCGCCACCCCTCGAGCCTGGGCCTCGCGCAGCATGAGATCGGCCACGCCGTTGCCCTCGCAGTGCATGGAGAGCGGCACACCACGCAGATCCTCGATGGTCACTGCGGCGCGAGCCGCCAGCGGATGGTCGGACCGCATCGTCAGAAAGATGCGTCCCTCCCGGGCGATGCGACATTCGAACCGCGTCTCGTCCAATTCCGTGAACACCACGTGGGCGTAGTCCAGCGATCCGTCCAGCAAGGCAGCCAGCAGCGTGGGCCGTGACCCGCGGACGTAGCGCAGCTTCACGTTTATGTCGTGTTCCTCGGTGGGGTACGACCGGAAAGCGCGCCATTCCGCCGTCGTGAAGACATCGTCGGAATCGTAGGTGCCCCCCAGGCGTACCTCCGTTTTCTGGGAGAGCTTCATGGCCGCAACGGCATCCTCCAGCTCGCGGAAGCCCTCGACGAATGTGCGCGAGGCCTTGTAAAGACGATGGGCCGCCTCGGTGGGCTGCAGACGGTTCGCCACATTCACGAACAGCGGCTGACCTACCTCCCGCTCCAGGTTGCGCATCACCTTGCGCAACCCTTGACGCGACACACAGAGGCTTTCGGCCGCATGGGCGTAGTTCGTCGTCTCGTAGACCTTCGAGAAGTAGCTGATCTGAAGAATGTCCATGCGGCCCCTCCCCCTTCGCGTTGTCGAAATTATACCCGAGCGCCTTCAGCAGCGTTACCGAGAAAGGACAGCACGGACAGCACCAGAGCGCCCCATTGGGCCAGAAGGCCATAGGGGGAGGCGCCCTTGCGCAGGGGCGACTCCTGTTGCACCTGCTCCATAAACGCCGGCAGCCATTGGCCGGGGTGGTCGTTCCAGAATCGTCGCGCCTTCCCGAGCCAGTTTTGGGCAACCGACTCCTCGCCGCCCTGAAGCGCCGCCGCGGCAGTTGCCAAAAGCGCCGAGAGAAACGCGAGCTCGTCGGCCACACTGTCGGGCGGTTCGGTGGCATCAACGGGCTTGAAGCCCACCTCGCTCATAGACGCGGCTACCTCCAGCGTCACCGGACTGCGGAAGAGAGACGGCGCTCCCGCGCGGCCTTTCGCGCGATAGCGAAAAGGGGCCTCGTAGGGCCAGACGGGCACCTTCGCGCCCGGTGCCAAGAACAGCAGCGAGTAGCCGCGGCGCAAATCGCGCTGCAGCGCCGCCGCGTTCAAGCCCCGAAAGGACGCGAGCAGCTCGTCGCTCGCTGCAAGAGCTTCCGCCGGCGCGCCGGCGTCGGAGAAGGCGCCCTGCGCATCGGCGGCGAAACGGCCATCTACCAGAGCCACGGCCAGGGCATCCTCTTCCGGAAAGCGAAACGCAACAGACAGCAACTCGCACACATCGGCCGCCCCTGCGAGACGGCGTGCCCCACTTTCCTGAACCGACGGCACCGACGTTTCGTCGCCTCCGGATTGCATGGCCTCTGCCTCATAGACATCATCCATAGCGCCCCCCCTTCCACGTTCCATACTTGAAAAGAGTGTGCCACGAACCCGCTGGAAATAAGAGAAGACGCCCTTATACCCTAGAGGAGCCCAGGGTTGCCCCTTGGGCACCATTCTTTAAAGAGAAAGCGCTTTTCGTTCTCTTGGATCCCGCGTACGCAACACGCCCCCATAGCATCGGGCGCAACGGCTGCAAAGCCGTTGCGCCCGGCAAGGAAATTCGCGCCCCATCAGAGGGAGGGGAAAGAAGGGGCGCACCAGTAAAGCAAGTCTCGCGAAGAGCCTAGGCCAGCGCCGTCTCCTCAGCGATGCCGCGAGCGGCGATGCGGCCGAAGTTCGCACCAGAGCCGTTGCAGCCGCCGACGATATGGATCGCCGCATTACCGGAGGTGGGGAAAAACGCGATCTCGCCCGCCGCGTACAGATGAGTAATAACCTCGCCGTGGCGATCAAGCACCTGCGCCTGCGGATTCACCTTCGACCCACCCTTAGAGGTGCCGATGATGGCGTTTTCCTCGATGCCCCAGAACGGCGGCGTCTCGATTTTCTGCCCCTCGAAAGCCGTGCGCCCATAGGGGTCGGTCTCCCCCGTCTTGCCGATGTAGCTGTTGAACTCATCGACGCTCGCGCGCACCGCATCAGCGGGCAGTCCAAACATTTCGGCCAGTTCCTCGATGGTGTCGGCGGTCTTCACCGAGTCCATGCCGTTGGCCGTCGCCTCATCGATAATGGGCTGAGCATTCGTTTGACCATTCTGGCCCAGGCGCGCCGTCTCATCGAAGATGCATACGTGCCACATCTCGGGCTGCTTCAGCGGCGTTTTCAGGTCATAGAACACGTGGAAGCTGCTTTCGTCGTTGAAGCGCTTGCCGTCCTTGTTCACCTCGATGAGGCTGTCCTTCCAGTTGAAGGGAAGAAGGATGCCGCTTGCGGGTCCGTCGTTGCTCACCGCGACACCGCCAGGTCCGTAATTGGGAGGAGAGGGATAGCAGTAGCCGTTGATTTCCTCGAGCATTCGGTAACCATCGCCCTGCACATCGGCCGGAGCCGCGCCCACGATGCGCTTCGCCTCAGAAGAGAGCTCCTTCATGGTCAGGCAGTGCTTGTTCCACATATCCACATTGTTTCCCAAGCCGCCGACGGCCAGCAAAACACCCTTCGTTGCGCGAATATCAAGGGTCTCGCCGCTCTTGGCCTCGACATGGGCGCCCACGACAACGCCATCGGCGTCGCGATAGAGCTTCTGCGCCCGCGTATCGGACAAAACTTCTATACCGCGCTCCTCGATGGCTCCCTGCAGGCCCTCCATCCAGCCGAGCCCATTGCCGGGAGGATTGGTGTTATACGTGCGGGCGATAGTGTGGGAGGGCTCGTTCAAGGACACGTTCTGAATGACGTCGCAACCCAAATCTTCCAGCCAGTCCACTGTCTCGCCGGACAGCTCGCAGAAGGCGCGAATGACCTCCGGGTCGCCCAAGTCGCCGCCGTCGTTGCGAACGTCCTGGATCATGACCTCCACATCGTCGGTCACGCCAAAGTCCTCCTGAATGCGCGTTCCGCAACCGCACAAGGCGCCGCCGCTCTGCGTGCAACAGCATTCCGTAATAGTGGGAGCGGCGTCAACCACCAGCACATCAAGGCCCAAATCGTAGCCCTCGACGGCACCGCAGGCACCGGCAATGCCGCACCCCAGAACCAGCATTTCCACTTCGCGATCCCAGGTCTCCGGAACCGTGGCGTCCCAAGCCGGGGGCACCTTCGAGTTCTCATTCGCCTGGCTCTCTGCGGGGCCGGTGGCGCTCAGATCTTGGCTGGAGCAACCGCTTAGTACTCCGGCGGCTCCGACCGCCGTTGCCGCGACCGCCGCCGCTCCTCCGCGGATAAACGATCGTCTCGATAGCTCTTCGCTCATGTCTCCTCCTTTTTTCGAACTCCCTCTCCTTCTGAAAGGGCAGTTTGTCTCCTAGTCGTGGCAGGTATAGCATTCGTACACGTTCTGATGGTGGCATCCAAGGCAATACTGGGAGGGATCCGAAGCCGTATGCATGCCGTGGCAGTCGGCGCATTCCGCCTGTTTCTTATGACCTTCGTTCTCGGGAATCGCGTGGGGATTCACCACCGTTCCCTTGCTGTCGGTCAGCACCGTACAATCGGCGGTGCGCTCAGCCAGAGCCTCTTTGCTCTCGTGGCATCCGAAGCAGGTCTCTTCGCTCACCGGGTAGTCGAGACGATTGATCTTGCCTGGCTTCGACTTCTTCGTCTCCTGGTGAACCGTGGCCAATCCCTCAACTTCTGAATGGCAGTCCGTGCAGGAGAGGTTGGCGTGATTCGAAGCCGTGCATGTCGAGTCGGATAGGGAAGCCTGTTCCGTATCGTGGCAAACCGAGCAATCCATGTCGGGGTTCCATTCGGCAAGGCTTGTGCCAACTTCGCCTTCCGATCCTGAACCCGTCCCGGTAGCTTGCGGGGCATTCTCTTCGCTTCCGCTATCCGGCAGATTGGCCGCCTGCGGCGCACAGCCACCCAAAACGCTGAAGCCCGCGACCAGGGTGAGCGCCAACGCCACTTGAATCGTCAGCGCTGCCTTCTTGCGGGAAATTGCTTTGCTCATATTCACCCCCTTCCTCCAAGAGCTGTTGGAACCCATTGTGCTTGCGCAACAAGTCATAGCCGCAAAGGAAGTGGTAATACCACTCTCCCATTCCGGCATTCGCTTTTTACGTTTCGTAATTTGGCTATTCGACCATGGAATAGCCATTTCTCCCCCTGGAAAAAAAACGTTATGCTTTAGTTGGGATGATTTCAAAGGGGAGGACTACATGAACACGGAATGGCTCCAGGAGTACATCGTATTCGCGCGACATCTGAACTTCAGTTCTGCGGCAAAGACACTCAATATGGCGCAACCGACACTTAGCAAGCATATGATTGCGCTGGAAAAATGGGTGGGGGTTCCTCTCATTGAGAGAGGCGGCAGCCCCCAGCTCACCTATTATGGACACCGCTTTCTTGAGTGCGCTCAATCAACTCTCACTACCTTAAATTCGGGAGTGAAGGCTTGCAGGGAACTCAGGCATTCCAATCGGCCCGTTCGAGTTCAATGGTTCGACCATGGCACTTATCTGTCTGACCGGTTGCCACACGTCAAGGGAATTCCATTTGAGCTCACAAACACTTCGACGGAAGGTCTCGACGATCCCTATTTCGCTGTCCTTGACAACGATTCGGTAGACATCGTCAGTTCACTAGACTTCTCGATCATGCCCGATTTCTCGAAAGCAGCCCAAGAACGTGGCATCAAAACGGCGGCAACGGTTGCGGCGCCGGCCGCATTGGCTATGAGCGTCGAGCATCCGTTGTCTCGCATCGGGAAACTCCAGCGCGCCGACCTCACCCAAGCGGAATTTCTCATTGTGGATCGCGCCTATTACGACCTCTGGCGCTCCTACATCGCCCACGTTCTCGGCGGCGACCTCAACCTTCACTTCACTTTGAAATCAGTGCACGGTGTCACTGCCAACATGGGTTCCATAGACCTGGGACGCGGCATCGTCTTCTACACCGCAGAGGAGCTTCGCCGCTTCTACAGTGGCAGGGATGACGTTGTCATCATTGAAGAACTTGACGGAGCACCGTTATCGATGCCCTTGGGGATCCTCTATCGAGAGGACAACGAGAACCCTCTTGTGCATCAGCTCGCACGGCATTTGACGAACAATAGCTGACAAACTCTACCCCCCTTGCAGCTTCATCATCAACGGCGCCGCCCGAACCGCGTTCGCAAGCATCCCCAGCTGTGCCCGTGACACGAAAGGGCCCCTTGGTGCACGAAATCGGACTTATATAGCTTTCGATGGCAAGCCCGACGGCCCGAAAAGGCTATATAAGTTCGAAAGTGCGCAGATCAGCCTCTTCGAAGATTTCCAAAAGTCTATATAAGTCGAATTTCGTGCACCAGGAGGGTGCGTTTTGTCACCGACTGGCAACCAATGCTGCCTTTTACGGCATCACCATGACGTGGGCCTCACCGGAGGCGACGGGGACGGTTTCGTCGGCGGTGCGGACGAGGAGGCGACCGCGCTCGTCGACACCGGTGGCCGTGCCTTCCAAAGTAGCGGTGCCGGCGGCATCCTCGATGCGCACCGCGCGACCGGTAAGGAAGGAGGAGCCTTCGTAGCTGCCCAAAGTCGGCATGAAGCCGAGCTCGCGCCAACGACCGTAGTTCACGAGGATGCGGGCGATAACCTCGCGCTGGATGTCGGTGATGGCCTCCTCGCGACGGGCGGCCTGCTCGCGCTCCGGCAATGCCGCAATGGCTTGGGCCAGCGACACGAAGTGCCCCGGCTCAGAGTCGGGGGCCGGCATGAGCTCGGCCATGTACTCGGGGACGTTGCGGCCCTGCACGGGGCGGTCGACCTCGGGACGGAACACGTTGATGCCGATGCCCACGCACACACCGCCCCCGCAGGCCTCCAGCGAGATGCCGCAGAGCTTGCGGTACTCGTCGGCGCGCTCGCAGTCGGCGGGCATATAAATCACGTCGTTGGGCCACTTCACTTGGATGCCGTCCTCGAACTGCGGCGCCGCCACCTGGCCTAAGGCGCGCTGGACCGAAAGCCCCACCACCAGGCTCAAGGTAGCCAAGCCGCTGCCGGCCACATCGGGACGCAAGAGGATGGACATGTACAGGCCGCCCTCCGGGCTGTCCCATTCGCGACCCTGGCGGCCATAGCCGCTGGACTGGCGTCGGGCGCGAACAATGAGACCCTCGGCCTTGCCCTCGCGCAACGCGTTCTTCACGACCTCGTTGGTGGAGGCCACCTCATCAAGCACGGTCAGCTTCATGGCTAGATCCTCCTTGCCTTCCCAACGCGCTGCGCCTCGGGCACGCGCCCCACGGGGGTTCCGTCCGCCAACTCCCAGCCAGGCAGAATTTCCAGCAGGGGCTTCACAACGAAATCGCGCTCCGTCACATGCGGGTGCGGAAGCGTGAGCTCGTCGTCGGAAGCGACGTACATCTGATAGTCGAGAATGTCGATATCGAGCGTGCGCGGGCCGTTCTCGATAGTGCGCACGCGACCGAGGGAGTTCTCGATGCCGTGCAAGTAGCCGAGCAGCTCTTTCGGCGGTAGGCCGCTGCGCAGAAGCACCACGGCGTTCACGAAGGCATCCTGATCCTCGTAGTAGGCCGGCTCGCTCTCGTAGAACGACGACATGTCCATGATCTGGGTGTCGGGCAGGCTGCACAACTGACCCACGGCGAGGTTCAGCTGAGCGATTTTGGCCTCGGTCTCCTCGCCGGGCTCGGCCACGAGCGCCACATTGGAGCCCAGGCCCAGAAGCACCGCCGGCCTCAGATCCTTCAACGCCGCAGCCGTCATCTCCACGTTATGGGTACGCACCACGCTGGCGCCCAGCTCGCAGGCGAGCAGCGCCTCAGCCGCCGAGGCCACATCGCGGTCGTGAAGCTCTTCCACATGGTAGGCCTCGCCCACGAAGCGCTTGCGCGAGACCGCCACCATGACCGGATAGCCCAGGTGCACGATCTCGTGGAGATTGCGCATGAGCTCGATGGTTTGCTTGGGCGTCTTGCCGAAGCCAGGGCCCGGATCGACGCAGATGCGGGAGCGGTCGATGCCGGCCGCCTCCAAAGCGGCGGCCGCATCGCGCAGGTAATCGCGCACTTCGGCCACCACGTCCTGGTAAACGGGGTTGTCCTGCATGGTAGCGGGCTCGCCCTTCATGTGCATGACCACGCAGCCGCAGCCGCAGCGGCGCACCGCCTCGCGCATGGCGGGATCGCGAAAACCCGACACGTCGTTGACGATGGAAGCGCCGGCATGCAGGGCGCGGACGGCCACCTCGGCATGGCGCGTATCCACCGACACGCAGACGCCGGCCTCCACCAGGGCCGCCACGACCTCGCCGATGCGATCCCACTCCTCATCGGGCGTGACCGGCGTGGCGCCCGGACGCGTCGACTCGCCGCCCACATCCACAATGGCGGCACCGGCGCGCACCATTTCCAGACCATGGGCCACAGCCGCCTTCGGATCGAGATAAGCGCCGCCGTCGGAGAAGGAATCGGGGGTCACGTTCAAAATGCCCATGATGATGGGCGTGCTGGTGTCGAAGTCGTATTGTCCGCAATGCCAAATCATGAATGCTGAAGCCTCGTCTTCCTCGGCGTTTCCTCCCTTAGATTCTCAGCCGATAAGTGTAACGGCGCAAAAAGCCCGTGTACACTGGTTTTCAGATGAGTGTACCGTAATATCTCTTAGAGCGGGCTTCAAGTTTAGGCGCATGCACGAAAAAGAGCGCCCGAAGGCGTCATATCAGCTTCCGCAGGGGGCGACCTTGGTCGCCCCTTGTCGCAAGCGCGGCCTCTTCCGTAGCAAGGGGCGACCTTGGTCGCCCCTTGCTACAGGCATGGTTGCCGTTGCAGAAAGGGCTGACCAAGGTCAGCCCCTACGAAGGTTATGTATGTTGGCAATCGAGGATCGAGTCCAAGCGCAGCGTCCTCGCTCAATCCTTCTTGTTCGGATCAGGGGCGTCGGCGGAGGAATCCATGTCGTCCTCGCGGTCGATCTCGGCGTTCACCTCGGCTTGGGTGGGTGCATCGGCGCGGTCGGCGTGCTCGGCAGGCGTGCGGAAGGGGGCGTTCGGATCCTGGTCGCCCGGCTCTACCGGCTCGTTTCGCCAGTTCGGGTCGGCCAACGTCTCGCCGGCATCGGGATCGGCCGGCGCAGCACCCGAGCCACCCGGCGCGCCCGGCGCGTCGCTCGCGCCATCGCCCTCGCCTTGGGCCGCCAAAAGCTCGGCGTCCTTGGCGCGGGCCGCGGCCTCTTCCGCCTCCTTGGCGGCGATGATGTCGTCCTCGCGCGCCAAGTACTCGTCCCACTTGTTGTCGAGCAGCGCCTCGCAAGCCTCGCCTTCCACGGTCTCGCGCTCGAGCAGCACGCTGGCCATGAGATCCATCTGATCGGCATGGGAGGACAGAATCGCGTGGGCCCTATCGTGGGCCTCCTTCATGATTTTGGCCACCTCTTCATCGATGCGGCGGGCCGTCTCCTCGGAGTAATCCTGGGTGTTGCCGTAGTCGCGACCCAAGAACACCTCGTGGTTGGGCTGGCCGAACACCTGAGTGCCCAGAGGACTCATGCCGTACTGAGTGACGATGGCGCGGGCCATCTTGCTTGCGCGCTCAAGGTCGTTGGAGGCGCCGGTGGTGATATCGTCGCAGAAGATCTCCTCGGCCACGCGGCCTCCCATGAACACCGCCAGCTCGTCTTTCATCTCGGAAAGCGAGTTCAAGACCTTGTCCTCATCGGGAATGGAAAGGGTGTAGCCCAGCGCTCGGCCGCGCGAGATGATCGAGATCTTGTGCACCGGATCGGCATGGTCGAGCAAATGTCCCACGAGCGCGTGCCCGCTCTCGTGGTAGGCGATAGTGTGCTTGGTCTTTTCGTTCATCACGCGGCCCTTGCGCTCCGGGCCGGCGATAACGCGCTCCATCGACTCGCTCACCTCGCGCATGGTGATGATCTTCTTGCCGCGCCGCGCCGTGAGCAGGGCCGACTCGTTCATGAGGTTCGCCAGATCGGCACCGGTGAAGCCCGGGGTGATCTTCGCGATCTTCGCCAGATCCACATCCGACCCGATGGGCTTGTCCTTGGAATGCACCTCCAGGATGCGCTGGCGGCCCTTCACGTCGGGGGTGTCCACGACGATTTGTCGGTCGAAGCGGCCCGGGCGCAGAAGCGCCGGATCAAGCACGTCGGCGCGGTTCGTGGCCGCGATGAGCACCACGGAGTCGTTGGACTCGAAGCCGTCCATTTCCACGAGCAGCTGGTTCAAGGTCTGCTCGCGCTCGTCGTGACCGCCGCCAAGGCCCGTGCCGCGCTGGCGCCCCACCGCGTCAATCTCGTCGATGAAGATGATGGCGGGGGAAGCCTCTTTCGCGTCCTTGAACAGATCGCGCACGCGGCTCGCGCCCACGCCCACGAACATCTCGACGAAGTCCGAGCCCGAGATGCTGAAGAACGGCACGCCCGCCTCGCCGGCCACAGCGCGCGCGAGCAGGGTCTTGCCGGTGCCCGGAGGGCCCACGAGCAGGCAGCCGCGCGGAATCTTCGCACCCATGGACTGGTACTTGGCGGGATTGGCCAGAAAGTCCTTGATCTCCTGCATCTCCTCCACGGCCTCATCGACGCCGGCCACATCGGCGAACGTCACGTCGGGGCGCTCCTCCAGAGTCTTCTTCGCCTTGTTCTTCCCAAAGCTCATCTGGGAATTGTTGGCCTGCTGCATCTTGTAGAAGAAGAACATCAGAAGGCCGCCGATGATGAGAATGGGCAGAAGCGTGGCCAGAACCTCCAGGAAGGGACTCGGCAACGTCACCTGATAGGAGATGTCGGGGTGGGCCGCCAAAAGCTCGCCGAGCGAATCGGAGCCTACGTAGGTGGAGGTGTAATTGTGCTCTTTGCCCAGCGTGGCCGGATCGAGCGTCGTGGTGGCCACGCCGCCGAGCGCCTTGCCGTCATCGCCGTGCTCGGTCGCCATGAGGGCGTTCAGGGAATCGAAGGCCCCGTTGAAGGCGGCGGCGGCCTCGGAGCCGGCGGTGGCCGCCGGGAAGTAGGTGCCCGACACCGTGTAGTCGCCGGCGGAGTAGGTGACCGACTTCACGCGGCCCTGCTCCACCGCTTGGGTGAACTCGGAGGTGATGAGCTGATCGGTCACGGTGGTGCCCATGGCGCCGGTACGCATGAACTGGCTGCCCACGAAAAACGCCACGGCCAAGAGGATGATGACCATGACCATCGTGGTGCGCTGGGTCGACGCCGGCGGGATTGGTTTCTTGGGATTGTTGTCTGCCATAGTTGATTGCTGCCTTTACTGGTAGATCTCGGGCTTCAGAACGCCGATGTAGGGGAGGTTGCGGTAATGCTCGGCAAAGTCGAGGCCGTAACCGACGATGAACTCGTCGGGGCACTCGAAGCCGATATAGCGGCACGGGATGTCGGCCTGGGCCGGCGTGTCCTTGCGCATGAGCGCCGCCACCGTAAGCGACGCCGGCTCGCGGGACTGCAGGTTCTTCAAGAGGTACTTCAGCGTGAGCCCTGAATCGATGATGTCCTCGGCGACGATGACGTGGCGTCCCCGGATATCGGTGCTGAGGTCCTTCAAGATGCGCACCACGCCGGAGCTCTTCGCGCCGTTGCCGTAGGAGGACACGGCCATGAAATCCACTTCCAGCGGCAGATCGATGGCGCGGATGAGGTCGCAGGTGAACACCGCCCCGCCGCGCAGGATGGACACGACCACAATGCCCGCATCCCCGGCAACGTCGGCATAGTCGCGGGTGATGGCCTCGCCCAGCTCGCGCACGCGTATCGCCAGGTCCTGCTCGGAGAAAAGTATCTCTGAGATGTCGTTATGCACGTGAACCACTTTCTCTTTGCCCGCAGCGCGCGCTCCTCGCGCAAACGCCGCAGCGCTCTTTAATCGCAGTCCAGTTTACCAAAGACCTTTTCCCGAACAGCCGTAAGACAGCAACGCCACAAATTATGTGCGCTAATTGTCATCGAGCCGCCAAGGGCCGCATCGATACTGGCGGCATGCCAGAGCCCGGCATCACGCAACCGCAAGACTCAGCCAAAACTGATCGCTTAACATTCTGCGGCCTCGGCGTTCACGAGGTCGGGGAATTCCTTGATGAGACGTTCCGCAGGCAGGCCGATGATGGTGTCGAGGGAGCCGTCGTAGTGGTCGACGAGCTTCGCCCCTTCTCCCTGGATGGCGTAGGCGCCGGCCTTGTCGAAGGACTCGCCGCGAGCCAGATAGTCGGCGATCTCCTCATCGGTCAGATCGCGGAACGTGACGCGGCTCGTGTCGGCGAAGGTGCGGAAGCCCAGCGAGATGTCCTCGGCGGCCGGCGCCGCGATCATCCAGACCGACACGGCCGTGATGACCTCGTGGGTGCGGCCCGAGAGCTGGCGCAGCATGTGCTTGGCATCCGACAGGCTGCGGGGCTTGCCGAAGATCTTCCCGTCGAGCACCACCATGGTATCGGCGCCGATGACGATGAGCATGCCCGTGTAGTTCTGGGCGAGCACCTCCTGCACCACAGCTCCGGCCTTGCGCTCGGCGAGCTTCTTGGCGGCCTCCTCGGGGTTGGCGGCCAAATCGGGCTCGAGGGACTCGTCCACGGGCGTGGCCGGGGTGTGGACGATGAACTTCACGCCGACCGCGTCTAAAAGCTCGCGACGGCGCGGGCTGCCCGACGCGAGGACCACCTCGAAGGCGGCCGGCTGGGATGCGGTTTCCCTTTCTTCGTTCACGGCCTGGCACAGCTCGTCGGCAGCCACCTTCGCGGCGACTTCGTCGTTTAGCTGATCGTCGTTCATGGAATTTCCTTTCGCTATGCCCTTCGGCATTCATCAACTACCATCGCTGAGAGGCGGCCCGGGGGTCGCCCCTGCGGTTCAATCCCACCGTAAAACCCACCTGCAAGTTTAATCGGACGTGCGTTTTCTGCGGGCTCGGAAATAGGCCATGGGCTCCACGAGGACGCCCCGCTTGTTCGCGCTCACGGCCAGATCATACTGGATATTGGCCACGTACCCGCTGTTGGGCGCGCCGTTCGCGAAGCCAGCGAGCACAGCTTCCACGCTAGCGGCCTCCACCCGCGCATCCGGGCCGAGCATGGCCTCCAGAAGGCGCAGCACCGCGCGGCGCTGCAGGGGGCGCTCCGCCTTCCCGAAAGCCGGCAGCAGCCGAAAGCCCTCGGAGCGGTCGATGCCGAAGGTGTCGTCCTCGGCCACCCATTCCGCCGATTCTTCCGCCAGCTTCTCAGCCATACCGCACAGCATGTCGTCCTCGTCGGCGATGAGGTTCATCGAGCGGGTCAGCACCTCGGGCAGCGCGCTGTTCCATTCCTTGGCCACCGGCACGATCTTGTGGCGTACGTAGGCGCGGAAGCGATCGGTGTGGGCGTTGGTGGCGTCCTCGCGCCAGAGCGCCCCGGACCCGTCGCGAACCACCGTCTCCCCCGCCGCCTCCCGGGCGGCAAGGTAGTCGCGCAGCTCGTCGCGCGTGACGTCGAGCAGCGGGCGCACCACCGGTCCGTTGCGGTAGAGCATGCTGCGGAAACCGCCGGGGCCGGTGCCCACGATGGAACGCATGTAGAAATTCTCGATGCGATCATCGGCGGTGTGAGCCGTGAAGATGCGCGCCTCCGAAAGGGGCCGTCCCTCGTGCTGGCACATCGAGCGCAGGGCCTCGTTGGCAGCCAGATAGCGCTCGCGCCGGGCCACGGCTTCCACGTTCTCGCGGCTGCGCTCGGCCTCGGCGGCGATGTCGATGGAGCAGATGAACAGCGGGATGTCCAGCGCCTCGGCCAAAGCCGCCACGAAGCGCTCGTCGGCATCGGCGTCGTCGCCGCGCAGCTGGTGGTTCACGTGCAGCATGGCCACCGGCCCCACATCGCCCGCCTCGCGCAGGGCGGCACCCAAATACGCCAGCGCCGTGGAGTCCGAGCCGCCGGACACCATGAGCAGCACGGCGGCATCGGGGGCTGCCAGGTCATGGGCCGCGATGGCGGTGCGAGCTTTTTCGAGTACGTCAGTCATTTTTCTTCTCCAGCATCACAATGGATTCCACATGGTCGGTGTGGGGGAACATGTCCACGGGACGGATGACGCGCACCTCGTAACCGCTTTCCACCAGTTGGCGCACGTCGCGGGCCTGAGTCGCAGGGTTGCACGAGATGTAAACGATGCGCTCGGGAGCAAGCGATGTCGCGGCCTCGAGGAACTCCGGCGTAGAGCCGGCCCGCGGCGGGTCCATGAGCAGAACGAGGGGCTGCGGGCGCTCTTCCGACGCCGCCAGCTCCTTCATGAACGCGGTAGCGTCCTGCGTCACGAACTCGGCGTTTTCCACACCGTTGTGGCGGGCGTTGTTGGCGGCGTCGCGAATGGCCGACGGCACGGAATCGACGCCGATAACGCGGGCCGCCCCGCGCCTCGCAGCCACCAGCCCGATGGTGCCCGTGCCGCAATAGGCGTCGATGACCGTCTCGGCACCCGTAAGGTTCGCCAAGCGAATGGCCTCGTTGTAGAGCACCTCGGTCTGCGTGGCGTTCACCTGGTAGAACGACTGCGACGAGATGCGGAACGTGAGTCCGCACAGCGTGTCGAGAATGAAACCGGGGCCGAACAGCACACGCTCCTTCTCACCCAAGATGACATTGGTCTGGCGCGTGTTCACGTTCTGCACGATGGTGGTCACCTCGGGCACGCGGCGCGCAAGCTCGCGGCAGAAGGCCTTCGATGCGGGAAACTCCTCGCCGTTGGTCACCACGGTGACGAGCACTTCCCCGCTCTCATGTCCCACGCGCACCACGGCGTGGCGCACGAAGCCCGCGCCCGTGTCCTCGTTGTAGGGCTCCATGCCCCAGCGGGCCATGATGTCGCGGATGGCGAGCGTCACCTTCTTGGCCGTCTCGTTTTCAATGGCGCAGGTATCGGTGGGGATGAGCCGGTGGGTGCCAACCTCGTACATACCCGTGAGGATGTCGGCGCGGGTGAGCTTGACATCTTTCCCCTTGCGCTTTGCGCCCTTGGCCGGAGCATAAGGGGAGATCACCTTGTTACGGTAGTGGAAGGGGACATCCATTCCCAGGATGGGCAGCAAGGCGCCAGCGGGGGCGATGCCTTCGAAAAGAGCGGCCACCTGCTGCTCCTTCGCAAGCAGCTGATCCGCATAGGAGACATCAAGCCGGCTGCAGCCGCCGCAGCGCCCGAAGGCGGGACAGAGGGCGCACGCCGAGCCCTTTCCCGCAGCCTTGGCGGTCTGGGACAAGGGGCGACCAAGGTCGCCCCCTACGGGATCGGCCCCGAAGCGTTTAGGGCGCGGCGGGTTGGCCCGGCTCGTCTTGGGTTTGGCGGGGCGGTTACTGGTGCGTTTCGGATTGTTGTCATGTTTTCTCGTCATGGCCTCATTTTGACATAATGGGGCCACAGGAAAAGGAGGCACTTATGAACTTCATCATTCGCTGGATCGTCACCGCCATCTCCGTCGCCGCCGCCGTGTGGCTCGTGCCGGGCATCGAGATCTTGAGCAACAGCGCATCCTGGGTGGGCATCGTGTTCTTCGCACTCATTCTGTCGCTCATCAACATGTCCATCAAGCCGATTCTGCAGATCCTCTCGCTGCCTGTGACCGTGCTCACCCTGGGCATCTTCTACCTCGTCGTGAACACGCTTCTGCTCTACATCGCCGCGTGGCTCGCCAACGGGCTGTTCGGCGCCGGCTTCTACATCGCCAGCTTCGGCAGCGCCTTTGTGGCCTCCATCGTCATCTCGCTGGTGTCCGCCCTCGTCAACGGCCTCATCGGCAACGACGCGTAACTATTCGCTGCGCAGCGCCTCAACCGGGTCTTTGCGGGCGGCGGCCATGGCGGGGAACAACCCGGCCACAAACGACAGGAACACGCTGATGGCCACCAGGATCGCTCCGGCCACCGGCGGCAGCATGGCGATGTCGGGCACGTCCAAAAGCCCGTACACAATGGCGTTGACCGGAATGCACACGAGCGCCACGACCCCCACGCCGATAAGGCCCGCCGTCAGGCCCTCGATGATGGTCTCGGCGTTGAACACCCGCGAGATGTCGCCCTTGCTCGCGCCGATGGCGCGCAAGATGCCGATCTCCTTCTTGCGCTCGAGCACCGAGATGTAGGTGATGATGCCGATCATGATGGACGACACCACGAGCGATATGGCCACGAACGCGATGAGCACGTAGCTGATCATGTCCACAATCGTCGTGACCGATTTCATGAGCGTGCCCACGAAATCCGTGTAGGAAACTTTCTTGTCGTCCTGCCCCGAGGCCACCATGCGGTCGTTGTAGTCGTCCAGAATGGCGATGACCTGCTGTTTGTCCTCGAAGTTGTCCGGGTAGATGTCGATCTGCGAGGGCTTCGAAAGCTCCGCGTAACCCAACTTGCTCAGGTTCGCGTCGAAGGACCGTGTCCCATTCGTCATGAGCGACATGATGAGCTCGGTCAGCTCATCTTCGGTCATCTTCATCTGGAAGGCGTTCTGGAAAGCGCCGGTATCCACGGACATGGCCAAAGGAATGCTCGCCGCCATGTCGCCCATCACCTTCTGCACCGAGGCCTGGGTCTTGGCGGTGATCGTGGCCATGACCTGCTCCATGTAGGCTTTCATGGAAGATTCCAGGGCCGCGGAGATCTTCGTCGCCATCTCCTTCTGCAGGGCGTTGGCGTCGACGATCTGCGCCGCGTACTGTCCCATAATGGCCTGCAGCTCGGGGCTTTGGGCGTAGGACTCCAGCGTCGACTGCGCCAGCGTCTGGAAGTCCGGCGGCGTGCCCGACGCCGCGGCCTGGGCATAGGCGGCGCCAAGGGCCTGGGTGTAGCCGGCCAGCGCCGCGCCCATCATCTCGCCCATGGCGTCGCTGTTGAAGGCGGAGGTCATGTCCAGGTTCAACGCGCTTGCATCGAGCCCGGGCATCGCCGGCAGATCGCTCGCCGACATCCCCTCGCCCAGCGCACTCGTGTCCATGTTCAGCTTCGACTCATCGAACTTGAAGGCGTTCTGCAGCGCCTCCTCGTCGATGCTGAACAGGTTCTCCATAGAGAAATCCGAGCCCGATTCCTCCTCCTCGGTGAACTCCTTGCCGTTGAACACGTCGATGGTCGGGTAATTCAGTTGCTCCTGCACGATGGCGGCCTCGGAGGCCTGCTCGATCAGATGGCGCGTCAGCTCGGGCGTGTAGTAGATGCCCATGGAAAGCGCCGTGGCTTTCGCGTCCGGCCGCGGCTGCACGATGCCGACGATTTTCAGCTCCTCGCCGGCGTCCACGAGCCCCTTCATGCACTCCTCGTCGCCGGTTTTGTCGACCCAAACCTTGTTCTCCTCGTCGTAGGTGTAGAAGTCGGCGGCGGGCACCATCTTCAGCGACACGCCCATGATCTCGTCGTAGGTGAACGTGAGGTTGTCGTCGGGGCTTTCCACGTCCTCCTCGTTCATGAACTGGTCGATCATGTCCTCGAGCACCGCGTGATCGCGCAGGCCCAGGGCGTAACTCACCAGATCGGGCACCGTGCCGTTCGCGGTCAGCACCACGACGCACTCGTTGTAGGCGGAAGGCCACCGGCCCGCCTTCACGTCGTACTGCTCTTCCACAATGGCGGTGTTGCCCATCATCTCACTGAACACATCGGTGGAGTACATCGTGGACATGAGCGCGTTGGACGAACCGGAGCCCATACCGAAGGCGGAGAACGTCGTGTCCGGGTTGATCTGGCGCACCCCGTCCTCGGTGTTGCCGTCGAAGATCTGGGGCACCACGTTGTAGGAGTACTCGATGGAGTTCACATAGCTGTTGATGTCGCCGCCGTTCTCGTCGAAGAACAGCTTGAGCGAGGCGAGGTCGTTGTTCTCCAGGCTCGCGAACATGTCGGTGACCATGCGCGTCTCGGGCACCTTGCCCTCGGCGGCCGGGTCGTTCTCGTCCCCGTTCTTGCCGCCCTGAAGGCCCATTTCCGCAAGCGGGTCGTCGCCGGCGCCCTCGCCCGTCGCGTCTCCCCCGTCGCCCGTTCCGCCATCGACGGCCATGCCCATGAGCGCCGTCATGTCGAAACCGGTGGACATGATCTGCAGCGGGTACACCGACAAGGTGTCTTCCTCGGTGCGCTCGATGTAGTTGTCCACGCCGTTGGCGAGCGCCAGGATGGCCGCGATGCCGATGATGCCGATGGAGCCGGCGAACGCCGTCATGATGGTGCGGCCCTTCTTGGTCAGAAGGTTGTTCGCCGACAGCGCGAGCGCCGTGAGAAAGCTCATCGAGGTCTTGCGGATGGGCTTGCGCGAGGCGTGCATTTCCGCTTCCGTGGGGAAATAGGGGTCGGTGTCCGAGCGGATGACGCCGTCGGCGAGGTTCACCGTGCGCGTGGCGTACTCGGCCGCCAGCTCCGGGTTGTGGGTGACCATGATGACCAGACGGTTCTTGGCGATCTGCGTGAGCAGGTCCATGATCTGCACCGAGGTATGGGAGTCAAGCGCGCCGGTGGGCTCGTCGGCCAGCACGATCTCCGGATCGTTGATGAGCGCGCGGGCGATGGCGACGCGCTGCATCTGACCGCCCGAAAGCTGGCTCGGCTTCTTGTTCAAATGCTCGGACAGCCCGACCGATGCCAGGGCCTCCTTGGCGCGGCGGGTGCGCTCGGCCTTCCCCACGCCCGAGAGCGTCAGCGCCAGCTCCACGTTCTGCAGGATGGTCTGGTGCGGGATGAGGTTGTAGCTCTGGAACACGAACCCGATGCGGTTGTTGCGGAAAGTGTCCCAATCGCGGTCCTTGTAGCGGTGGGTGGAAATGCCGTCGACGATCATGTCGCCGGAGTCGTAGTGGTCAAGACCTCCCATCACGTTCAAAAGCGTCGTCTTGCCCGAGCCCGACGGCCCCAGAATCGCCACGAACTCGTTGTCGCGGAACGAGATGGAGACGTCGTTTAGGGCCACCTGGGTGAAGTCGCCCGTGGTGTAGGACTTGCAGATATTCTTGAGCTGCAGCATGCGCGCGTTCCCTTCCTTCAATTCTCGGGAGCCATTATGAAGGTGCGGCGGTGCGCGCCGTCTGGCGCTTTCGTTAAAAGCGGGTTATTTGCATAGATTTGCCACGAAGATTAAGCGGTTTCGCGGTATCCTGTCATGCGGTTCACCAAGAAGCGTCGGCGTTCCCCGCCGGCTGCGCGGATGCGGGCCCCACGCTCAACGCCCCGTTGCGCCAGACGGCATCGCGCCGACCAACGAGAAAGGACAACTATGGACGCCAAGGTCTACGAGCTCATCAACGACCAGATCAACAAGGAGCTGTACTCCGCCTACCTGTACCTCTCCTTCGCCGACTACTATGAGGAGGAGGGCCTCTCGGGCTACGCCAACTACTTCGAGATCCAGGCTCAGGAAGAGCGCGACCACGCGATGATCTTCCGCAACTACCTGCACGAGAACGGCGAGGCTGTGAAGCTTCTGGCCATCGACCAGCCGGACAAGACCTTCGCGAACTTCCTGGAGCCGCTCGAGGCCGCCATGGAGCACGAGAAGTACGTGACCTCGCTCATCAACGACATCTATGCCGCCGCGCTCGAGGCCCACGACTACCGCGCCCAGAAGTTCCTCGGCTGGTTCATCGACGAGCAGCTGGAGGAAGAGGACAACGCCGACACCATGATCACCAACATGAAGTTGTTCGGAGGCGACCCGAAGGGCCTGTACGACCTCGACCAGGCCTGCGCCGCCCGCGTCTACACCGTGCCGAGCCCCCTGGCCGGCAAGTAGGCCTCGCAGCATATCGTTATAGACGAGTCGCCTTTTGCAGGCGGCTCGTTTTTTTTCACCGGCACATTGCCAGGCGACAATGTGCTAGCATGGGCGTCATGACAGAGACCACGAAAACCGATTCAGCTATGCAGCCTGCGCCCGAGAACGAGGACAGGCTTCTTCTGCACGCCTGCTGCGGACCGTGCTCTTTGGAGCCGGTCCGCATTTTGCGCTCGGAGGGCGTCGATCCCGTCGTGTTCTACGCGAACTCGAACATCCACCCCGCCGAGGAATACGCGCGCCGGCTGGCCACCCTGCGCGAATGGGCCGCGGGCGCTGGGCTGGAAGTCGTGGAAGGCGTCTACGACCCCGAGGCCTGGGAGACCACCGCCGGCCGCATCGGCAATGCCGCCGATGCCAAGTTCGGCGTGATCACGAACGAGGAAGGCGACCTCGAAGGCGACGCCTCCCCCGCCCGCGCGGCGCGGGAGGCCCGCTGCCGGGCCTGCTACCGCCTGCGCTTCGAGGAGGCCGCCCGCTACGCCCGCGAGCACGGGTACTCCGCCCTGGGCACCACGCTTTCCGTGAGCCCCTACCAGTACACCCGCATCATCCGCGAGGAACTTCAGCGCGCCTGCGCCCGCGAGGGCATCGAGGCCCGCTTCGCCGACTACCGCCCCTTCTACGACGAGGCCACCCGCCGCTCCCGCGAGGGCGGCATGTACCGCCAGAACTACTGCGGCTGCCGCTTCTCCGACGCCGAGGCCGCCGCCGAGCGCGAGGAGCGCCGCGCCGCCCGCAGGGCCGCCCGCGCGGCCGAGCTTGCGGCCCACGCCGACGAGCGCGCTGCCGCCGAAGCCGAACGCGCCCGCACCCGCGCCGAGAAGCAGGCCTACGCCGACAAGCAGGCCAAAAAGCGCGCCATCTTGAAGGCTCTGCGCGAGCAGCAGTAGCTCATACCCAAAGGAGTCATCGTGCCCAACATTCGTCTAGCCCACCCCGAACTTTCCCCCAACGCCGCCGCGGCGGCGGCCAAGGTGTCGCCCGAGATTCGGGAGCTTCTGCGGCGCCACGGGAAGAAAAGCGTCCGCGAGTACACCTTGGGCGAGGAGATCTTCAACGCCGTCACCCATGGCGTAGGGGCGGGCCTGGCCGTGGCGGCCCTCGTGCTTCTCATCGTGAAGTCGGTGTCAGATGGCGGCGGCATCCTATTGGCGGCGGCCCTCGTCTACGGCATCGCGCAACTGCTGGAGTACCTCATGTCCACGCTGTACCACGCGCTGGCAGCAGAACGCGCCAAACGCGTGTTCAAAGTGCTCGACCATTCCGGCATCTACCTGCTCATCGCCGGTACCTACACCCCTTACTGCCTCATCACCTTGGGACATGTGGGCGGCGTCTGGCTCGCCGCCTTCGTCTGGGCCGTCTCACTTGTCGGCATCGCCTTTGAAGCCTTCTGGACCTACCGTCCCCGTTGGATATCGGCCGTGCTTTACGTGGCGCTCGGCTGGTCCATCGTGTTCTTCATCCCGACGCTGTTCGCCGAGCTGGCCCCCGCAGGCTTCTGGCTCTTAGTTGCCGGCGGCATCAGCTATACCGTGGGCGCCGTGTTCTACATCTTCAAAAAGGTGCGTTACATGCACTCGATTTTTCACCTGTTCGTGCTGGCCGCCAGCTGCCTGCAGTTCTTTAGCGTGTACTTCTTCGTGATTTAACGCGGCAGCTACTCGGCATGCGCTGCCCGCAGGGCGGCGATTTCGCGGCCCCAGCCGGAAAGGTCGTCCTGGGGCGTTTCCAAGAAGAAGGGCAGATCGCGCAGGGCCGGGTGGTTCGTCACAGCGGCGAGCGCATCAAAGCCGATGCAGCCCTCGCCGATGGGGGCGTGGCGGTCCTTGTGGGCACCGAGCGGGTTCTTCGAGTCGTTCAAGTGGATGGCGCGCAAACGGTCGAGCCCGATGACGCGGTCGAACTCTTCCAGCACGCCGTCCAAGTCGCCGACGATGTCGTAGCCGCTGTCCCACGCATGGCAGGTGTCCAGGCACACCCCCACTTTCTTGTTCAGTTCCACGGCGTCGATGATAGCGGCCAGCTCTTCGAAGCGACCGCCGACCTCCGTGCCCTTGCCCGCCATGGTTTCCAAAAGCAGCGTGGTGGACTGTTCCGGCGCGAGCACTTGGTTCAGCGCGTCGGCGATGAGCGCGATGCCCGTCTCGGCGCCCTGGCCCACATGGCAGCCCGGATGCATGTTGTACAGCTGGCCGGGGGTGTTTTCCATACGCATGAGGTCGTCGGTTAAGAGCTCGATGGCGAACTGCCGCGTCTCGGGCTTGGCCGCTGCCGGGTTCATGGTGTAGGGCGCATGGGCCAGAAACGTCGTGATGCCGTGGGCGGCAGCGAACTCGTGAAATGCGGCTACATCGGCCGGATCGATGGCCTTGGCCTTGCCGCCGCGCGGATTGCGCGTGAAGAATTGGAACGTGTTTCCGTCGATGGAGGCCGCATCCTGGGCCATCTTCAGATACCCCTTGGCGCTGGACAAATGACAACCGATGGTGAACACGGGCTCATCCTTTCGACGAAGCTAACGCAGCGCTGGCCAGTATACGCCAACGAGCCGCATCGTCGCGCGCTTTCCAGAAAACCCGTAGCCTCTACAACGCGAGGACGCGATGTCGGAACCGCAATGCGCGTCGCGACATCCTCGCCCTCGCCTGCGAGACAATCCGAAGTCCAAATTTGGGCAAGAATTTCGAGTTGTTAGACATTTCGATTCATTCAGCACCTGCCAGTAGCGCCGAAAACACTGAAAGAAGCCGCATCCGATGCCTGAAGAGACCCAAATCGTTCCATAAATCCATTTGCCGCACCCTTGAAAGTCTAACAACTCGATTTTTTTGCCACAATCTATCCTGCAAATTGCTCGAGAAGACCGACGAGGGTCGCAAAGGATCGAGCGAGCGTTCCGCAATCGGAGAAAGAGAGCTTCGCCCTATGACCGCGGGCATGATCGGCATATTTCAAGAGATCGTCACGCTGTTCGTCATCGTGGGGGTAGGTTACGCCGCGAAGAGGCTGCGCTTCATGAACGACGAGTTCGACCGCATGCTTTCAAAGCTGGTCATCAACATCGCGCTGCCGGGCATGATTTTGGGCTCGGTGCTCACGGCCACCGAGCTGCCCACGCAAACGGAAGTGTGGTTGTGCCTGGGGCTTTCCGTGGCGAGCAACCTCGTCATGTTCGCCGTGGCCTACGCCTTCACGCTGCTTATGCGCATCCCCGACGGACATCGGGGCGTGTACCGGTTCATGCTCTGCTTCGGCAACGTCGGGTTCATCGGGTATCCGGTGCTCTCGGCCGTCTTCGGCCCCGACGCCCTCGTGTACGCCGCCGTGTTCAACCTGCCCTTCAACTTCTTCGTATTCACCGTGGGCGCGTGGTTTCTCACCCAGGACACCGACGGCGACGTGAAGGTGCAAACCACCTGGCGCACCTTCGTCACACCGGTCATGCTGTCATGCGTGGCGGCCGTGCTTCTCACGCTAGGCGGCATCCACTACGCGCCGATTCTGGGGGATGCGCTGAACACGCTCGGCTCCATCACCACGCCGGCGGCGCTGCTCATCATCGGCTCGTCGCTGGCGAACCTGCCGGTGCGCGACCTCATCGGCGGCCCGCGTCTTTGGACCTGCTCGGTGTTCCGTCTGCTCGTGATGCCGGCCATCATCTGGGCCGTCTTCCACGCATTCGTGCCGGCGGGACTCATGTTCTCGGTGGCCGTGGTGCTGGCGGGAATGCCCGTGGCCACCAACGGCACCATGCTCTGCTACCAGTATGGCGGCAACTCCCGCGTCATGGCCCAGGGAACCTTCGTCACCACCGTGCTGGCTATAGCGAGCATCCCCATTCTGGCAGGGTTTGTGGGTGCGGTGATGTAACGACACGCAAGCGAGCCTCCGCTCCCGCTAACCGAAGGCGAAAGCTCGCTGTCAACGCTTCCCGGACTTGATGTAGAATCTTTTCGGTGGCGCCTATAGCGCTGCCTCCAAGCGCCGGGGGTTGTCCCCCGGCACCTTTTGTATTTGGGACGGAGCGGCGCTCCCCTATCCCTCGAAGTGCTCTACGGCTTCGGCGAGGTGGTCGATGATGTCGATGGACTGGGGGCACATGGCCTCGCAGGTGCCGCACTGGATGCACTTCGAAGCGGGCCCCTCGGCGGCCTGCCAAGAGTAGAGGCCCTTGACGAATTCGTTGTCCTCGGTAGTGCGCTCCAGGTTCAGCAGGTTCATGGCAATGGGGATCTTCACGCCCTCGGGGCAGTCCTTCACGCAGTAGCCGCAGTTCGTGCACGGAATGAGGTCCACGCTGCGCAGGGCCGCGATGGCACCGTCGATGGCGCCGCGCTCCTCATCCGTCAGCGGCTTACGGGTCTGGAAGGTGCGCATGTTGTCCTGCATCTGCTCGAGCGTGGAGGCGCCGGCGAGCACCGTGAGCACGCCCGGCAGATCGAGGCAGTAACGGTAGGCCCAGCTGGCCTGGCTCGCATCCGGATCAGCGGCGGCGAGCACCGCAGCACCGCGCTCGGGCAGATTCGCCAGGCGTCCGCCACGCACCGGCTCCATGATGATGACTGGCTTGCCGTGGGCCGCGGCCACTTCCATGCAGCGCGCCGACTGGGTGACCGGGTCGTCCCAATCCAGATAGTTCACCTGCAGCTGCACGAAGTCCACCTCGGGGTGCGCCGTCAGAATCTCATCGAGCGTCTCGGGGCCGTCGTGCATGGAGAAGCCGACGTGACCCACGAGCCCGTCGGCCTTCGCCTTCGCCACGTAGTTCCACATGTCGTACTCGTCGAACTTGACCGTGCGCGCGCCACCCAGGTTGTGCAGCAGGTAGTAGTCGATGTAGTCGACCCCCAGCCGCTCAAGGGAGGTGGGCAGGCACGCCTGGGCCTCCTCCTTGCTGGCGCAGGCCCAGGCCAGGCACTTCGTGGCCAGGGTATAGGCGTCGCGCGGGTAGCGCTCCACGAGCGCCTCGCGCAGAGCCGTCTCAGAGGCGCCGTCGTGGTAGACGAAGGCGGTGTCCACATAGGTGCCGCCCTTGGCGATGAACTCGTCCACCATGGCCTTCAGCTGCTCGATGTCGATGGCCGTCACATCATCGGGATCAGTCAGGGGCAGGCGCATGGCGCCGAAGCCGAGCTTGGCCACGCCGTCATAAGATGCGGTCATGAATTCTCCTCTCAATCATTGATACGGAGAATAGTAAAGATTGGAGTCGGCTCTAAGTCAAGACAAACCTCCCGAGACCTTAACGGAAGGCAGAGATGATCTTACAAAAGGCCGCTCACCTTCGAGGCAAGCGGCCCTCCTTGAACAGCGCGGATGCTAGGCGACCAGCTCCATCAACCGCTCTTCGGTCTGCTCGCCCACCAGGGTTTCGGCAAGCTGGCCGTTCACGAACAGGACAAAGGACGGAAAGCCGTTGGGCGCGTAAGTTTTGGCAAGGTCGGGCGACCGGTCGACGTCAACCTGGTAGACCACGGCCTGGCCCTGGACACGCTCGGCCACATCGTTGATGATGGGCATCATGCGCTGGCAGTGCGGGCACCAGGTGGCGAAGAACTCGACGAGCACGTTACCGCTCGATTTCAGAACCTTCTCGTCGAAGTTGCCCTCGTTCAGAATCTCGATCATGATGGCTCTCCTTTGCTGGAATGAGTTCGCAGTCAGATGCGTCCCCTATTGTGGTCCCACGGTACGCCGGGGCCGCCTACGCGACGGTTCTGTTGTCGCCGCGCGACTGATTGTTGCCCGTTCGTTGGAAGACGGCGAATACAATCCCGTGACGCTTTGGCAGTTCGGTGAGGAATACGGACGCGGTGGGTCATCATGAATGCAAGATCCATTGTCACGGGAAGATCCGCGCAAACACCCACACTGGCATTCGGCCCCCACGCGCTCTCCCGAAAAAGGAAGGTGACCCCATGGCCCTGCTCGCCGCCTACGCCGTGCCCCATCCGCCGCTCATCGTGCCCGCCGTCGGGCGCGGCCAGGAGACGGCCATCGCCGATACCATCGCCGCCTACCGCGAGGTCGCCCGACGCGTGGCCGCCCACCGGCCCGACCTTATCGTCATCACCTCGCCCCACGCGCCGCTCTACCGCGACGGGTTCTTCATCGCCGACACGCCGGAGGAAACTGGCTCGCTGGCCGCCTTCGGGCAGCCGGACGAGCGCGTGACGACCCGCACCGACCTTCCCTTCGCCAAGGACGTGGCCGCGCGCCTGCACCGCCGGGGCATTCCCTCGGCCGGTGCCCCGGCGTCCATGGCCGACATCGACCACGCCACCTTCGTGCCGCTCCATTTCTTGGAAGAGACCGTCGACCTGGGCTCGGTGGCCGTGGTGCGCATGGGGCTCTCGGGGCTTTCCGAGGCCGACCACCGCTTCCTGGGCCGGGCCATTGCCGAGGCCGCCCGCTCCTTGAACCGCCGCTGCGTGCTTGTCGCAAGCGGGGACATGTCCCACAAGCTGAAGGAGGACGGCCCCTACGGGTTCGCCCCGGAAGGACCCGAGTTCGACCGCATCGTGACCGAGCTTTTTGCCCATGGGAATTTGGAAGGCCTGTTCGGCCTGGACGCCGCCCTCTGCGATGGTGCCGCCGAGTGCGGGCTGCGCTCCTTCCAGATCATGGCCGGCGCCCTGGAGGCGACCGGCGAGCCTTTCGCTTCCGAGCTCTTAAGTTACGAGGGGCCCTTCGGCGTGGGCTACGCCGTGGCCGCCTTCGAAATCGAGGACGCGCCCGAGAGCACCGAAGAGGAAGCGGCGTCCGAAATCGTGCGGGAAGAGGATCGCGAGATCGGCGGCACCCCCGGCGGTTCGCCGGCCTGGCCGCCGCATCCCGGAGACGACCCGATTGTGGCCCTTGCCCGGGCGAGCGTGGAGTCCATCGTCGCGCAGGGCACCGTCTTCCCCCTTCCCGCCGACGCACCCGAGGAGCTGACCGGCCGGCGCGCCGGGGCCTTCGTGAGCCTGCACGAGCACGGGCAGCTGCGCGGCTGCATCGGCACCATCGCGCCGGTGCGCAAAAGCCTCGCCGAGGAGGTCATCAGAAACGGCGTGGCGGCGGCCACCGAGGACCCGCGCTTCGCCCCCGTGCGCCCCGAGGAGCTCCCCTTCCTCGACTATTCCGTGGACGTGCTCGGCGAGCCGAAGCCCGTTAGCAACCTGGAACAGCTCGACCCTGCGCGCTACGGCGTCATCGTGACCCGCGGACATCGCCGGGGCCTTCTGCTTCCCGATTTGGAAGGCGTCGACACCGTCTTCGACCAGATTGCCATCGCCAAGCAGAAAGCGGGCATCCGGCCGGATGAGCAGGTGCACCTCGAACGCTTCGAGGTCGTCCGCCACACCGCCGGCGGTAAGCCGCGGCGTTCCTAGATAGTCGCGAGGAAGGCTTCCCAGCCGCGGCGGCCGGCGGCATCGTCTTTGAAGACGCCCGTGGCCACGAGAATCTCGTAGAAGGCACGGCTGCATTCGTCCTTGATAGCAGGCAGTTCGGCTGCCAGGCGCGCGGGGAGGATGGCGCGGCCCATGATCTCGATGAGGCCGATGTTCTCCTTCTTAATGTGGAAGAGCCGCTCCGGCACGTGGAAAAGCCCGAAGGGGTGCTCCGGCGTCGTGCGGTTGTTGCGCAGTACGAGATCCATCACGTAGTCGTCGCCCTCGCGCCACAGGATGGGATTCGCCGTGTTGTGCTGTACGAAACGCGCGGGCGAGGCCAGGGCGCCTGAAGCGCTCACGGCGCCTTCGCGGCCGTCGTCCGGGACGAGCGAAAAGGCCCGAATATCGCATTCCTCGAAGCTGAAGGGACGCCAGGCATCCAGGACGCGGCAGGCCGCTTCAGCGAGAAGCCGCCGGTCGCAGCTGCGCAGTCGCACCACGGACGCGGGCCAGCGCACGATGCCGGCCTCCACGCCTTCCAAGCCTTCGATGGAAAACGCGCGCGCAATCGGCGCATTCATCAACGGGAAGCGGTGACCGCCACCTTGGAAATGGTCGTGCCCCAGAAGTGAACCGCCGACGATGGGCAGATCGGCGTTGGAACCGATGAACCACCGCGGGTAGGCGTCCGAGAAATCGAGCAGCCGCGCGATGGTGCCGTGATCGATGGCCATGGGGCGGTGCTCGCGCGACGCCACGATGAGGTGCTCGGGGAAGTAGCCGTAGGGAGAGAACCACCAGGCCCAGGGCTCGCCGCCGAGGGCGATTTCGGTCACGGGCGCGCCCGAGCGCCGCAGGTGCGCCGGGCCGTCTTCCCCCAACGCCTCCCAGCACAAGTCGCAGGACGTCGGGACAGAGGGAGCCCCTTCCCTCGCGTCGCCCTCCACCGTTGCCGCCGCAGCCTCGCCTTCCCCAGCGGGCGTCGCCTCAAGCGCCGCGCCACCGAGGGTTGCCCCCGCTGCAGCGGCGATATCCCACGGGTCCTTTTCGGGCTTGGCCAGGTTGATGGTGATCTCCAGCGGCCCCGCCGGAGAACTGTATGTCCAGAAAGGATTGCCGCGCTCGTCCACGGCATACTCCGAGGCACCTTCCACGCCTCTTGCGACTCCGCTCACGACAGCCGCCTCGCCAGCACGCCGGGGCCGCCCACGACCACCTCGCGACAGGCACGGTAGCCGAGCAGCTTGTCCATCGTCTCCGTGAAGTCGGCGACCTCGGCTCGGGGCACGAGTGCCAGCACCGAGCCGCCGAAGCCGCCGCCGTGGATGCGCCAGGCGCCCTCTTCGCTGAGCAGGTGCGCGCACAGCCCCTGGATGAGCATGGCCGGCTGGCGCTCCCCGGAGCCGGTATCGCGCGGGGACACGTTCTGCAAAAACTGGGCCGACGAGGCCCCCGACAGGCGCACGCACTTCAGAAACAGCGGGAAATCCCCCGCCTCCAGAGCCTCACGCTGCCGATCGACCCGGGCCACCTCGTCGAAGTAGTGCAGCGCCCGCATGGCGCGCCCGTCGCCCAGCGCCGCGCGAACATCCTGCAGGTTCGCGAGCAGCACGTCCGCGGTCGTGTCTCCCAGACGCGCGACGCCCAGGTGGTTGGCCACCATGCGCATGTCGGCGGGTACGGAGGCGAACTCCTCGGTGTGCACCGAGTGGACCTGGCGCGAATCGATGAGCACCACAGCGTAGCCGACGCCCGTCGCGTCGAAGGCAAGCGGCGTCACCCGGGGCACCGCCGACGCAAAATCGAGCAGCACCGTGCCGCCGCAGGCACTGGCCAGCTGGTCCTGAGCACCGCAGGGCTTGCCGAAGTAGCGCTGCTCGGCGGTAACGCCCGCCAGGGCCAGCGCCACGGGATTCAGGGGAACGAAGCAATCCCCCTCCCCTTCCGCAGCGTCCTGGCCCGGCGCCGGCGCTGGCACGCCCGCGAAGGGCCCGGGGCCGAACAGCCCCTCTAAAACGGCGCCCACCATCACTTCGAAGGCGGCCGAGGAGGACAGGCCGCAGCCGGCGGGCACTTCCGAGCAGGTGGCCAGGTCGAAACCGCGCAGCGCGCCGCCGGCCTCATCGTAAGCGGCCAGCATGCCGCGCAGAAGGGCGGCGGAGGACTGGGTCTCCACACCATGGGGTGCCCGCCAGTCCGCATCGTCCAAGTCGATCACATCGGTGCCGAAACCCTCCATGGCCACCCGCACCAGGCGTCCTCCGTTCTCGGCCGCCAGCCCCCACGTTCGCTCGCCGATGGCCGAGGAGATGACGCGGCCGCCCTGGTGGTCCACGTGGTTGCCCGCCACTTCCAGACGCCCCGGCGCCGAGGCGAACGCGAAAGAGCCCCGGTCCGCCACGGGCGCGAACCGGACGGCCGCGTCAGCGCTTCCATCGGCGCCTTCGTCGGGATTTCCGCCGGCGTCTCCTCCGGCGCCGTCGCCCGCCGACCCCGTCACGGGGAACACCTCGGCGAACCGCTCCCGCAGATGTGCCAACATGCGGTCGGCATCGGCATCACATCTCAGCGCTACCGCACTCATCGCCGTCCTCCTTCAGCTTGTTCACCCGCCGGTCGTAGGTAAGGATGCCGTTGCACTCCTCCTCCACGTCCGACAGCTGCGTGTATACATAGGCGGAAAGCCCCGCCCCCTCCAAAGCCGCCGCAGCGTCCAGCGTCCGATGCACCTCCGTGCGCCATTCGGCCGGCGTGTCGGTGGCCCCGTAGCCGTAGGTGCCCGCAAAGGCGCTGTGATCCGCCACGGCGTGAACCACCCCGCCGAATTCCGAAATCGCGAAGGCACGACCGCCCGCCAGCCGCGCGTAACCCGTCAGGTCGCGCCGGTCGCGGTAGACCGCAAGCGGACGGAAATAGTTGTGCACGCTCTGGAAGTCGCCCGCGCCCTGGTCATACCAGCCGCTCACGGCGTCGATGGGACGCGTCGGATCCAGCAGGTGAACCTCCTCGGCGCAGGCCAGGGCGTCGAACTGCCCCCAGCCCTCGTTGAACAGCACCCAGGTGACCACCGAGGGATGAGCGCGCAAGTGGGTCACCGTGCCGCGGCACTCCCGCAGCCATTGGCGCTGGTAGGCGTCGTCATCTGAACCGAGGCGCCGCTGATGGGATGCCGAGGTGTCCTCGTAGCCGTCCCAACTTCCGCGCCACAGCGTCGGCTTGTAGCTGGTTTCCCACCCGTCGTAAGCGCCGCCGCCCGACACCATGTCCTGCCACACCAGCATGCCGAGCCGATCGCAATGGTAGTACCAGCGGTCGGCCTCCACCTTCAAGTGCTTGCGCAGCATGTTGAAGCCGGCGTCCTTCATGGCCTGAATGTCGAAGGCGAGCGCCTCGTCGGAGGGAGCCGTCATGAGGCCGTCGGACCAGTAGCCCTGATCGAGCACCCCGCGCAGAAGCAGCGGCTCGCCGTTCAGGAAGAAGCGAAAGCGGCCGGCGCCGTCCGGAGCCACCTTCACCGTGCGGAAGGCGGTGTAGCTGCGCACCGCATCGGTGCCGAATCGCACGACGATATCGTAGAGGCACGGATCGTCGGGGCTCCAGCGGCGCACCTCGCCGAGATCGAGCCGCAAGCGCACGCGACGGGCCGGCCCCGCTTGCCCCGAGGATTCAACCCCCACCGGCACCGAGCCCTCTTCGGCGAAAGCGGCGCCGGCGCCCACCTGGCGGCCCGTCGGGTCGCAAACGTAGATGCGCACCAGGCCCGCGTCTCCGCTCACATCGACATCCGCCGTCAGAATGCCGGCATCGGCATCGGGATGCAGCGCCAGGGCCAGCACGCGGCGAGCGGGAACGACCTCCATCCACACCTGCTGCCAAATGCCGCTTTGGGCCGTGTACCAGATGCCGCCCGACTTGAGCCTCTGCTTGCCCCGCGGCTGGGTGCCCGCATCGCTCGGGTCGCGAACGCACAGGGCGACCACGAACTCCCGCGGCGGCGCCGGAGCCAAGTCGGCCGCCTCTTCGAGATCGGCCTTTCCCTCCCCGCAGGCGTCGCTTTTCGCGTCTCCGACACCTTCAACCGCCACGTCCCCAGTCACTGCTTCCACACCCTGGAAACGCGCTTCCGCACTCCCCTCGCCGGTCGTCTTCTCTGCCCGCAGCGCCTCGGTGATGTCGAAGGCAAACGGCAGATACCCGCCCTCGTGGGTGCCCACAACCTGGCCGTTCACGCAGCAGGCGCAGGCGAAGTCCACGGCCTCGAAATGCAGCAGGCAGCGCTCGCCCTCGCCCATGGCGGGGACGGGCACTCGGCGCACGTACCACAGGAGCTCGTCAGGCTGAAGCTGGCGACCCACCCCCGACAGCAGAGACTCGGGCGAGAAGGGCACGAGGATGCGCCCGTCGAACGCATCGGGCGGCCGCACGGTACGATGAGCTCCCATGGGAACGAAAGCGTAGTCCCACCAACCGTTGAGGGATATGAAGCGGTCGCGGGCGAATTGCGGGCGCGGGTGCTCGCCGCGCACGGTTTCCGGATCCAACGCCTCGCCCCAGCGCGTGAGCAGCGGACGGGCAGCGCCCGGATCGTGGTCGCGAGGCGCGCTCGCCAGCACTCGCTTGATGTCCATGGCCCCTCCTTCCCGCAATCGCGCACGGGCCCGCCGCTTACGCGGGCGGGCCCGTTACCTTACGAGTAAGATGATAGCCGATAGGCGGCGCGGCGCACAGATCGTAACCGATTCGCCATACCGCCGCGCAACGGCGGCGCGACGCAGGATCCGGCCGCGAAGAGCGCCAGAGCAGCTTGGCAAGATCGCCGACCTTCCAACCAGAAGCAGTGCGGAACCCCGAATTAGGCGAGCTCGCGGGCCTCCTCGGCCTGCTCGATGTTGAGCATGCGGGTGACGACGTCGATGAGCACCTCGTCCTCCACATCCGGATGCGAGCGCAGATAGCTCACCAGCCCCACGATGAGCACGTAGAACGTCTCGTACAGATGGTCGGACTGCTCGCCGTACTTCGTCTGCTCCACCATGGGGTGCGTCACCATGAACTCGGCGCCCTGGGCGGCGAAGCGATTGAGGAAATCCAGGTACAGCGCCGCATTCTCCTGGGTGGAAAGGGCCATGCGGAAGGTGTTCTTCTCGAACAGCACCATGCGCATGATCTTCACCATGGAGTGCAGCGATTCGTCGGTGGCCAGCGCCGTCTGGCTCTCGTGCCAGTGCTGCATGGCCTCCAGAAAATCGGTGATGTACTGGTCGAGCACGGCGCTCGTCACTTCTTCCTTGTTCTGGAAGTAGTGGTAGAACAGCGAGCGTGTCACGCCCACATGGTTGGTGATGTCCTGGATGGAGGTGCGGGCCAGGCCCTTCTCCTCGTACAGCTCGCGCGCGGCGACGACGATCTCCGCCGACCGCTTGGCCGTATCGTTGCTGCGGAGTACCTCGCGCGTCGCCACACCTCGGGTGCTCTTCTTGTTCGACTGCATGAGGGACCTCCTGTCTTTAAGCGCACCCAAGCGACCAACCCGCGAGAAGAAGGGTGCCAAAGGGAATGCTTGCTACCTGCGCAATCCGATGGAGCGTACCTTATAGCTTCCTCTAGCTTGTCGCTGTCGCGTCAGGTCTCTGTTACCTCCCTGTCATTATCTGGATACAGAGTGTTCAGATTCAAATCCAATGGTGAGTTTTTAGTCATCTAATGCGACTGCCTAACGATATGGTTAAGCTAGGGTATTCCACAATGACCCGTGTATCAGGGTGAAGTACAATGACCCAAATGGATTTTTCCCTCGTCAAAGGAGCCTTTTGTGGCCAAACGCATAATAACGGTTCTGCTCGCATTGCTCGGCGCGCTTCTGGCCGTGGCCCTTGTTTACGTCGCCTACGTCATGGTCACCTACAAGCGACTCCCCGACAATCTGGCGCTCACCGTGGACGCGCCTTTGGCTGCCGACGAGGCTGTGCCGGTCGTTTCCGCTGATGAGGAGTTCACCGTGGTGACAGCCAACCTCGGTTTCGGCGCTTACAACCGCGACTTCGACTTCTTCATGGACGGCGGCACAGGATCGGTGGCCGAAAGCCCGGAGGTGGTGCGCGAGGACATTCTCGGCTCGGCCGAGGCCATACGTGCGCTTTCGCCGGATTTCGTTCTCTTCCAAGAAGTGGACACAGACGGCACCCGCAGCCACCACATCGACGAGTACGAGCTTCTGCGCACCCAGTTCCCCAGCGACTGGTCGGTGTTCTGCCAGAACTACGACTCGGCCTTCCTCGCCTGGCCCCTCTACGCACCTCACGGCGCCAACCGCGCGGGGCTGGCCACGTTCTCGCGCCTGCCCGTGGGCGACCCGGTGCGCAAGAGCCTGCCCATTTCCGAAAGCTTCAGCAAGTTCCTCGACCTGGATCGCTGCTACTCCATCGTACGCGTGCCCACGGGCGACGCCGAGCTCGTGCTCTTCAACGTGCATCTGTCCGCCTACGGGGCCGACGCCTCCATCATGGCGGCCCAACGCGAGAAGCTCTACGAGGACATGACGGCCGAGCGGGCGGCGGGCAACTACGTCATCGCCGGCGGCGACTACAACCACGACATGATCGGCGTCTCCGGCGAGGTGTACGGCAACGCCGCCCAGGCCGTGGAAAGCTGGGCGAAGCCCTACGACTTCGATGGCGTGCCGGAGGGCTTCACGGTGGCCGCCAAGGCGAAGCTGGACGAGACGGGCACCGCCGCCTTCCCCGATGCCGCCACCTGCCGCGACGCCGGGCGCCCCTACGACGGCACCAACGACCGCTGGGTCATGGACACCTTCATCTACTCCGACAACGTGGAGTGCCTCGACTGCTCCACCGTGGACTTGGATTTCGCCTACTCCGACCACAACCCCGTCGCCATGAAGTTCAAGCTGCGGTAGCCTTCGCGCCATTCGCGCTACAATGAGGGGGATTGGAAAGGGAGGGCCGTGAAGGAACGCTTCGAAACATGGCTGGCGCCGCAGAACGACGAGCGCCGAGAGGTCGCGCCGCTGCGGCAGCTGGGATGGGCGTTTCTGCTCGCCTGGGTGTTCTGCGTGTTCTACACCAACGCCGCCGGCGTGCTGAGCGGGGACGAAATACCCGGCGGAGGCGGCGCTGCGGCTGGCGCGCCCTCCGGACCCTCTTCGATGGGCGCCGCGCTCTTCTACGCCGTGCTCCCCTTGGCCGCGTCGGTGGCGACCCTGGCGGCCATCGTGCTCGCCGAGCCGCGCATCGGCTCGCCCACAAGCCATCGCCCCCTCTTCGTCGTCGCCCCCGCCCTTACGGCCGCGAGCACTCCCTTCATGTTCGTCTCCGTCGCCGATCCAGGGCTGAACGCCCTGCTTTTCGGCATCGGCGCCGTGGCCACGGGCATCGGAAGCGCGCTTCTGTGGGCGATGTGGGGCGAGTACTACGCCGTCATCCCCCGCGATCGATCGGAATGGCTCGCGCCGGTTTCCGCGGTTTCCGCCGCCGTCATCGTGCTTCTGGTATCCGCCATGGATGGCTGGGTGCCCGTCGCCGTCGCCGCGGCGCTCCCGCTTTTGTCCGGCCTATGCTTCCATCTCGCGTGGACCCCAGAAGCCGCCCGCACCGAAGAGGCGCTCGCAACCGCGCATCGCTTCGCAACCGAGCGTCGCTCCCCTTTGGCGGGACTCGGGCGCACGGGGGTCGGCATCCTCGTCGTTTTCTCTATCGTGAGCATCGCGGGCATGATGAGCGCGGAGCGGGTGGAAGGCATCCCCCTTCAAGCCATCTTGCTGTTCAGCGCGCTCATGATGGCCGTGGTAGCGGCCATGGCCGTATCGGGACCGCGCCGCATATCCCTGTTCTTCCTCTACCGCTGGATATGCCCCACCCTGGTCATCGGATTTGCGGCCATCATCCTGTTCGGGCAGGCCGGCGCCCTTGTTGCCGTGGCCGCATCGCTTGGAGGCCGTTTCACCTTCTGCCTGATCGCCCAGATCTACTTCGCCAACTACGCTGCCGCCGGCCGCGCGACCCCCGCCCAGGCCTCCAGCTTGGGGTGGCTGTTCGTGCATGCGGGCGACCTTCTGGGCCTCGTTTTGTGGATCGTTCTCGAACCGCTGATGTTGGCACAGCCGGCGGGGCTCACCGCGGTGAGCGTGGGGTGCATCGTCGTTCTCGTGACGGTCACCATGGCCGTCATGGGCGAGACCTCCACATTCCTGCGCATCCCCGAGCACAGGGCAGCGACCCCGGCGAAGGAGAGCACCGGCGCAAAGCCATCAGGTGCGACGATTGCCGGCATGAAAACCCGCACCTCCTGCGCTCCCGAGGGCACCTCGGCCGAGATCGCCGCATCCGGGGTCGACTCTCCGATAGAGGCTCCGACAGCCCAAGAAGCTACGTCCGAATCAGGCGCACCGCAGCTGGACGCGCGGCAGGCAGCTACCCCGCCGATCGACGCCGACGCGCCCGGCGAGGCGCACGGCGCGGCGCGCATCGACGAGATCGCCCGAGAGGCCGGTCTCACGCCTCGTGAGGCAGAGGTGTTCGCGCTGCTCGCCCAGGGCCGCTCCATCCCCTACATCCGCGATGAGCTCATCATCAGCCGCGAGACAGCGGCCACCCACGCCAAGCATATCTACGCGAAACTGGGCGTCCACTCCCGCCAAGAACTCATCGACCTCGTGCGGCGATAACGAGCTCATCCTAGCGACTCTATAGCCACAGCCCCTATCGTCGCAACATGAACTCCAATGAGCCCCAAACACTCTGAAATGTGCAAAATGGCACACTTCTCGTAGTCTTCGAGTCCGTCAACTGTTACACGGACGCTCTTCACCTGGGAAAATGCCACCACCTTTCCCTGAGCAGAGACCTGACGCATAAATACAGCTACGAGAAGTGCCCCATTTTGCACAAACCGCTGCACCCGTTCCATAAAAACGGGCTCCCCCGAAGGGGAGCCCTGAGATCGCCTGCTGAAGGGAGGGTTGGCAGGCTCGGGAAAAGCGAGCGGTCGCCCTATTCCACACCCAAGGCGTGCTTGGCGGCGATGCGGGCGAAGGTGGCCGTGCGGCCAGCGTTGATGCCCGTGAAGTTGCTCGGGTAGTTGTGCGGATAGAAGCCGCCCTGGTCGTTGCCGCAAACGTACAGGCCCTCGATGGGCGTGCCGTCGTTCTTGAGCGGACGCGAGTTCACGTCGGTGATGACGCCGTGAATGGTCACCAGCAGCTCGCCGCCAATGCGCGCCGCGTAGAAGGGCGCGGTCTCCACGTCGGACAGACGGTAGGCCGGTTTGCCGAAATCGGTGTCCTCGCCTGCGGCCACCAGGCCGTTGTAGCGCTCCACCGTCGCCAGGAACGTGGCCTTCTGGTCGGCGTCGAACTCCATCATGTCGGCCAGCGCCTCTAAGGTGTCGGCCTTCTTCAGCGTGCCGGCCTCCAGGCGCGGGTTCAGCCAGAACTCGTCCAGGTGCTCCTTGGACATGGCCTCGCAGTCGTACACGTCGGCGTTGAAGGCAGTGCCGGAGGGCGCCGGGTACAGACGGGAGCAGCCGCAGGTGTCGAACTGGGCGATGTCATCCCAGTAGTTGCCGTCCCAGACGATCCAGCTGTAGTGCTTCGGCTGGTTGGCGCCGGCGGCGTAGCTCATGGGGTAGCATTGATCCTCGTTCATGAAGCGCTCGCCGTTCACGTTTACGTGCAGGAAGGGCTGGCTGCCGGGCAAGAAGATGTCGCCGCCCATGCGGTCCTCGTTGAACTCGAAGCCGTCGGGCAGGATGGCGCGGTTCCAGATCATGCAGGCGCCGCCGGCCTCAAGCTCGGCTCCGGCCCACAGCGCCATGCGGATGCCGTCGCCGGTCTCGGTCACCGAATCGCGCAGGGCGCACCAGGCCGAGTTGCCCGGAGCCAGATCGGCCAGCATCTCGTTGTTGGCGCCGTAGCCGCCGGTGCAGATGATGACGCCCTTGGCGGCGTTCACCTGGATAAAGCCCTCCTTGCCCTCGGCCACCACGCCAGTCACGCGGCCAGACTCGTCAATGACGAGCTGTTGGGCCGGGCACTCAAAGCGGATCTCGCCGCCAAGATCCTCGGTGAACACGTCGCGCATCACTTCCAGGTGCGCATAGGAGTTGTAGTTCGGGCCGTCCGGGTTGTACTCGCCGATGCAGGGGTTGTAGCACATGGCCGGGTAGTAGGCGTGCGGGTCGTCCGGGCAATGCCATTCGAAGGGGAAGAGCATGCCCTTGGGGCCCAGTGTGTCGGCCATCCACTCGATCATCTCGCCGGACTTCTCGGCCCAGGTCTTGTACATGAGCATGTTCGCGTCGCCGGCCTGGGTCTGGTTGGCGTGGTTCAAAAGCGTCGGCACGTCTTCCTGATGGTCGGGGGCGAGCTTGGAATTCAGAGCGCCGATGGCCTCGCGAGCGGCGGCGATGGCGCCGGCCTTCTCCAGCACGACCACCTTCGCGCCGTTCTGGGCCGCGGTGGTGGCGGCCACAAGACCCCCGTTGCCCGCGCCCACGACCACGATGTCGGCATCGACGGTTTCCACGAATTCCGTGGGCATCTCCGGCTTGTCGCGCCAGCTTGTCGCGGCCGCAGCCCCGGTGTCGGCGGTCTTCGTGCCGCCCTCGGCCGCGGGAGTCGGTGCGCAGCCCGCAAGGCCCATGGCGGCCAGGGCGCCGGCCGCGGCGGCACCGGTCAGAAATCCACGACGGGAAAGATTGGTTTCCATTGCATCCTCCTAAAGACGGTTCGCGCCCGGCCCTCCCTTACGTGAACCGGCACGCATCCGGCCCTCCCATAAGCGAACCGAACGAGACGCATCTTAAGCGGAATGCAATAGGCTGCACATCGCCCGCATTCGGGTATTCACCCAGCGGTCACCTGGTAAAACATAAAATATACCCGAGAATGGGTGAGAAGGTTTCGACCCGAAACGCACGACGGGCGAAGAGGTTGCGCTTCCTGCGCCGCCCCTTCGCCCGCCGCCGCGCAACCCTCGTCGCGCTATGGCAATGCGATGATTATTTCAGCAGCATTCCCGAAGCCACATCATCGGCGACCTTATCGCCTTCCAGCGTGCGCAGGATCTGGATGCCGAAGGGCAGCGCCGTGCCGGGGCCCGTGGCGGTGATGAGGTTGCCGTCGACGAAGACGTCCTTGCCCGCCTGATAGACGCCCGCCGGCCAACCCTCCTCGCAGCCGGGGTAGCACACGGCCGCCCGGCCGGAAAGCAGCCCCGCGTTGGCGAGCACCATAGGCCCGGCGCAGATGGCGGCCACGTACTCACCGGCCTCCATGCGGCGGCGCAGCTCGGCCACGACGCGGGTGCTCTTGCCCAGGTTGTCCACGCCCACCGAGCCGCCAGGCACGATGGCGATATCGAACTGCGTCAGATCAAGAGTGGAAAGCGGCGCGTCGGCCTGAAGCGTCACCGCCTGAGCCGCCCGCACGGTGAGATCGTCGGACACGGCGGCCAACACCACATCCACCCCGCCGCGCCGCAGCGCGTCCACCGGAGCCGTCACTTCCACTGGCTCACACCCGTTCGCTACAAACACCACTGCCGACTTCGCCATGATTCGTCCTTTCAAGAAAGTTGCTCTTTGATACATCGTAAGAAGCCAATGATCGGTGTCCATTCTAGTGCAGCCGAAAAGCTTCGCGCCCGCGCTCCCGGAAGAACGTTACCGGTACGATGCGGAAGGGCGCAAGCAACCGAGAATCGACCTTCGCCCCTACCCCAGCAGCTGCCGCGCACGGGTGCGCTCCGCGCCCTACAGAGCGACGACCTCCGTACCACGCTCTTTGATGAACTCGAGAGGGCTCATGCGGCGTATGCCCAGATCGCGGAAGGCACCGTCATCTCTTGTGACGATGCACTCGATTTGCTCGATCTCTGCCGCTGCCGCTATGAGACCATCCTCATAGTCGGGACGCTCCAACGGAAGGGCACATCGACAGACCGCTTCGTCAACAGCGATAGGGCGAGCAAGCTCAAGCATGCGCTCGACCGATTCGTAGGCAGCATCGGCGCTCTTCAAGCGCTCCACGAGAAAGAAGACGTCCTTCAGGGAAGTGGCGACCACGCAGAGATCATCGTCCTCGTCGATGCAGTCGTAAAGCGCCGTCAAAGACGCTTCCCAGAAGCCCTCGCGACTCAAAATAATGTCGAGCCACACGTTGGTGTCGAAAAGGACCTTCATGACAGCACCTCGTAGCGAGACAGCAAAGCCTGAAACCTCAAGTCGGAAAGCGCATCGTCGCTAAGGGTCGCCCCTTCGGTTGCCAGCCCCACGAGACCGCGCGCGACCTCGCGCTTGCGTCGGCGCTCCGCCGTCTCGTCACACTTGCATTCCCGCACCAAGAAGCTAGGAACTTCGCGCGTCCGGGCCATGGACGACCACAGCCCGCGGATTGCCTCCGTCGTCGATATCCCGTTGTCGCGAAGCACCTTGTCGCCCCGCTCCTTAACCGTCGCATTCAAGCGCGCATTGATGGTAGCCTGAGCCATAACAACCTCCTTGCCGTACCCATCATACTTGATGCATTATGGTAATGCAATCATAACTTGAATCGAACGGGCGTATTCAGAAGCATCTCTCCGCGCCAGTGGGCCGAAGGCCACGACAACCTCCGCTTCGTATGGGAGCAGGAGAAGAAGAACGGCTAGCCGATCTGCTCGGCCTCGCCCGGGGGCCACTCTCGCCGAGGCCAACGGCGCACCACGGTAATATCTCCCATTACGTCCTGATTTGTGTAAGTTCTAACACTTTTACGTCCTTGTTTTTGCGATTTCTCTCACTTTTACGTCCTTGTTTTTGTATAGTCGCAGAAAAGACGGACGAGGAGCCCTTTTCGAGGAATTCAAAGGGGCGCTCACCGAGCAGTACGCGTGCCAAGAGCTTATAGCAAGCTGTGGGCTTGTCCCCTATTACTGGTCTGCCGAGAACTCCCAGGGAGAAGTGGACTTCCTCGTGCAGTCAGCAGGTACCGTCTACGCCATCGAGGTGAAAGCCGAGGAGAACCTGCGCGCCAAGAGCCTGCGCAGCTTCAAGGAGAAGTACCCGGAAGTTCAGGCCCGGCGCTTCTCGCTTTCCGACTACCGCGAGCAAGACTGGCTCACCAACGTCCCTCTCTACCTGATGGGGAACACGGGACTTTGGCTGTAGCGACGAGGCTACTCTTTAGACCGATATGCTCACCAGCTCGTGGTCTTCGATGCCGAAGGGATGCAGGCGGGCAAGGGCCGCCAGGGCATCGGACACCTCGGCGAAGGCGGCGGCCTCGGGGCTGCCCGGAAGGGCGCCGAGACCCCCGGGGATCATCTCGCCGCAGACGTCGCGCGCCTCCTCGGCCCAGCAGGCGGCCTCCGAGAGCAGCACGGCATCGTTGCGAACGAAGGCGGCCAGCGCCTCGATCATCTGCGGGTAGAGCACCGCCGTCTTCGAGCGGCGCGCGCAGCGGGCGAAATCGTCCACCCAGGTGAGCATATGGTCGCGCACGAAGGCCTCCTCGCCGCGCAGGGACACGGCCAAGGCGCCCACGTTCCCCGCGCGCAACTCGGCGAGAGAGCGCTCGGCCTCATGGGCCATAAAGCCGCACATGGTGGCTATATGGTCGTCGGGAATGCGCATGAGACGCGCAAGCTGAAGCCCGTGCTCGCGAAAGATGGCGCGCACGGCCAGGGTGTTCTCCTGGAAGACGGCCGCATCCTTCGTGCGGTAGGGCGATTCCATCGGCTGGCAGGGCAGCTCGCCCGGGCCGATGAACAGGCGCGTGTACTCGTCGCGGGCCTGCTCGGTCAGCACCGCGCCATCGACGCATTCTCCGAGGTTTTCCAAAAAGCGCCCGAGCCCCTTCATGGAAGGATCATCGCCGGCGTATTCCTCCACCACATCGCGGGTGGTCTCCGACAGCACGCATGCCACCACAGCCGCATCCGGCGTACCGCCGAACAGCTTGTGGAACAGCGTGTACAAATACGTGCGAGACAGAAGCAGCGCCTCCAGGTCGATGGACTCGCGACGCATGTTGACGACATCGGTCATGATGGTTCCCTCCTCTAGCAAAAGGGGCGGCCGCACCGACCGCCCCAGCAGCATTCGCGTTTACAGAACGACCGGGTTGAAGTCCTCGAGCAGGGCCCCGCGGCTGGCGCCGATGAGGATGTTCGGGGTCGTCGTGGCGGCCGGTTCGGTGCAGGGCAGCTCGCTCACGGCATCGGGATGGGCGGCGCGCAAATCGTCCATTTCGCCGAACTCGATGGCGCGCATGGGGCACGCCTCCACGCACACCGGCTCATGGCCCGCCTCGCGCAGCGCCCGGCAGGTGTCGCACTTCTGGACGATCTTGTCCTCCTCGATGAACTGCGGCGCACCATAGGGACACGAGTTCACGCAGGTCTGGCAACCGATGCAGGCCTCGTCGTCGTGCTGCACCGTGCCGTCATCGTCCTTGTACATGGCGCCCGTGGGGCAATTCGCCACGCAGGCCGGACTCTCGCAGTGGTTGCAGGAGAGGTTCAGGTGGAACATGGCCACCTCCGGGTACGTCCCGCATTCGAAGGTGTCCACCCGGCGCAGGCGGGGGCCCGCCACCTGGATGTCGCGACGATCCTTGCAGGCCACCTGGCAGGTCTTGCAGCCGATGCAGCTGGCCAGGTCAACGTAAAATCCCAAGCTCATGACTTAAGCCTCCTGTCCGTTGTCGGCACCGGGCACCATATAGGCGGCCGTGCCCTCAGCATCTATACCCGCGGCCAGAAACGGCCCGCGCTCGAAGTCTTCCACCAACGGCTCGCCGTCGTACTTCTCGATCTCGATGAGCAGGCTGTTGTAGCCGTCCACCTGGGGGAAGTAGTTCGACTGCAGGCCATCGGAGAGCATCTGCTCGCTGCCGCCGCGGTCGATGATGTTCTCGGGGTCGGACTCGTCGAACACCGAGTGCACACCGTGGGGAATGCCCACCACGCCGGGCATGTAGCCCTGCATGGGCTGGGCGATTCTCAGCATGCTGCCGAAATCGTTGAAACAGCGCACCGTGTCGCCGGCTTTGATGCCACGGGCCTCGGCGTCTTCCACGCTCATGAACACCGGGTTGCGGAAGGCCTCCTGGGTCCAGGTCATGTTGTCGTAGCAGGTGTGGGCGCGGCGCATGTAGTGCGGCGTGTAGGCCTGCAGCGGGTAGGCGCCCTTCTCCTTGGCCTCCCAGTTGGCGAATGTCTCCTGGTAGCCGCGGCGCGGCACGAAGTAGTTCGCGTAGGGCTTGATGGGTTCGTCGTTCAAGCCGATGCGGTTCACGTTGTCGGCCTTGTACTGGCAGTAGATCTCCAGCTTGCCGGACACCGACGGGCGCGGCCATGCGGTGTCGGCCACGACGACCGACTCGCCGTCTTCGCCAATGCCCAGCTTGTCATCACGGTAGCCCACGTAGTTGCGCGGATCGCCCTCCGAGCGCTCCACCACGTAGCTTCCGTCGGCCATGAACTGGTCGAAGGCGACCTTGCCCTCTTGGGCCGGGTAGCTCGCGTGGTACTTCTCGTTGTCGGCCTCGGTCCAGGTGATGACTGGCTCCCACTTCGTGGCGTCCTCATTCAGCACGCGCATGCCGAGGAAGTAGCCGAGCCACTGATCGTAGTTGCTCTTCGGGTAGGCGTCATCCGGGTTGTACCCCATGCGCTCGATGATCTCGCGGAAGACGCGCTTCTCCTCGCGGGCCTCGTACATCGGCTTCACCAGGGGCTTCCAAGCGAGCAGGGCGTCCTTGCACTGCTTCTGGCCGTTGCCGTCGCCGAAGGGGCTCGGCCAGGACAGCTCGCCCCAGCTCTCGTCGTCGTTGCCCTCCCAGTGGGTGCACACCGGCAGGATGATGTCGGCGAACTGAGCCGTGAGCGAGAACTTGATCTCGAAGGACACGCAGGTGTCGGCGGCGCGCATCACCTTGATGGCCGTGGACAGGTTGCCGCGCGTCTGCATAAAGTTCGAGTTCGTCTGCACGAGCAGGCGTGGGTTCACCGGCATCTCGCGGGCCTCGTGGTAGACCGGCGTGTTGGCGCGCAGCTTCGTCGGGTCGCCCACCACGTCGCTGGAGCCGAGGTCGTAGGGGCCTTCCGAGGAGGACAGGTACTTGCCGTCGGCCAGCGAGCTCCACCAGGAATTGCCCTCGATGTTGCGGTTGGGGCCCGTGGCGGCGGGGCTGCCCACCAGGTTGTCCACGTAGCCGTAGTCGCCGCCGACGTGCTGGATGAGCCGGTAGCCCGAGTCGCCCGCGTCCCATGTGTAGATGGCCGCCGAGCCGTGGCCGCTCTTGCCGAAGTGCCCGCCTAAAGCCGACACCGTCATGAAGGCCTGGGAGAGGTTCTCGGCGCCCAGGTAGCGGGACGCGGCGTAGCTGTGCAGGAACATGACGGCGTTGTTCTTGCCGGCCATCTCGGCGTACCAAGTGATGTCCTCGACCGGCGTGCCGCAGATTTCCGTCGCCCATTCCGGCGTCTTCGGCGTGTTGTCGTAGGCGCCCAGAAGGTAGTCGCGGAAGTTCTCGTCGGTGGTGGCGTCGGCGGGCATCGTCTCCGGCGTGAAGCCCACGGTGCGCTCGTTCACGAAGTTCCAATCGATGATGTCGCCGCGCTCCTCGTCGAGGCGCACCATCTCGTAGGCCACAGCCAGAAGGAAGGCCGTGTCGGTGCCGGGGCGCACGCGGATCCAGCGGGCGTCCATGGCGGCGGCGGTGGCGTTGTAGTCGGGGCCGACGAACACGAACTTGACCCCGGCCTTCTGCGCGTTCTTCAGCCAATACATGGAGGAGTGCTGCGACCAGGCCGGATTGCAGCCGTACAGCACGATGGCGTCGGCGTTGGGCAGATCGTACTTGTCCGGCGCCATCATGAGGTCGGGATGGTCGCCGTGGGAGTACATGCCCAGCGCCTCCGTTTGGAAGGCCCAGCAGCCGAAGGACTCGCACTCGGTGTTGTACACTGCGCCGCCGATGACCGGGAACATGGCGGAGCCGGGGGCCCAGCGCCAGCCGTTGCAGACGACGGCGTCCTGGCCGTACTCCGCGTAGACGCGCTTCAGCTCGTCGGTCACGAGGGTCAGTGCCTCATCCCAGCTGATGCGCTCCCACTCGTCCTTGCCGCGCAGCTCGCCGTGAGCGTTCTCGCCGCCGCCCGGCTGCCAGCTCTTGCGCTTCATGGGGTACTTGATGCGGTCGGCGTTGTACACCTGCTGGCGCAGGGAGCGCCCGCGCAGGCAGCCGCGCTGCTGGGGGCAGTCGAAACTGTCCGCATGGGAGTCGTCGGTCTTCTGGCGCACCACGACGCCGTCCACCACGTACCCCATGTTCAGGCACATCTGGTTGCAGTTCTGGTGGCAATGGATGGGCATCCACTCGCCCTTGCCCTCGATGATGGCGGCGTCGCTGGCCACCTGATGGGTCGTCGCGCCGGCACTCCCGCCGGTCTCGGCCATGTCGGTGGCCGTGCTCGGCGCGCAGCCCGCAAGCCCGGCCGCCGCCGTGGCGGCCAAGTCATTGCACGTCACCCAGCCGACGCTCTCGCGCCAGCTGGCCGCCTTGGAAGACGAGCTGGGGCACCTTCTGTACCAGCGCAACCGCAAGGGCATCGAGCTCACCGAGCAGGGCGTCATCCTGCGCCGCTACGCCGAATCCATCCTCGCTTTGGCCGACAAAGCCGAGGAGGAGATCGCCCTTCCCACCCATTCCATCGCCGGCAAGGTGCACATCGCCGCCGGCGAGACCCAGGCCATGGAGCTTGTCGCCGAGGCCATGAAGCGCACGAGCGCCGCCTACCCCGGCATCACCTTCGAGCTGTACAGCGGCACCTCGGCCGACCTCATGGACAACTTCGTCCGCGGCTTCTACGACTTCCTTCTGGAATGCGAGCTGCGCAGCCATGTGGACATGCACACCTTGCGCCTACCCCACACCGACACGTGGGGTCTCCTTGTCCGCCGCGACAACCCCCTGGCAGCAAAGGCGGCCGTCATGTCCGAGGACCTGCTGGGCCAGCCGCTCATCAGCTCGCGCCAAGGCGTGAAGGTGGGCGTGCTCGGCCAATGGCTGGGAGACTTGGCCGACGAGATGGACGTGCGCGCCACCTACAACCTGCCACTGAACGCCAAGTTCCTCGTGCGGCAGGGCATCGGCAGCGCGTTCACCTATCGCGGCCTGTTCGAGGCCAACGAGCTGAGCGACTTGGCTTTCGTACCGCTGTCCCCCACCCTGGAATCCACCCAGGGCCTCGTCTGGCGCAAGACCCTCCCCACCCGCCAAGCCCAAGCTTTTTTGGATACGTTGAAGGGCCTCTGCGCCGAGCGCGATTTCGAAAATCCGCCGGCAGATGCCAGTTGAGGGCAGAAATGGCGCGACGCGCCTTCCCAACGCCGGCCATTTCAAGGTTGAACTGGCATTTTCAACCATTTCGGCCCTGAACTGGCACCTTCCATCGGCCATTTCTGCGTCGAAGTGGCATTAGCCCGCCCGAATGCTGAAGACTCCGAAGTTCGCCGGCTCGTTTAGCAGCCGAAGAGCTCCTCCGTCTTTTCCATGCGCTCGATGATCGGCACGTCGAAGGGGCAGCGGGGCTCGCAGTCGCCGCAGGCGATGCAGGCGCCGGCCATGACGTCCATGGCCTTGTAGTGGGCCGCCACCGAGGCGGGCACCTCGCCCGCCATCTCGGCCAAGTCGGCGAACTTGTTGGAAAGTGCGATGTTAATGCCCACGGTGCACGGCGCGCAGTGGCCGCAGTAGGTGCACTGGCCCATGTAGGCGTGCTTGGGCGCCCCGGCCAGCACGCTCGCGTAGTCGCGCTCGGCTGCGGTGGCGCCCTCGTAGGCCAGGGCCTCTTCCAACTGCTCCACGGTTTCCACGCCCACCATGACGCTCGCCACAGCGGGGCGGGTCAGCGCGTAGTGGATGCACTGCACCGGCGTGAGCGCCACCCCGAAGGGCGACGCGTCGGCGGAAAGCAGGCGCCCGCCCGCGTAGCCCTTCATCACCGTGAGGGCCGTCTCCGTCTCCTCGGCGCGAGCGTACAGGCGGGCGCGCGTGGGCTCGATGCCGTCGTCGGCCACGTTCTCGTAGTCGCCGAACAAGTCTTCCAAGTCCTCGGAGGCCGGCATCATGTCGAAGGCCGGGTTCAGCGAGAACATGATGACCTCGATCTCCGGCTCGTCGCAGGCCAGAAGCGCCACCTCGGGGTTGTGGGTGGAAAGGCCGATGTGCCCGATCTTGCCCGCAGTCAAAAGCTCGCGCACGTATTCGATGAAGGGGCCGTCCATGATGGCGCGGAACTCGTCGCAGGCGTCCACGTAGTGGATCATGCCCAGTTCGACGTGATCGGTGCGCAGGCGCGCCAGCAAGTCCTCGAAGGCCGGGCGCACCTGGTCCAGCTCGCGGGTGCGCACGTACTGGCCGTCCTGCCAGGTGCTGCCGATGTGCCCCTGGATGATCCACTGATCGCGCGTCGGCTCAAGCGCCTCGCCGAGGGCCGAGCGCACCGCCGGGTCGCTCATCCAGCAGTCCACGATGTTCACGCCGGCCGCGGCGCCCCGGGCGGCCATGGCGTTCACCTCGGCCTGCTCCATCTTGCCGATCCACTCGGCCCCGAACCCGATAACGCTCGCCTCCAGGCCCGTTCGGCCCAACTTCCGATACTCCATGGCGCGTCCTCTCTTCTTCGCAAACCCTATGCTGCCGCGACGTTCTTCTTCGACCGTCTTGCCTTATCGCGACCTTCTCATTCCCCGCTTCCCCATTAAAGCATTTAGAGCTAACTCCAAGGAAAGGGAACTCCGTGAAGCCCTTCTGCATTCTCGGCCATTGACACCTTCTCGGAAGACGGCGGGCGTACACTGGCGCCATCAGGCCGGCTGCGGCCGCAGGCAGGCATTTCGGCCGCTTATTTGATCGGTCGCCTACGCCGCGACGCCCGCGCACGCCGACCATTCGTCTAGCGCTGAAGGAGGCGCCCATGCTGAACCATTTCTGCAAGAAACCGCTTTGGGAGTGCACGCAAACCCTGGCCGCCGTGGCCCAGGGCCGCCAACCCGCCGACACGGTGATCACGGGCGCGCGGCTCGTGAACGTGTGCACGGTCGAAGTGCAAGACGACATCGAAGTGGCCATCGCGGAGGGCCGCATCGCCTACGTGGGCCAAAGCGCCGCCCATTGCATCGGCGAGGGCACCCGCGTCATTGACGCTGCCGGCCAGGTGATCGCGCCGGGCTTCCTGGACGGGCACATCCACGTGGAGTCCTCCATGATCGGCGCCGGCGAGTACGCCCGCGCCGTCATCCCCCACGGCACGGTGGGCATTTACTGGGACCCGCACGAGGTGTGCAACGTGCTCGGCCTTGAAGGCGTGCAGGTGATGATGGAGGACGCCGCGCGCACGCCGCTGAAGGCAATGGTAACCACACCTTCCTGCGTGCCGGCGGTGCCCGGCTTCGAGGACACCGGCGCTGCCGTGGGCCCCGCAGAGATCGCCGATTCCATGACCTGGGACGGCGTAGTGGGCCTTGGCGAGATGATGAACTTCCCCGGCGTGCTGGCGGGCACCGATCACGCCCACGGCGAGCTGGCCGCCACCCTCGCCGCCGACAAGGTGGTCACGGGCCACTACTCCATTCCTGAGACCGACCAGGGGCTGAACGCGTATATCGCCAGCGGCGTGCGCTGCTGCCACGAGTCGACCCGCGCCGAGGACGCGCTGGCCAAGATGCGCCTCGGGCAGTACGCCCAGCTGCGCTACGGCTCGGCGTGGCTCGACCTGCCGAACCTGGCGGCCGCCATCACCGAGACCGGCATCGACACGCGCTTCGCGAACCTCATCTCCGACGACACGCACCCGCACACGCTCGTGGCCAACGGGCACCTCGACTACATCCTGCGCAAGGCCGTGGAATGCGGCATCGATGTGGTGCGCGCCATCCAGATGATGACCATCAACACCGCCACCTGCTTCCGCATGGACAACGAGCTGGGCTCCATCACCCCGGGCAAGTGCGCCGACATCGTGTTTTTGGACAACCTGGAGGACCTGAACGTCACCCGCGTGCTCATCGACGGCGAGGTCGTGGCCGAAAACGGCGCGTGCACCTTCCCGCTTGCGCCCTTCGAATACCCGGCGTGGGTGACCCACTCCATGCATTTGGGGTGCGCCATCGCGCCCGAGACGTTCCGCGTGGAAGCGCCAGCCGACACCGCCGAGGGTGACGCGGTATGCGTGCGCGTCATCGAGGTACTGCCCGGATCGGTGCCCGACCGCGAGGTTCGCGCCGCGCTCACCGTGACGGACGGCGCCTTGGAAAGCGATCTTGACCAGGACGTGCTGAAGACCTTCGTCTTCGAGCGCCATCACGAGACGGGAACCTTCGGCGTCGGGTTCACCAAGGGCTTCGGCATCAAGCGCGGTGCCATGGCCTCCACGGTGGCCCACGACGCTCACAACCTGCTCGTGGTGGGCACCAACGATGCGGACATGGCGCTGGCGGCCAACACACTCGCCGAGGTGGGCGGCGGCATGGTCGTCGTGGCCGACGGCGAGGTGCTCGGCCTCGTGGAGCTGCCCATCGCCGGCCTCATGAACGACCTGGACGCCCCCGCCATGAGCGAGAAGGTGCACCATTTGGAAAAGACCTGGGCCGAGATCGGCTGCACCATGCCCTCCCCCTTCATGACCATGGCGCTCATTCCGCTCGCCTGCCTGCCGGAACTGCGCCTCACCAATCGCGGCCTGGTGGACTGCACCACCTTCCAATTCGTCGACTTGGTGGTGGACGAAGGCTAACCGCGCAACGCGCCATTACCCCACGCAACGGGGGCGGCTCCTCTTGGTCGGAGCCGGCCCCGTTAAAGCGCATCCGTATCCAGCACCACCGTGAAGGGCCCGTGGTTCACAAGCGCCACGTCCATCATGGCCCCGAACTCGCCCGTCGCCACCGTAAAGCCGTCGGTCCGGGCCAGCTCGGCGAAGTACTCGTACAGCCGCCGGGCGATGGCCGGGTCGGCCGCGTCCGTGAACGAGGGGCGGTTCCCCTTGCGGCAGTTCGCGTACAGCGTGAACTGGCTCACCACGAGCACTTCCCCGCCCACATCGGCCAAGCTCAGGTTCGTCTTGCCCTGGGCGTCTTCGAAAACGCGCATCTTGGCAATCTTGCGCCACAGCCGCTCTGCCTCAGCCTCGGTGTCCCCATGGCCCACACCCAGAAGGATGGCGTACCCCTTCCCAATGGCACCGACCGCGCGCCCCTCCACCGTCACCGACGCCTCGCTCACGCACTGCACTACCGCCCGCATAGACCTTCCCTCCCGCTTCCAAATCTTTCCGCACGCCCAACTCACTCCGGGCAACTTCGCTCTCATTATTTTGACGGATTTTGCGTTTGTTAGCCATAGAACTCGCTGCTCGGCGCCTCGAGAATCCCTCATTCCTGAATCGCAATCGATGAATTATCGTTTTGCGCTTATTTCCGCTAATCCTCACGCCCATTCAGAACCTTTTTCTGCTAACAATCGAAAAATCCACCGAATAATGTGTCTCCGCTTTTTCCGAGCCTTTTATTCCTTGAGATGTGCATCGGTGAGATAGGCAATTGTCGGACGGCATGCGGGGTGGTATGTTCTAACGCGGTAAGTGGTTTCGGCGAGACGGTAGCGCATCCGCAGAAGCAACGCATGCACTGCCAACTCGCCGCGATAGCAACAAAAGGAACAACCCCGTGATCATTGGAATTACGACGACGCTGAACGAGGCCGACGGCTTTCAGCGCGTGAATGTGGAATACATCAACCGCGTGGCAGCTACCGGGGCCGTGCCCATTCTCCTCACCCCCATCGCCGGGGGCGCCGAGGCAAACCGAGAGCACGCCCGCCACGTCATCGAGCTGGTGGACGGCCTGCTCATCACCGGAGGCGGCGACGTGCATCCGCGCTACTACGTGCCCGACCCGGCCAAGAATCGCGATGCGCTGGGCCTGGATGACCTTGCGGCCATGGGCTGCGGCTCCTCCTCCCACTGCCGCTCCACAGGAGCAAAAGTTCCCTTCTGCGGCCATTATGTGCCCGACCGCACCTTCGAAGAGGCCATGGACGGCACCTCGGCCGTGGAAACGGTGGAGTCCCTGGACGGTCGCGACGTGCTGTCCGCCACGGGACGCCCGCCCATTCCCTGCCTGGACGGCTTGCTCGCCGTCTGCGAGGATCGCGACGGTTTCGAGCTGGAGCTCGCCCGTCTCGCCCACGAGCGCAGCCTGCCCACCTTGGGCATCTGCCGCGGCATGCAGGTCATGAACGTGGCCCTCGGCGGCAGCCTCTACCGCGACCTGTACAACTGCGGCGTCACCGAAAAGCAGCATCGCCAGAACCCGCCCTATTACGGCATATCCCACAAGGTCACCATCGCCAAGGGAAGCTTGCTGGAATCGGTGGTGAGCGCATCGGGGGATTTCGAGGTGAACTCCATGCACCACCAGGGCGTCGACCACGTGGCCCCCGCCCTGCTTGTCGCCGCCCGTTCCGAGGATCGGGTGGTGGAAGCTGTGGAGGATCCCGCGAAGCCCTTCTTCCTGGGCGTTCAGTGGCATCCGGAATACCTCGACCGCCATCACGGCCTGTTCAACGCCTTGGCCGCCGCAGCCCACCACCGCGACGCGCAGAGCTCATAACCTTCTGCTTGCAAAAACTTTTCTCTTTTTGGTCACAAAGTCGAGTTTTGAACTCCCAAAGCAGCGATTTGCCCTACTATCCAGTGAATCTGGACAGCCATTAGTGTCGCAATTAATGCTATTCGACTAATTCAGACACGTTCGCCTTAGGCACTGACGCGCGAGGAGTTCAGAACTCGATTTTGTGACCATTTTTTCTAAAATTCTTGCAAGGAGCCCATGGAGCCACGCGATAAAAAGCAGGACGTCTTTCTCCCATTCCCCGAGCCTCTGCGCGAGGGGGTCATTCTCGCGCGGCCGAATCGGTTCATCATGGACGTCGACTTCGGAACCGCCGACGAACAGGGCGAGCCTGCGGGCATCGTGCGCTGCCATTGCCCGGCGGTGTCACGTATCGGCGGCCTGGACCTGGCGGGGCGCCCGTGCCTCGTGTCCGACTCCCACAGCCCCAAGCGCAAGATGCCGCTCACGGTGGAGGCCTACTCGCTGCAGCAGCCGGACGATCCCGACAAGCATTGGATCGGCATCAACCAGAACGCGTCGAACCGCTACGTGGAGCACTTCCTGCGCGAAGGTGCTTTCGCGACCATAACCGGCCCCGTTCGCACGGTGCGCCGCGAGGTGCCCTTGGGCGACTCGCGCCTCGATTTCCTCGTGAACGACGACTTGTATCTGGAAGTGAAGACGCCGCTCGTGCAGATGCAGACGGACATCCCGCCTTACGTGCCGCGCCTACCCGAGGCGCCCTTCAGCTCCACCGAGCGCTCCCTGCGCCATTTGCGCGAGTTGGCCGCATCGCTGGCCGACCACGAACGGGCCGCGATCCTCTACTGCCTCTACTACGACAACTTCGGGTTCCGCTTCTACCACGGCACCACCTACGAGGAGGTGCTCGCCACCGTGGACGCCTGCCGCGCCGCCGGCGTGGAGCTGTGGCAGGCCGATTTCGAAGTGACCCCCGCAGGCGTGGCCCTTAAGCGCTATTACGAACTAGAGGAGTGGTAGACGCTTCAGCTGCCCGGTGCCCTGGCTGGCACCGACCCTACCGGCGGCAGGCTACGCCGCTCATTGCCGAAATTTCGCCAGCTTCCGCTCTGGCATGCGAAGCCCCATCGACACCCGGCCGGCCTACTTGTCGCCCGCAGCCCCCTCCGCCGCGCCAACCGTCGCCTCCATGCGGGCGGCGGCATGGTCGGGTACGTAGCCGCGGTCATCCGGCACGAAGAAGATGAACACGAGCGAGCTTATCAGAAGGAAGAACGGGTAGAACAGAAACGGCATGATCTGGAAAGCCGACACCTGAAAGCCCAGCTCCGTGCAGGCCGAGATGGCCACGAGCATCTGGGCGCCGTAGGGGATGACTCCCTGGAATACGCAGGAGAACGTGTCCAGGATGGAGGCCGTCTTGCGCCTTGAGACGTTGTACGTCTCGGCCATCTCGTGGGCGATGGGGTTCGCCATCACGATGGCCACGGTGTTGTTAGCGGTGGCGATGTCCATGGCGCCCACGAGCAGCCCCATGCCGAGCTGGCCGCCCTTCCGGCTGCGGAACAGGCGCTTGATGCCGTTCAACAGAGCAACAAAGCCGCCGTTCTCGCGAATGAGCGCGCAGATGGCACTCACGAGCACCGCCACCATAGTCGTCTCGAACATGCCGGCGGCGCCGGTGCCCATGTTGCCGAGCAGATCGGTAGCGGCCACGGCGCCTTCGGCCACCACGATGATAGAGCCGGACAGAATGCCCAGCAAAAGCACGATGAACACGTTGATGCCAACGATGCCGCCCACGAGAACGATGAGGTACGGAATGAGCTCCAGCAGGTTGTAATCGTTTTGCACCGTGCCGGAGATGTCGGTGCCCAGCGACAGCACCAGAATGATCACCAGCGTCACCAGCGCCGCCGGCAAAGCGATCTTGAAGTTCTCCCGGAACTTGTCCTTCATTTGGCAACCTTGTCCCTGGCAGGCGGCAATGGTGGTGTCGGAGATGAACGACAGGTTGTCGCCGAACATGGCACCGCCCATGACCGAGGCCACACACAGCGGCAGGCTGAACCCCGAGGCCGCCGCCACCGCCACGGCGATAGGCGTGATGAGCGTGATGGTGCCCACCGACGTGCCCATCGAAAGCGACACGAAGCAGCTCACCACGAACAGCACCGCCACGGAGTACTCGGCGGGAATGACCGACAGCATGAGGTAGGCCACCGACTCGGCGGAATCGCGCCCGACCGTGCCCACGAACACGCCGGCCGCCATAAAGATGAGGATCATGGTGACGATGGTCTTGTCCCCGATACCTCGGCCCATGACGACGAGCTTGTCGTCAAAGGAAAGGCTGCGATTCTGGAAGCACGCCACCAGAAGCGCCACCAAAAAGATCACCACGATGGGGATGTTGTAGAACCCCATGGAAATGCCCATGCCGTACTCGAACAGAATGCCGAGCCCCAGATACAGCACGAGGAATACCCCGATGGGCAGAAGCGCCGCCACATTTCCCTTTTTCACGTTGCACCCTAACTCTCATAAGCGCATCCCTGCGCGCTGGACGCCGCTTCCGGAACGGCGGATCTGCAAGGCTCCAACTTGCCCACGACCCGCCTTCCGCACCAACGGCTCCTTGTTTCAGTAAGCGCCTATACTACACCACGGGAACCGCTGCCGATGCGTCATCTTCGATACGCGGGTCTTACTTATAATAGATGGCGAACGATCGCGCCATTAGAACGGACACCCTATGACCGACACCGCCAAGAACTCCGCCGCTGCCGAAGAGGGCGTCTACGAGACGCCCGAGGACATCGCCGCCGAAGCTGCGAAACCCGCCGAGCGCGCCGCCCGCACCGACGCAGATAGCCCCATCGCACCCGTGGATCCCTTCGAGCCCGGCTCGCTGGGGTGGCTCCTTCCCTGGGCCGAAACCGGTGAGGGCGACGTGCTCACGCCCGACGAGGCGCTGGAGGTATTCTTGGAATGGGTGGACGCCCGCGGCATGGAGCTGTGGCCCCATCAGGAGGACGCGCTCATGGACTTGGCCGTGGGCGACTCGGTGATTCTGGGCACGCCCACAGGCTCCGGCAAGTCCATGGTGGCCCTGGGGCTCTGCTTCATGGCCGTGGCCACGGGGCGCACCGCTTACTACACGGCGCCCATCAAGGCGCTCGTGTCCGAGAAGTTCTTCGACATGGTGGACATCCTCGGCCGCGAGAACGTGGGCATGATCACGGGAGACTCCACCATCAACACCGAGGCGCCGGTCATCTGCTGCACGGCGGAGATCCTCGCGAACCAGGCCCTGCGCGAGGGCCCCGCGTCGAAGGTGGCCTGCGTGGTGATGGACGAGTTCCACTTCTACGCCGACCCCGATCGCGGCTGGGCCTGGCAGGTGCCGCTGCTCACGCTGCCGAACGCGCAGTTCCTGCTGATGAGCGCCACCCTCGGTGACGTGAGCGACATCGCCGCCGCCCTGGAGGAGCGCACCGGGCGGCCCGTCGACCTCGTGACGGACGCGCCCCGCCCCGTGCCGCTGTCCTACGACTACACCTTCGAAACCCTGGAAGCCACCGTGGAGCTGGGTCTGCGCGCCGGCGAGGCGCCGATGTACATCGTGCATTTCTCCCAGGACGAGGCGCTGAAGAACGCCCGGGCGCTGGCCAGCTACGGCGTGTCGGACAAGGCCCAGCGCGAGGAAATCAAGCAGGCCATGAAGGGCACGAAGTTCACCACCCCCTTCGGCAAGATCTTGCAGCGGCTGCTCGCCGCCGGGGTGGGCGTACACCATGCTGGCATGCTGCCGCGCTACCGCCTGCTCGTGGAGCGCCTCGCCCAGCAGGGGCTGCTCCCAGTCATCTGCGGTACCGACACGCTCGGCGTCGGCATCAATGTGCCCATCCACACGGTGGTGCTCACCCAGCTCACCAAGTTCGACGGCACCAAGATGCGCCGTTTGCGCTCCCGCGAGTTCCACCAGATCGTGGGCCGCGCGGGACGGGCCGGCTTCGACACCGAGGGCATGGTGGTGGCGCTGGCCCCCGAGCATGAGATCGAGAACCACAAGGCGATGCTCAAGGCCGGCGACGACCCGAAAAAGCAGCGTCGCGTGAAGAAAAAGCAGCCGCCCGAGGGCTTCGTCAGCTGGAACAAGCAGACCTTCGAGCACCTCATCGAGAAGCCGCCGGAGAAGCTGACGCCCCGCATGCGCATCACCCATTCCATGGTGCTGTCCGTGGTGTCGCGCGGAGGCGACGCCTGGGCCAACGTGCATACGCTCATCGCTGATTCGGCCCAAACCCCCGAGGAGAAGATCAAGCTGAACGCGCGGGCCGACGAGATATTCGCCACGCTTTTGGAAGCAGGCGTGGTGGTGCGCGGCGAGGACGCCGAAGGTCGGCCGTCCTACGAGCTTACCGTGGAACTGCCCGAGGATTTCGCCCTGGATCAGCCCCTTTCGCCCTTCCTGCTGGCTGCGCTCGACTTGCTGGATCCGGAAAGCCCCGACTACGCCCTGGACGTCATCTCACTCGTGGAGGCCACCCTGGAAAACCCCGCCAAGGTGCTGCGGGCCCAGGAGCGCAAGGCGCGCGACGCCGCCATGGCCGAGATGAAGGCCGACGGCGTGGAATACGAGGAGCGCTTGGAGCGGCTGGCCGAGATCACCTACCCCAAGCCCTTGGAAGAGCTGCTCGCCCGCGCCTTCGAGCTGTACTGCCAGGGCGTGCCGTGGGCCCGCGATTACGAGCTGTTGCCGAAGAGCGTGCTGCGCGACATGGTGGAGACGGCGAGCGATTTCAAGACCTACATCGGCCGCTACGGCATCGCGAAGTCGGAGGGGACGCTTCTGCGCTACCTGTCCGACGCCTTCCGCGTGCTCGTGCGCACCCTGCCGCCCGATCGGCTGGACGACCGACTGCGCGATATCATCGCCTGGCTCGGCTTCATGGTGCGCACCACCGACTCGTCGCTGGTGGACGCGTGGGAGAGCGCCGGCGAGCTGCCCGAGGCCGGCGCGCCCCCGCAGGCAGCCGATGCCGTGGTGGCCGACCGTCACGGCATGGAGGTCATGGTGCGCAACGCGCTCTTCGCCCGCGTGCGCCTGGCCGCACTCGATCGCACTCGCGAGCTGGGCAACCTGGACGAGGACTGGGGCATGAGCGAGCGCGCGTGGAACGCGGCTTTGGACGACTACTTCGCCGAGCACAACGAGATCCGCCTCGACGGCGACGCGCGATCCGCCGCCTACCTGATGATCGATGAGGGTCCCGAGCAGGAATCGCACACCTGGCACGTCCGCCAGATATTCCTGGACGAGGAAGACGCCGGCGACTTCCGCATAGAAGCCGATGTCGACCTAGACGCCACCCAAGAGCAAGGCGAGGTAATCTTCCGCAACTACCGCGTCGGCTTCGTGGAGGATTTGGCGGAGTAAGCATATCGACAAGGAGCCAGACTCCGGACGGCGCGGCGCTGCCGCAACGCAAAGGGACCCTCGTCGAAACGAGGGCCCTAAGGGGAGGGCGTGATTCGCAACGAACAAAGCCCGGGCAGACAACCTTTGCGCAAACAACCCGCTGTCGCGCCGCTACGCTCCCAGGGCGCGGTCGGCAGCGAACTGGCCAGCGCGGCGACCGCCGGTGCAGGCGCGACCGTGGCTGACGCCCGAGATGGTGATGGGATAATCACCAAAGAAGAAGTTGCCGGAGCAGTTACCGGCGGCCCACAGGCCCTCGATGGGATGGGCATCGGCATCGATGACCTGCTGGTTCTCGTTGATCTTCAGGCCGCCCATGGTCACCAGAAGCGTCGTACCGGAATGCACGCCGTAGAAGGGAGGCTCCGTCAGCGAGCTTAGGCACTGCTTGCGCTTCCCGAAGTCCTCGTCGATGCCGGCGGCGCACAGCTCGTTGTAGCGCTCGATGGACGCCTTGGCCGTCTCCACATCGATGCCCTCCATCTTCGCCAGCAGGCCGTCGATGGTGTCGGCCGAAAGAATGGTGCCCTCCTCGATGAACTGCTGGATCTCCTCGGGGTTGTGCAGCGGCGAGCGGAAGTCCTTGCAGACCACCATGCCCATTGCCGGGCCGTCGGTCTCCCACTTGCTGTCCCAGAACACCCATTTCATGTGGCGCGGCTGGGCGTTGTGGGCGCGGCAGACGAAGGCGTAGGGCATGTCCTCGCTGCAGAAGCGCTCGCCCAAGTCGTTCAGGTACAGCCACGGCTGACGCGTCAGCGGGATGGAGGGCATGTACTCCAGGCCTTCCACGCCCTCGTCGAAGTACATGGGGCAGTGGGGCGCCTCGTCGATGGCACCGCCCACCCAGGCGCCCATGCGGATGCCGTCGCCGGTGTTGTGGGGCGGCGTCGAGATGTTGTGGACGTCCTCGGCATGGCCGGGAATGAAGGCATCCATCATCTCCTCGTCGTTGCCGTAGCCGCCGGTGGCGAGCACCACCGATTTCGCATTGATGCGCACGACGCCCGCATCGCCCTCGCAAACCACGCCGGCCACCGCGCCGACCTCGTCCCGCACAAGCTGTAGCGCCTCGGTGTTGAAGCGCACGTCGACGCCGAGCTCGCCCGCATAGGCAGTGAACGCCTTGGCCCAACCGATGGCGAAGGGGGGCTCGTAGCCGGCCTCGCCGCCCTCGGCCATAAGCGTGTCGTCGGGCACGATTTGGAAGGCGTCAGTGGCGTAGTGCTCGTACCAGGCATCGGGAATGACCTGCATCTCCATGGGCATAGGGGCGATGGTGATGCCGTGGCTCGTCAGCATGTCGGCAGCCCAATCGAGTGCCTCGGCGGAGTTGTCGACCCAGGCCTTTACCACGCGGTAGTCGCCCCGATGATCGCCCCAGCGCAGCACCTCCTGCAGCACGTCCTGCTTGCGGTCGCGCAAATCGATGCCGGCTTCCAGCTGGATCTTGCCGCCGATGGCGCCGTAGTCGATGCCGCGGAACTGGCCCGCGCCGGTCTTCTCCAGAAGCACCACCTTTGCGTCCTTCTCGGCCGCCGAGCAGGCCGCCGAGAAACCGGCCATGCCGCCGCCGATGACGACGACGTCGGCAGACTCGGTAGCATCTACCTCGGTGATGGGCTCGGGCGCAATCTCCCACGTATAGCCCTCAGGCTCGGCCGGCCCCGTCTCGGCCATGGTGCGGGGCGCGCAGCCCGCAAGCCCGGCCGCGGCTGCGGCAGCGGTGGCAGCGGCTCCCAGTCCCAAAAAGCCACGGCGGCTCAGCTTCATGTTCTCGGTAGTCATGATGTCCCTCCTTTTCGGTTGGTCGATGGCTCCCATCATGGGCCCGAAAAGCACTTCCGTCTATCGGTGCGAAACGAGTATTCCCACGTCAGGGCTATCGGTAAAAAGTGATGATTGACGGGAAAAGCCCCGATGTGACACTATGGCCCCGGAGGTGGTGGCCGTGTTCGCCCGCTGGTGGGACAACTTTCAGGAAAGCTGCGATGTGCGCTTGGCCGTCGGCTGCGGATGCGCCGTGGCCTGGGTGCTGCTCGTCGCCGTCTCGCCGGTGGTCTCCACCGCGTCCACGTTTCTCGAGGGCGGTCTCACCTGGCGAAGCGGCCTCGTCTACGGCGCCCTGTTCGTACTCGCCGGCCACGTCCTTCCCGAAATCGAGGGCACCTGGATGGCCTCCGCGCTGCCTGGGCTTGCCAACGTGGGCGCCTTCCTCGTTTCGGAGGTCGCCATCACGCTCTACATGGTGAAGCGCATTCGCCGCGAGAACCCGCGCGTCGCCTACCGACCCGCCACCATCCTCGTGGCCACAGGCTTCCTGCTGCTTCCCTTCATCGGCGAGGGCGGCGCCTTGCTCTGCATGGCCATCGCCTTCGCAGGCTTCGGCTGCTTCCTCGTCTATTTGTGGATCGTGTTGGGGAACCTCTGCCAACGCTGGGGCGCGCTGCCGCTGCCCACGGTCGCCTTCGGCTTCGCGCTGGTGTTCGCGGGCATCGTCGCCGGAGAGATGACCACATGGGCCTTCTATCGCGCGCCGATCGCCCTCGGATACCTGGCCACCGTCAGCATCGTGTCGCTGTTCGCGCTCGTCCTTCTGGCGTGGAACATGACCGACGGCTCCCGCTACGCCCAGGAGACCGTCGCCATGGGAGGCATCCCCGCCGACCACAGCGGCCCTAGCGGCCTCTGCGATCGCAGCGACGCGGACGGCTCCCGCAATGCCGACGCCGGCACGGGCCCCGATGACATCCCGACCACCGCCGATGACGCCAAGCTGCGTGCCGCCGCCGCAACTTACGGCCTGTCCCCGCGTGAGGTGGAGGTGGCAGCGCTCCTTCTGCGCGGCCGCTCCATTCCCTACATCTGCGACGAGCTGTTCATCGCCAAGAGCACTGCGCAAACCCATGTGCGCCACATCTACGCCAAAATGGATATCACCGGCGGCCGCCAGGAACTCATCGACCGTCTGGAGAGCGCGGAGTGCTCGTAGCGCCACTCACGCCGCCCACGTAGCGTTCGACCAGGCCGACGATTTCCTTGAAGCTATGGACGCAGCAACTTCGACAGACTTAATCGTCAAATACGCTTATCACCCTACCCCCTCTAATCGCATAGTGTAAACTACGATTGACACTTTTAGTTCCAGATATTAAAGTGACAAACGTAATTAGCACTAGGCAAAGGCAGCAAGCAATGAGAGAAATCGAAAACGGCCTCATTCCCCGACCGACCTACGACGCCCTTCTCGACTCGTATTTGGACACCGCGCCCATCAAGGTGCTCAGCGGCGTTCGGCGCTGCGGGAAGTCGTCGCTGCTGCGCATGCTCGCGAATCGACTGCGGGCGAAGGGCATCCCCGAAAGCAACATCCTCTACAAGAAACTCGACAGCTTCGATGTGCCACTCGAGCCGACGAGCGCTTGGCTCGACGATCTCCTTCGCCGCGCACTCGCGGATCGCGAGCAAGGCAGCCCCCTCTACGTTTTCCTCGACGAAGTACAGGAAGTGGCCGGCTGGGAGAAAGCGGTGCGCAGGTTGCATACCGAGCAGGCGGCGGACATCTATCTCACTGGCTCGAACGCGTTTCTACTCTCATCCGATCTCGTCACGTACCTCTCTGGCCGCTACATAGAAGTGCCCGTGTGGCCCCTATCCTTTCCCGAATATTTGGAGTTCTCGCGCGTCGCCGACCCTCGCTCGAGCGAGCTCTCGCGAGACGAGCTCTTCGCGCGCTTCGTTCGGTTCGGGGGAATGCCCGGCCTCTTCGACAAAACAAGTTTTAAAGAAGAGTTCGTCATGAAGGAGCTGACAGCCATCCGCGACACGGTCATCCTCAACGACGTCGCCAAGCGATTCGATCTGCGCAACATCGATCTTCTGGAAAAACTCGTCCGCTACGTATACTCGACATCGGGAAACCTCTTCTCGGCTCGCAAGATCGCCGACACCCTCACGAGCATGGGCCGAAAGACCAACCCCACCACCGTCGATACCTACCTGAGCGCGCTGCGCCGAGCCTTCCTCGTGCTGCAATGCGAGCAGGAGGGCATCGCGGGCAAGACTGTCCTCCAACCGCTACAGAAGCTGTACGCCCCCGACACCGGTCTGCGAAATCGCGAAATCGGATTCACCTCGCGTGATATCGGATACCAGCTGGAGAACATCGTGTTCTGCGAGCTGAAGCGACGCGGATACGATATCCACGTGGGCGCTGGTGCTTCTGGCGAAGTGGATTTCGTGGCCGATCGAAGCAGCGGGCGGCTCTATGTGCAAGTGAGCAGCAATGTCGTCGAAGGGGACACGCTCGAACGGGAGCTGAGAAGCCTTGAAGCCGTTCGCGACTCCTTTCCGAAGATCATTCTCACGCGCGACTCGCTCCATTGGGGAACCACGGGCACCGGTATTGAAATCGTCAGCCTCGTTGATTGGCTCTGCGCTGAGGAGCCAAAAGGTCGCTGAGCTCACCCCTCGGTGGCCGCGGCGCTTCCGGAAAGCGAGACGGGGTCGCCCAGAAACGTCGGGGACGGCTGCATGATCGCTGTGAGGAAATCCTTGTTCCGGGCCAGCACCTCGCGGGCCTCTTGCCCGGCGTAGGGGCGCAGGTCGGCGGACACTCCGTAGGCATCCAGCCCGAGGCGCTCCGCCACTGTGCCGAAAATGGCAATCATCAGAACGCCCAGCCCGATTCGCTTCAGCCACGTGCCCATGCCTCGTCCTCCTTTGCCGATTGAAACGAATATACCGTGCCCACGCGGCAAACGGAATCAAGTTAAGAGAAATGTAAGCAACCTCTGGGGCCCTTCCGGAAAACTTCCGCACCTCCTCTCAGCAGGAGATGGACCGCATAAGAAGCAGACGCCCAACTTCAGTAAATGAGAAAGGCCGTTTGCGCATGAGACCCCAGGGCCCGTCCGGACGAGCGAACACTCGCTTGGAAGCCGCCTGGGACGGGCGGGCGCCATCCTCGCGGGCGGCCTTCCGCCTCGGGAGCCGGCCGCCCGCCGCCAAAAAAGCCCTGCCCGCTTCCCGGCTGCGGAGCTGGAGGCTAAGCAGGTGCGGGAATCCCGTAGCCCAGGTGGGGAACGGATCCGAAGGCGCCGTGGTAATCGGAGCCGGACGTTCGCATGAGGCGGTAGCGGTCGGCTATATCGTCGCACCGTCGGCGATCAGAAGGCCCATGATCGGGGTGATCGCGCTCGATGCCCGACAAGCCGCAGGTCACCAGCTCGGGCACGATCCCGTAGCTGTTCAGCTGACCGGGATGGGCCAGCACCGCCCGCCCGCCGTCCTCCACGATGGCTGCCACCGCATCGCGGGCGTCCACGTAGGCGATATCGCGGGCGCAGATGCCGTCGCCTTTGAACAGCTGCCGGTAGAGCCCCTGGTACTCGGCGCTGCCGTAGGGGGCGTCGGTCAGAGCCGCCATGAGATGCTGCTTGTACAGGGCCGTCGAGGCCGCCGCAAGCTCCAGGGCCCGCTCCACGTCCACCGCAAAACCCGCCTCGAGCAGCCGGTCGAGCTGCCAGCGGGAGTTCGCGTCGCGGGCCGCGAGCGTGGGCGCGCACAGGGCGTTCACCGCCGGGGAGTCCTCGGAAAGGCCCAGGCCCAGTACGTGCACCTTGGCATTGCGCGTCGCGTCCCAAGCGCTTATCTCGATGCCGCCCACCACCTCCACACCGAAGGCGCGACCGGCCTCAACAGCCGCCGTGAGCCCCGCGGTGGTGTCGTGGTTCGTGACGGCCACCGAGGCGATGCCCTGATGCACGGCCTGGGCGAGCACTTCCCCCACGGTGCACGAGCCGTCCGAGATCGTCGTGTGCACATGCCAGTCGCGCATCAGGACATCGCCCCTTCCTGCATGTTGTACTCGCGATCGCACAGCCCCTCCATGAACTCCAGATCGTGGAAGATGCCGAGCATCGTGGTTCCCTCGGCCTTCAACTGCTCGATCAGCGATCGCACTTTGACCTTCGAGGCGTTGTCCAGCGAGGCCGTCGGCTCATCGAGCAGCAGCAGGCGCGGGCGCTTGATCATAGCCGCCGCTATATTCAGCCTGAGTTTCTCGCCGCCGGAGAAGGTGCGCGGGTACAGCTCCCAAAGGTTCTCGTCGATATCAAAGTGGCGCAGCATCGCCTCGCTGGCCCGCTCCGCCTCGCCGCGACGCTCCTCGCCGTAGGTTTCCAGAGCGCTCCTCATCACGATGTCGTAGGCAGTTTGGCGCGGCAGGGCGCTCAGGAACTGCGACACGTAGCCAAGCTCGCAGGTGCGCAAATACAGCATCTGGCGCTGCGTGGCGCGCGCCAGATCGAGGGTGCCGTAGCGCGCCGACTCGTACAGAATGCGGCCGTCCTGCGGCAAGTTCGTCCGCCAGATGCAGCGCAAGATAGTCGATTTGCCCGACCCGGAGCGTCCCGTGATGCCCACGAACTCGCCTGGATCGACGGCGAAGGATATGTCGCGGCAGCCCTGCACCCACCGGTTCACCCGGTGCAGGTAGAACGACTTGGAAAGGCCCTCGATCGTCAGCAGCGCCATGCTACGCCTCCTCTCCCGCGCCGGCGGCCGCGCGGGCACGGGCACGGCGCACGCGCAGCGTCTCGTGAAGGTCGCGCCCGTAGCCCAAGGGCTGGTCGGGATAGTGGGAGCGGAACACCGAATGGCCGCCCACGAACGCGCGCGTGACCACGGGCATCGTGCGCTCGGCGCAGGCGATTTCGCGCACGAGCAGCACATCGGCCCGCTTGCCCACTTCAAGGGATCCGACTTCTCCATCGATGCCCGCGGCCCGGGCCGGGTTCACTGTCACGAGGGCGAAGGCCTGCTCGATGGGCACCCCGCACTCGTCCCGCAGCGCGAAGACCGCGTCCAGCAGCGCCGCCGGGTAGTAGTCGCTGCACAGCATGTCCACCGCCCCGGCCGTCACCGCCTCGCGCGCCGACAGGTTGCCCGAATGGCTGTGCCCCAGCATGACGTTCGGCGCGCCGGCCAAGGTGTGCATCCCGCGCTCGCGCGCCCCGTGCGCCACCTCCAGCGAAATGGGGAACTCCGAAATGGAGGCGTCGAGCGCGGCCATGGCCTCCACTTTCCCAATGCTGTCGTCGTCGTGGGAGGCCACCGACACGCCCTGGGCGCGGGCGAGCGCCGCCAGAGCCGCCATCTGGGCGGCCGTGAGCTTGTCACTCTCCTGCTGCTGGCGGGCTATGCACGCCACCTCCTCGTCGGTCAGGTCGCGGTAGCCCTTCAGCGTTTCGCTGAACACCGCCATATCGCGGTACTGGCCCTGGCCCGGCGTGTGGTCCATGAACGACAGCAGATCGACCTTGCCCGAGCGCAGGCAGCGCTCAACATCGTCGTACAGATCCACCGAGTCCACTTCGACGCGCATATGGAGGCGGTGGCGGATGAGGTGGTCGCGCTCCTCGCCGCCGCGCAGGCGCGCGACCGCCTCGATGAGGGCGCTCACATTGGAGAAGTCGCGGATGGGCTTATGATCGAAGATGTGCGCACCGTACACGGAAAGCGAGTGGAAGATGGTGGTCACCCCGTGGGAGACCAGCTCGCGATCCGCCTTGTAGAGCGAGGCGTTCAGATCCATCACCACGCTGGGCCTGGGCGAGGCCACGTTCTCCACGTAGTCGGAATGCACGTCCACCATGCCCGGCGTCACGAAGGCTCCGCAGGCGTCCACGATGGGCAGCACGCCCGCCGAGGCGTTGGGCTCGCCGTCAAGCTCGCCGGCCGCCCGCGGCGCGATGGCCGCGATGCACCCGTCGATGACCACCACGTCGTGGTCGGGCAGCACCCGATCGGGGCACACCACCGTGCCGCCGCGGATAATGCAGGAATCGTTGTCCATTGGTTCTCAGTCCTTTCAAGGGCCCGCGAATAAGCGCGGGAAGCGGCAGTTACAGCAGGGAGTACACGAGCTGCTGGGTGTAGGCGTGCTGGGGGTCCTCCAGAATCTGATCGGTCAGGCCGCTTTCCACCACCTGTCCGTCCAGCATGACCAGGGTGCGGTCGGCCAGCATGCGGATGACCCCCAAATCGTGGCTCACTACCAGCATGCTCGCCCCCCATTCGCGGCGGATCTGCAAGATCAGGTCGAGCACGGCGGCCTGCACCGAAAGATCGAGCCCCGTGGTCACCTCGTCCAGCAAGAGCAGCGGAGGGTTGTTGGAGAGGGCCTTGGCTATCTGCACGCGCTGCTGCATGCCGCCCGAGAACAGCTTCGGCGCGTCGACGGCGCGCGAGAGCGGGATGCTCACCTTGCCGAGCAGCTCCTCGCCGCGCCCGCGCATGGCGGCCACTTCACGGCACGAGGCCGCGATCATCTGCTCCGCGATGTTGGACAGCGAGGAGAAATCCATGCGCAGGCCCAGGTAGGGGTTCTGGTACACCATGCCGAACACGTTGTTGCGCACGGCGCGGCGCTGCTGGGGCGACAACTCGAGCAGGTTGGCGACTCCCCCGTCGAAGGGGACGGCGCGCACATCGCCCTCGGTGGCCTCCTCGTCGAAGTACAGGCACTTCATGAACGTTGATTTGCCTGATCCCGACTCGCCCACGATGCCCACGATCTCGCCGGGATACACCTCCAGGCTCACGTCGCGCACCGCGTGCACGGTGCCGCATTCGGGGCAGATGTTGCGGTCGAGCACCGCCTGGGGCGCCAGGCACCGGGCGCACCCCTTCCCGTAGCGCTTGGAAACGTGGCTCGCCGCCAGCGCGGGCCGCTCGTCGTCGGCAAAACGCGCGGTTTTCGCGGCGGTCCCCCCAAAGCTACTCGTCATCGGGGCCTCCTTCCCTCATTTGGGCTTCGCGCCGGGCGGCGCACCATGCCGTGTCGTTGCACTGGTAGTACGTGCTCCCGCTCGCCTCGTCCACCAACTCGTCGAGGTAGACTTCCGTCGCGCCGCACAGCGCGCACTGCTTCCCTGTGAAATCCTCCACGGTGAAGGGGTAGTCCTCGAAATCGAGCGAGACGACGTCGGTGTAGGGCGGCACGGCGTAGATCTTCTTCTCGCGCCCGGCACCGAGCAGCGTCAGATGCTCGGCCTGGTTGAGCTTGCCGTTGTCGAAGCGCGGAATGGGAGAGGGCGCCATGACGTAGCGGCGGTTCACGAGCACCGGGTGATCGGCCCCGGTGGTGGCCACGCCGAAGCGGACGATCTGGTCGAACAGCTCCAGCCACGCGCCCGTGTAGTCGGCCTCGGCATGCAAACGGCGCGTCACCGTCTCGCTGGCCTCGAAGGTGCGCAAAGGCTCGGGAGTGGGCACTTGCAGCACGAGGATCTGGTCGGCGCGCAGCGCCTTCTCGGGAATGCGGTGGCGCGACTGGATGAGCGTGGCGGCCTCGGTCTCATCGGTGATGGGCACGTCGGTGGTATCGGCCACGAGCTTCTTGATGTTCACCGCGTTCACGCTGTCGTCGGATCCCTGGTCGATCACCTTGAGCACGTCCGAGCGGCCGATGAGCGAGAGCGTCAGCTGAAGGCCGCCGGTGCCCCACCCCCGCCCGATGGGCATCTCGCGGGAGGCGAAGGGGACTTGGTAGCCGGGAATACACACCCCCTTGATGGCGGCGCGCCGGATCTCCCGCTTCGATGCCTCGTCGAAAAAAGCGTAATTATAGCTGCGCTGCATGCGTTTCCTCCTTCGACTCCGCGGCCAGCTCGGCTTCGCCCCCGTCCCGCGTGGAGCGCACGCTCGAGAGCTTCGATTGGAACGTCACGTAGTGGGGCAGCTTCAAATGGGAGATGAAGCCCGACGCCTCCACGCCATCGACGTGGTAGAGCACGAACTCCTCGTCCTCGGTGGGATAGCGGACCTCGGGCGCGTCGAGGCAGCGGTCGAGCACGCTCATGGCAATGGCCTTGGTCTCGGCGCCGCCCATCACGCATCCGTAGCCGATGGCGAGCGAAAGCTCCCCGCCCGATGCGCCGTCGTCGGTGAAAACGCTCTCCACCTCCGTGATGGGGAGGGATCCCACGTAATAGGCGTCGTCCTTTCCCGCCCCGTCGGCGGCCGCCGGCGCGGCGTCCACCGCGATCGGCACGAGCCCGTGGCGCAGCTCGCCCACGGTGGGATGCGCCGGGCCGAAGCCGCGGATGGCCGCGTACCCCAAAGCCTCCACGGCCTGGGTCATGCCGCGGGCCAGCGTCTGCAGGCGCACCGAGCGCGGGGCGGGAAACGTCAGCGGCGCCATGGTGGCATCCACCGGGTCGCCGTCCTCCTCGGCCGCGTCGCGGGAACGCACCAGGCCCTGCTCCCGCAGGTAGTCGAGCACCCGCGGCAGCGTCATCGCGGCATCGGGCGCCCGATCGGGGGCCTGGTCGCGCGCAACCTCGTCGAAGTGGGCGGCGAGCGCCTCCCTCTTCTCGTCCAGGGCCCGCTGATCCTCGCATTCCAGATCGAAGGCGAGGAGCCGATGGCTGTAGTCCCGCGTGGCCCCCAGCACCTGACCGCCCGGCACGTCCTTGAACGCCGCCGAGATGCGCCGGTCCGCCCACATGGCCCCCGTGTCGACGGGCCGGGACACATAGGGGCGCTCCAGCGTCGAGCGGAAGGCGCGCAGGAGGAACACCGCCTCGTCGGGCAGCCCACGCGCCTGTTTGAGGGCGAGCGCGGCCAGGCGCGGGGCGTAGAGCGACGCCTCGCCCATCACTTGGTCGATCAGCTCGGGGAACGTGCCGGCGATCTGGTCGACGTCCAAGGGAGCCGAGGCGCTCACCCGGTCATATTCCAAAAGCCGCAAGCTCTCCTCGATGGCCGCCCCGCCTCCGCGAACTGCTACATAGCCCATGGTTCGCCCGCCTCCTTCCCGCATCGCACCTGGGACGTGCGGGGAAGCGCCACCACACGGGCCCCATCGTCCACCAGAAGCACATCTACGCCGCAAGGGAACTCGTCGCACCGGTCGTTGCGGGCGGCGAGCCATGCCACATCGTCGACGTAGAACCGGTTCTCGTCCCTGACGCCCGGGCCGCTCACCGAGCAGGAAACCAGTCCGTCGCCGGGGCCCTCGCTCACGCGTCCCGTCAAGATGATCACCGTCGCCCCCTTCTCGGGGGAAAGCGGCGTCCCGCCGCCAGCGCCGCGCACGGCCTCGGCGCTTGCGGCCGCACCACCGCTCGCGATGACGAAATCGGCCCGCGGCAGCGCCGTGGCCGCGGCGCGGGTGCCCGCCGCGAGGGCCTCCTCCGCCTGATCGGACCCATCGCCCGCAACGGCGAACGTCACCGCCTGGTCGACGAACAGCTCCACGGCGGCGGCGAGGGCGCCGCCCAGATGCGCGGCCGCCGGCCCATCGCCGGCAACCTCGATCTCGCGCACCGTGCCCGGGCGCGCAAAGGCGTCCAGCACCTTCCGAAACGCCCGCTGCGCACGGTGCAGCCGGGCCTCTTCCATACTCATGATTCCACCTTCATCGTCGAGAAGTCCACGCGCGTGGCACGCACGCGGGCCGCCTCCGCGGCCTTTGCGGCGGCCAGACGCGCCGCCTCCTGCGCCAGATGCGCGTCCCACCGTTTCTGCCAGGCCTCGCCGCACGCCCCGCCAAAGGCAGCGTCGATCACGGCCAAATCCCGCGCCCGATCAGGCTGGCTGCCCAGCACGAGACCCATTCCCGCGAAGCCCGCCGCACGCACGCGGCAGGTGGTCGCCAAAGCCTCTCCCAAATAGAATCGGCTGCCCCGGGCCGTCTCGCGCACCTGCACCATGACCAGGCACTCGCGCGGACCCTCAACCACGCTCACGGCCTCCTCGCCCATCTGGGCCAGCGCGTCGTCGGCCATCGCGCGGCCGATGCGGGCGTCGCCCTCGACAAGGATGCGCGTTCGCTCGTAACGTTTCACCTTCTTGTCTCTCCTTTTTCCTCGCATACCTACGGCATGCGCCCGTGCGGCCCCCTCGGGGCGGCGCGAGCGGATGCGCTTTTTTACCGGCTCACCGCGTTGCGGCGGCGCAGGGCCGTCGCAACCAGCTCGAGCACCACGGCAACGGCCAGGCACAAGTACACGATGAGCCCCACTTCATGGATGTTGCAGTAGAAGCTGCCCGCCAAAAACAGCTGGTAGCCGATGCCGCCGGCGCCCGCCACGGCACCCACGGCCACGGCGTTCACGAAGTTGATCTCGAACCGGATGAACGTCCACGACAGCATCTCGTTCACCGACTCGGGCACCACCCCGCGAAACACCACGGCCCAAAAGCCCGCGCCCGACGCCCGCAGAGCCTCCACGACGCCCTCATCCACTTCCTCGAAGCTCTCCGAGTAGGCCTTCACCAGATAGGCCACGCTGTGGAACAAAAGGCCGATGACGGCCGCTTCGGGCCCGAGGCCTATGGCCACCGAGAACACGAGCACCCACAGGATGGTCGGCACGGCGCGGGCCACCGACATGGCCACCTTGATGACGTTGCTGACCCCGCGCGTCGAGAGGTTCGAGGACGCCGCGAGCCCGAGTGCGAACGCGATAACGGCGCCGATAAGCGTGGTCAGCACCGCCAGGGCCAACGAGACAAACAGGCCGCTTATCACGTCCGCCCAGGTAAAGTGGCCGCCCAGCCCGGGTGTCGCCATCATGGCGATAAAGTCGGCACAGGCCGCCGCCGCAGCCTCGGGCAGCGACACGCGCCCGTAGTCCATGGTGGCCAGGCACACCACCGTCAGCGCCGCCAGCACAGCGACCGTGACGCCCAAGGCGCGCCTCGACGAGTCCCGCCCGCGCACGCGCAGCTTGCCCGACCGCGTTCTTGCGGCGGAGGGAAACAGCAGATCTTCGCCGCCGCCCGCCGCCAGCACCGATGCGTCGTTGCTCATAGGATGCGCCTCCTCACGAAGTTCGATGTCGCCTCGCAGGCGATGACGACGGCGATGATCGCCAAAAGCACCAGGCCCGCCGCGTCATAGCGAAAGCTCTTGTAGTACACGTCGAACACGAATCCGATGCCCGTGCCCGTAAGCAGGCCCACCAGCGTCGCGTCGCGGATGTTCGTCTCAATCATGTACAGGACCCAGCTCATGACCGAGGTGATCGTGAGCGGGATCACCGCCCGCACCACAATGGCCCAGAAGCCCGCGCCCGTCGCCCGCAGCGCCTCCACCGGGCCCTCGCTCGTCTCGTCGATGCTCTCCAAGAAGCAGCGCGTCAGATAGCCGAAGCTCGTGAGGAACAGGGCCAGAAAGCCCGTGAAATCGCTCTGCTTGAACGAGAACAGCAAGATAAACGCCCAGGCCACCATCGGGATGTTCCGGAACAGCGACGCCACGGCGCGCACAAGGGCACCGGCCGGGCCGCCCGGGCCCACCGCGCGCGAGCCCACCACCGCGAAGGCGAAGGCTGCAATCGCGGCGAAGCAGCTGGCCGCCACCGATACGAGCACCGTGGAGGCCAGGGCGGGCAGGATGGTGCCGAGCCGCTCGAGCGAGGACGGCGAGGGGCAGAAGCTCACCACCATCCACACCAGGCCACTCGGAATGTCGATGAGCGCCTGCGGGAGATCGAACCCGACATAGGCACCGGACAGCGCCCCCAAAAGGAGCAGTCCCGCCGCCGCGGCCGCCGTCGTCAGCGTGCGACGCGCGAAGAAGCGCTTTCCCTCAGTGTCCATCAGGCCACCCCGGCCTCGAGCACGGCCTCGACCGGGCAGGATCCCGCGTTGCGGCAGGGCGCCGCGGCGGCCTCCACCGACTCCGCCGACTCCGTCGGCCCCACTGCCCCGCGCGGCTCCGCCTCGCCGTAGATCTCGGCGATGGTCGCCGAAGTCAAGCGATCCGGGGCGCCGTCGAAGACCACCTCGCCCGCCTTCAGCGCCACAACCCGATCGGAGAACTCGAGCGCGAAGTCAACCTGGTGCAAGTTGACCAGGCAGCCCACGCGAAGCTCGGTGGCGATCCAGCGCAGAAGCTCCATCACCGTGCGCGACGATTTCGGGTCGAGGCTCGCGATGGGCTCGTCGGCGAGCATGAGCGCCGGCTCCTGCAGCAAGGCCCTCGCAATGCCCACGCGCTGCTTCTGGCCGCCGGAGAGCTGGTCGGCGCGCTTGTAGGCGAACGGGGCCATGCCCACGCGATCGAGTGCCTCGAAGGCCCGGCGCTTCTCGTCCTCGCTGTAGCGCCCCAGCATGCCGGCAACAGCCGACTTGTAGCCCAAACGGCCCTGCAGCACGTTCTCGATGGCCGTGGCGCGGTACACCAGGTTGTAGTGCTGGAAGATCATGGCGATGCGCCGGCGGGCATGGCGCAATTCACGGCCGCGCGCCCGCGCGATGTCGCGCCCCTCGAAGAGGATCTCGCCCTCCGTGCAGTCGATGAGCTTGTTCACGCAGCGCAGCAGCGTCGACTTCCCCGCTCCCGAGCTGCCGATGACGGCCACCAGCTCGCCGGGCGCCACCTTCAGGCTCACCTCGGAAAGCGCCCGTCCGCGGCCGTCGTAGCGCTTCGATACCGAGCGCATCTCGAGGAGGGGCACATCCCCCGCCAAAGACGCGTGCGCCGAATGCCCGTCCATTAGGCAGCACCGCCCAGCTCGCGGATCGGATCGTACCAGGCGTCGTCCACCTCGACGAAGCACTTCGCCGGCGACTCCTTCTCCCAGATTCCCTTGGCGTTCTCGTCCTCCGGGTCCATGAAGATGGCCGGGTCGTTGGCCACCTCGTCGGAGCAGAAGTAGGCGACGATCTTCTCGCGGTCGGCCGCCGGCAGCGCCTCCTCGTTGAAGCAGATAGGGGCGTTGAGCACCGGGGCGATGCCGATGATGACGAACTCCTTCCCGTGCACGGCCTCGAACGGATCGCCGGCATCGTCTCGCACCCGGTAGCGGGCGCCCACCGTGTTGGCCTCGCCCTCCACGAGATCGAAGTACATGTCCACGTCGACGTCGTCGAAAGCCGCCGCATCCGCATCGCCGGAGAGAAGGTTCACCGCCGAGCCCTGGTGGGAGTTGCCGAAGAGCACCTCGGAGAAGAACGATCCGGATTCCAGCAGCTCATCGGAGCTTTCCAAACCGAACTTCTCGACGATGGTGGCCGAGGGCACCGCGAAGCCCGAGGTCGAGGTGGCGGACACGAAGGAGAACGATGCACCGCGAATGTTGTCGATGGAGTACGTGGCGCCCGAGCGGTACTGATCGGCGTTCTCAGCGAGCACCGCGATGCGGCTGTAGTAGCAGGCGCCGTCCAAGCCGCCCTCTTCGTCGCTTTCCGTGAAGGCCGCCTGCACCGCCGGGTTCTTCCGGTTGGCCTGCACGTAACCCTCGGATCCCAGATAGGCTATCTGCGCCTTGCCCGTGGCGATGGCCTCGATGGTCACGTTGTAGTCCACCGTCGTGAGCATCTCGGCGGGACGGCCGCACGCCTTCGTGATGGCGGCGGCGATCACCTCGCGCGCGCCGCTCAGATCGGCCGAGGAGTTATCCGGCAGCCACACCATGACGATCGGCTCGCCCGCATCGGCGGCGCCGTCGCCGGTCGCGCCATCGCCGGTCGCCGCCAAGCCGGTGGCGGATCCCGTCGGGGAGGAGCAACCACTCAGGGCCCCCGAGAACGCCAGAGCGCCCAGGATGGCGCTGCCCGCCAGGAAGGAGCGCCGGCTCATGCGGAGGTCGCCCGCATCGGAGGCGACAGGTCGGTTCAGGCTGTTGCGCTGCGGGTCAAAGAATTGCTGGGTCATAAACCTTTCCTCTCATCATCTTCTTGCCTCTTTGACACGACGGCCGCCCCGGCGAAGCGAGAAGAGCGCTCTGCCAGATCTCCGCGATCGGCTGAGCAGACGAGGAGGGGGTTCGCGCGGCGGCAGCCGACGTGCAAGAGCTATCCTAGGGATGCTCGGTAAAAGAGCCGTCAGCGCTTCGTAAAAGACTGGGGCGCATTCTGTAAAATGATGGAGACGCAGCCGCCCCGAAACTGTGGCAAAACAACCGGGTTTGGTGTCTCGCCAGGGAACCAAACCGGTAGATTCGGCCGGCACCCGCGCGGGACTTCCACCAAACACAAGACCATGCCCGAACGAAAAAACAGATGCGTCATCTCGGTCAACGAAAGGGGCTGTTTTTGCATGAGATTGCCGTTTATGAGCGTCTCGAGGCGAGAAATCTCGTCATATTTAACGAGATTCAATAATATTGGTTACGAATTCTCTTTTTTGACGCTCATAAACGGCAATCTCATGCGCAGAGCGGCATCTTCGTTGACCAAACGGACAACAGGACGGTTGAAACCTATTCCGTCAGCCGGTGAAAATGAACGGTTTTCTGCTTCATGGATACCTTGCCCACTTCCCAGCCGTGGGGCACGAGCTCTTTCTTGTAGTTGAGAAATGAGTGATCCAGCGGGATGCCGGCGATAGTGCCAATCTCGTCGAAAGTGAGCGTCAGCTCGTCGCCCTCTTGATTTTCCACGTATTTCCACAGCTTATCGTACTTGCCCATGGCAATCACTTTCTTTGGCTTTGTCACTCTCTTTAGTCATTCTCTTTTGTCACTCTCTTTGCCGTCAGTCTAGCACGGGCGTCGCGCCTTTTGCGGGCATTTCGAAGGCATTGCGGGGACAACGCGTAACGTTGAGCAAAATAGTTGTTGATCGACAGCGTGTCAGGGCGTATAGTGGCCGAGTCGATATTTCTGTGATGTCTTCGGGATGCCCGAGCGACCACGTACCGAAAGGCGCGGCGCGAACGCAAGGGGCAAACCGGGGGCGGAGAAAACTCTGGAGAACTCTTAAGTGAGTGCCGAAGGTGCAAGGCTTGCGCGCGGACGACCTCCGCAGGCAAGCTGAATCTCTCAGGCAAACGGACAGAGCGATGACGCGACTTCTTCGGCCGCCCACGCATGAGTTCCCCCGAGTTTTCTCGAGAGAAGAAGGGAATGCCGTGGAAGAGGCGCTGCTTGGTATCGTTACCACCATCAACAACTACCTATCCAACTACATCCTGATCATCCTGCTGCTCGGCATGGGCATCTGGTTCACCGTGCGCACCAAGGCGATCCAGTTCCGCTGCTTCGGAGAGGGCTGGCGCCGCGTGTTCGGCGACTTCAGCCTGCGCGGCGGTAACCAAGGCGGCGGCATGACGTCGTTCCAGGCGCTCTCTACCGCCATCGCGGCCCAGGTGGGCACGGGCAACATCGTGGGTGCCTGCGGCGCCATCATCGTGGGTGGCCCGGGCGCCATCTTCTGGATGTGGATCATCGCCCTGCTCGGCATGGCCACCAACTACGCCGAGGCGGTCATGGCCCAGAAGACCCGCGTAGTCGACGAGGACGGTACCGTGCACGGCGGCCCAGTCTACTACATCACCACGGCCTTCAAGGGCAACGGGGGCAAGTTCCTCGCCGGATTCTTCGCCGTGGCCATCATTCTGGCGCTCGGCTTCATGGGCTGCATGGTGCAAAGCAACTCCATCGCCGAGACCATGAACACCGCCTTCGGCATCCCCACCTGGGTCATGGGCCTCATCGTGGTCATCCTGGCCGGTACCGTGTTCATCGGCGGCGTGTCCCGCCTGGCCGCCGTTACCGAGAAGATCGTGCCCATCATGGCCGTGCTCTACGTGCTCGGATCGCTCGTCGTGCTCATCATGAACGCCGCTAACATTCCGGCCACCTTCGCGCTCATCTTCGAGTGCGCCTTCAACCCCGACGCCACCGTGGGCGGCGCCACCTTCGGCATCATCGCCGCCATCAGCCAGGGCGCCAAGCGCGGCCTGTTCTCCAACGAGGCCGGCATGGGCTCCACTCCGCACGCTCACGCGCTCGCTGAGGTGAAGGATCCGCACGAGCAGGGCGTCGTGGCCATGATCGGCGTGTTCGTGGACACCATCATCGTCGTCACCATGACCGCGCTCGTGGTGCTGTCGGTGCTCTACGTGGGCGACGGCACGCTGGCCACCGGCGACTACGCGACGCTGACCGCCGAGACCATCACCAAGACCAACATCGCTCAGCTGGCCTTCGGGCAGTTCTTCGGCGCGAATGTGGGCGCCTGGTTCGTGGCCATCTGCCTGCTGTTCTTCGCCTTCTCTACCATCCTTTCGTGGAACCTCTTCGCGAAGCTGAACGTGGAATGGCTCTTCGGCAAGAAGGCGGTGCTGCCCTTCACCATCATCGCGCTGGCCTTCATCTTCATGGGCTCGCTGCTCTCCAACGACCTGGTGTGGGAGCTCGCCGACATGTTCAACCAGCTGATGGTCATTCCCAATGCCATCGCCTTGTTTGCGCTGTCCGGCGCGGTGCTCGCCATCGCCAACGCCAAGCACGACAAGCGCGCGCTGGACGCGGCCGAGGAGCGCCTGGAGGACCAGGAGCGCGCCGCCATCAATGCCATGGTGGAAGAGGACAAGCGCAAGTAGCGCTTTCCCGGCTGGCGCTTAGCCGAGACAAGGGATCTCATCCACACGGGGCGGCCTTCGGGCCGCCCCTTCTGGTTTGGCGGGCGCGAGGCGGCCGAGTGCGAGATGGCCAGACGCAAGTCGGCCGAACCTGCCAGAACGTGCAGGATTTTTCGATAGGGAGAGTCTTCGTGCTGGAATGGTGCAGGATTTTCCGATTGAGAGAGTCGTTCTCGGGCTTTCCGAGCGAGCAGGCTCTCCCAATCGGAAAATCCTGCACGAAACCCGCTAGTCCGCCTCCCCGAGAAGCTCCGCGAGGCGCTCGCGGGTGAGGCCGGCGAGCGCCTCGCCGGCCGTGGCGGCGATCACGGAATCGGCCAGGTCGCGCTTGGCCTCCTGCAAGGCGACGATGCGCTCCTCGATGGTTCCCTTCGCCACCACCTTGTACACGTCCACCTCGCGGTTCTGCCCGATGCGGTGGGCACGGTCGGTCGCCTGGTCGGTGGCGGCCGCGTTCCACCAGGGGTCGGCGTGCACCACCACCGAAGCGCCCGTGAGGTTCAGCCCCGTGCCGCCGGCCTTCAGCGACACAAGGAACACGGGTGTCTCGTCGTTATTGAACTGCCGCACAAGACGCACGCGCTCGCGCTTCGGCGTGGCGCCCGTTATGGCGAAATGCCCGATACCGCGACGGTCAAGCTCGGCGGAAAGCACGTCCAAATAGCTCGTGAACTGCGAGAAAATGAGCACCTTGCGCCCAGCTTCCATGGCCTCGTCCACCAATTCCATGATGGCGCCCAGCTTCTCGGCGCCGCCCTTGTAGTTCTCGAACACGAGCGCCGGGTCGAGCGCGATCTGGCGCAGGCGCGTCAGTTCGGCCAGCACCTCGACGGCGCTCTTCTCCGCATCGGGAATGTGCCCGCGGCGATTGGCCCGCGAGGCGTTCTGCCGCTTCTGGGCGTTCAGATCCTCGCGCAGGCGCTGCTCGGCGCCGTCGTAGAGCCGACGCTGCTCGCGGCCGAGCGGCACATAGCGGATACTCTCGAGCTTGGCGGGCAGATCAGTGAGCACGTCGGCCTTGCGGCGGCGCAGCACAAACGGCTCGATGAGCGCGCGCAGGCGAGCCGCCGCCTCTTCATCCTCGCCGATAATGCCCAGCTCGTAACGCTCGCGGAACCGCTCGTAGCTGCCGAGGAACCCCGGCATGAGGAAGTCGAAGATGCTCCAGAGCTCCGAGAGGCGGTTCTCCACCGGCGTGCCCGTGAGCGCGAAGCGCAAGGGCGCCCGCAAGCGCTTCACGGCCCGGGTGGTCTTGGTGGCGTGGTTCTTGATGTACTGGGCCTCGTCGAGCACCACCAAGCCCCATTCGACACGCGCGAGCTGCGCGCCATCGATGCGCACGCAGTCGTAGGAGGCCACGATCACGCACGGGACATCGGCGCTCGAAGCGCCAGCGATTCGCTCGCCAGCCGTTCGCGCGTCCTCGCCCGCATCGTCCCCGCACCCGAGAACGCGCCCTTCGTCTATCCCCTGCGTCGCACGGAATAGTAGCGCCTCGCGGTGCGCTCGGGAGCCCTCTAAGGCGCAAACCGGCACGTCGGGCGCGAACCGGGCGAACTCGTCGGCCCAGTTGAACACGAGCGAGGCGGGGCAGGCCACGAGCACCGGGCCACCCAGCTGCCCCGAATCGCGCAAGCTCTTCACCAGGGCAATCATCTGCAGCGTCTTGCCGAGGCCCATCTCGTCGGCCAGAATGCCGCCGAAGCCGAGCGATGCCAGGCGCGCCAGCCAGCGGAAACCCTCTACCTGGTAGGGCCGCAGCGTACCCGCGAGAGATGCGGGCGCCGCCACAAGCTCGCCCGGCTCGTCCAAACAGCGCAGGTAGTCTTCGAAGGCGCGGTCGCGCACGGCGTCGCCATATTCCCGATCTAGGTAGAACGCCTGGTAGGTCGGCAACTCGGCGCCGCCCTCGAGCAACGCGTCGGCCGACACGCCCAAGTCGCGCATCATGTCGCCGAGCGCCGCCACGTCCCCCTCGCCCAAAGCGGCGATGCGCCCGTCGCTCATGCGGTGGAAGCGCTTGCGGCGCCGGTAGGCAGAAAGCATCGCCCGCAGCTCATCGGCGGAAAGATCGCTCTCGCGCACGTCCATCTGAATGAGGTTCGCGCGCAGGGAGAGGCCCAGCGACACCCGCGGCGGCCGTTCCATGATAAGCCGGTCGAAGGCGGGAGTGGTGAACACCTCGCCGACGGCCCGAAACTGCGAAAGGCCGCCGTAGAGCAGCTCGCCGGCCAGCTCGGTCTGACGCAGGGGCAGCGTGCACGAGCCGTCGAAGAACTGCGCCGCCGCGGCCACCCCCGCATCTTCCAAATCCTGATCGCGGAAGGCCTGGCTCGAGGCCGGCCGCAGCTCCGGCTCCTCGGCGGAATCGGCGGGGCTTTCCAGCACCACCTCGCGCTCGCCGTAGAACGCCTTCACCGTGAGGCGAATGAGCGCGGCCTCCTTCTTCCCCGTCACGTCGAAGTAGAAGGCGAGCGTGCCGGCCACGGGGCGCAGAGCCTCCCATGCTTCCGGCAGCTCCACCGAAAGCGTCTCTTCTAGCACCGGCAGCGCGCACCGGCAGAACGCCTCGGCATCGCGCTCGGCGATGAAGACTGCCCCCTCCCCTGCAGCGCCGTCGGCGGTCAGGCCCGCCTCGCGCAACCAGGCAAAGGCCCGCGCGTCGGCGCCCGTCGCTCGCGCGGCCACGCCGTCGGACAGCACGAAGGCCTCCTCCAGCCCGCGCACCACGAGCACCCGTTCGGAAAGCGCCAGCTCAAAGCCGCCCTCGGCAGGGACGAACCGCAGTGTCAGCGCCGGAACATCCCTGGTGACAACCCAAAGGCCGTCTCCGTTGCCCTGCTTCTCATCGCCCTCACGCGCCCCCGGCGCCGCCGCGCCCCGGCTCGCAGCCGCTGGTGGCGCGTCCCATCCCCCAAACGTGAATTCAGCGCCCTCCCCCATGGCCGTCAAAAGGTCGGCCAGCTCTGCCTCGCGCAGGCGCACCGCGCGCTTGCTTCCCGCCGCGCGAAACATCGAGCCGCCGAACAGGCGCTCGTCGGGAAACAGCTCCGCCACCTTACGGGCCACGGCCCGGGAAGGCCCGTCGAAGGCCTCGAGCCGATGGGCAAAGGCGAGCTTCTTTCCATAGGAGAAATGCTCCCCGCGCTGCACGCGATGGGCAAAGGCCTCAAGGTCGCGCACTACATAGGTTCCGCGAGGGCCTTCCACGGTCAGATCCATCGACCAGAAGCGCCTATCGTAGGCAAGATGCACGGCGAGATGCACGGTGCCCGCAGCTGCGTCCGCGGCGAGCGCGCCGACGCGCACGGGTGTCGCGTCGGATCGAGCCGCCAGGCACTGCGCCAGCGCCTCGCTCGTCGTCCGGCCCGGCGAAACGGCGGCACGGCCATCGCCTATCTCCTCGAAAGACTTGGGCTGCGCGAAGTAGGCGACCGTCAGCGCCACGCAGTGCTTGCACATGCCTTCGAAGCGCGCGGCGGCGGGGCAATCGCAATCATAGTCGACGATGCGAGACTCGAAATCGGCGAACACGACATCGACGTTGAAGTAATCCGCAACGCCCGAAGCCGAGGCCACCCGACCGGTAATCACCGACGCATCATCGCGTCGCCGCACCCGCCGATCTGCGATCGACGCGGCATGGGCGGCGATGCCCACGCCCCGCGACACGGCGCGTGGGTCAGCGTATTCCGCCAGCTTGATACCACCCAGGCCCACAGCGCCCCCTTCCCGATCAAAATAAGTGTCTCGCACTCTACCCCCAAAGCGGGGTCAGGCGAAGGAGCGACCGGTCATTTCCCGCCTTTATCCAATTTTGAGGCCTTCGATGGGGAAAGCGCCGGACCGCGTCCCCGGCGGGCAGCGATGAGGGTGACGCCCGTAAGGGCGAGCGCCGTGCCGAGGCCCGGGTAGAAGCTGCCGATGAACTCAAGCGGCACGAGGTTGAAGGCGCGCAGGGCGATGCCGCCGCCCATCATGATGGCGATGATGAGGTAGCCTTTGGCGTCGAAGGTGCGGATGAAGCTCACCCGATCGCGCGGGTGCGCCATGATGCGCGCGGCGTGCTTGCGCGACACCTTCCGGAACATCAGCCCGAATGCGACGAACACGACCGCCATGACGGCGAGCATCCAGGGCCATGCCCCCACCTCCACCGAGAAGAAGCTGCGCACGCCGATGCCGGCCACGTTCACACCGGCGAACAGCCAGAACAGCCCCGCAATCACGAGCAGGTTCTCGCGCTTTACCACGCAGCGCTCTCCTCCTTCCGATACCGATCGTCGAGATGGCGCGGCACAAAGGCCGGAGCCGAACCGCGCATCGGCAAACTTTAGCAATGTGGCCTTCCCTTGACAACCGAGAAAGCCGCGACGTTGCCCAGGGATTGCTCGGTTTTCACGAGCCGTCCTCCTACGCCGGCAGCGAGCCTCCTTCCACGCGGGCGTGCTTGCCGCGCAGCTCTTCCAGATAGGCCTGGGCGTCGCCCGGGTCGTCATCGATGGACTCGTCGCCCAGATCGACCTCCGTGGGCACCTTGCGGTAGAGCAAATCGTACAGCACCGGCACGATGTAGAGGGTCATGAGCGTGGCGTAGGCGAGGCCTCCCACCACCACAAGGGCCATGCCGCGCTCCATGGAGGCGCCGATTTCCTGGCTGAACACGAGCGGCAGCATGGCTAAGATGGTGGTGAGCGCCGTCATGAGGATGGGCCGCATGCGGGTGCGGCCGGCCGCCTCCAGCGCGTCGCGCTTCTCTAGGCCGCCGCGGCGCAGCTGGTTCACGTAGTCGACGAACACGATGCCGTTGTTCACCACGGTGCCCATGAGCACGGCGAAACCCATGAGCGACATCATGGTCAGCTGCTCGCCGGCCGCCCACAGCGCCGCGAAGCCGCCGGTGAAGGCGAGGGGCACCGTCATCATGACGATGAAGGGCGACAGCAGGCTCTGGAACTGGGCCACTATCACGAGGTAGATGAGCACGAAGCCCACGATGAGCAGAAGCATCATCTGCTCCAACATGGTGTCGATGTTCTGCAGCTCGCCGCCGAAGCTCATGGAGTAGCCGTCGGGCAGCTCAAGGCCGTCCAGCTTCTGCTGGAGCTCGCGGGAGAGCAGGGCGTTGTTGTAGCCGTCGGCCACCTCGGCGGTCACGGTGATGGTCTTCTGGGAGTTCTCGTGGGCGATGGTGGCCGGCGCCTCGCTCTCCTCCAAGGTGGCGAACTCGCCGATGGCCACCTCCTTCGACTCGCCGTCGCGCCCGGCGAGGGTCACTTTCTCGTCCAAGATGTTCTCGCGGGTGAGCACGTGGGTCTCGTCCACGATGGTCACCTGGGCCTTCGAGCCATCCATCGCAAGCTTGGTGGAGTCGGCCTCGGAGGACAGCGCGCCGGCCAAGTACTCGTAGAGCTGGGCCACCGTCCAACCCTCGCGGGTGAGCGCGTCCTCGTCGATGACGAGGTTGAGCTCGCGGTCGGCGTCTTCCATGCCGTTGGCGATCTCGGTGTAGCCCTCCACTTCCCCGACGACGGCCATGACCTCCTCGGACAGCTCGGTGAGCTTCTCCGGGTCCTCGCCGGTGATGGTGAGCGACAGCCCGCTGCCCATCATGGAGGACATCGACGAGTCCGACGAGGCGTTGGAGGCCACCTCGCAGGGCAGGTCCTCCGTGCGGGCCACCACCTCGTCCACCACGGCGTGCACCTGGGCGTCCGTGGTCACGCTGTCGTCCATTTCCAGATAGAACATGAACTGGTCGAAGCTCTCGGCGCCGGTGTCGGCCGCCGCCGAGGAGACCACCGACACCGTGGCCGTGCCGTCGATGGCCGCCACGGTGCCCACGCCCTCCACGGAAAGCGCCCGCTCCATGATCTGGTCGGCCACGGCGAAGGCTTCGTCCTTCTCGGTGTCCTCGGGCAGCGTGACGGCCAAGGAGACCGTCTTGGAGGCCATGGACGGAATCATGGAGATGCCCATGTTCACCACGCCGACCACGGCGGCCACGAGAAGCCCCACGGCCACGGCGAGCGGCAGCACCTTGTGGCGCAGGGCGAACTGCAGCGAGCGACCGTAGGCGCCCTTCACCTTCTCGAAGAGGCCGTCGCGGCGCGGGCGGTAGCGGCGGAACACGAACCGCGAGAGCGCCGGCACGAGGGTGAGCGCCACCACGAGCGAGGCGGTGAGCACGTAGGTGAGGGTGAGCGCGAAGGGCATCATCATCTGGTTGACCATGCCCGTGGTAAACGCGATGGGCGCGAAGACGCAGACCGTGGTGAGCGTGGAAGCCACCACCGCGCCCGAGATCTGCTTGGCGCCCTGGACCGCCGCCCGGGCCGGGCTGATGCCGCGCCCGCGCAGGCGGTAGATGTTCTCGAGCACCACCACGGAGTTGTCCACGAGCATGCCGATGGCGAGCGACAGGCCGCCGAGCGACATGATGTTCACGGACACGCCGGTGAAGTACATGAGCAGCAGCGCCAGCAGCACCGAGAACGGAATGGAGACGGCCACGAGCACCGTGGGCTTCCAGTCGCGCAGAAACAGCGCCAGCACCACCACGGCGAGCAGGCCGCCCAGAAGCAGCGAGTTCACAATGGAGGAGATGAACATGTCGATGAGCTTGCCCTGGTCGGACACGACGCGCAGATCGAGACTGGGGAATTCCTCGGACAGCTCCGCCACGGCCTCACGGCAGGCGGCGGACACCTGGTTGGTGGAGGCGGTGGAGGACTTGTACACCGACAGCAGCACGCCGTCGCCGCCGTTCAGGGACATGTAGGCGTCGCCCACGTTGTCCACCACGGTGATGTCGGCCACATCGCGCAGGCGCACGTCGCCCACGTCATCGATGGCCACGAGCAGCAGGTCTTCCAAGGCCTCTAGGCTCTCGATGTTGTCGCCCACGTGCAGCAGCCACTGGTTGTCCTCGTCGGCGTTGCCGAGATACCCCGCCGGCATGGAGAAATCCTGGGCGCGGATGAGGTTCGCGAGCGTCGTCTTGTCCACGAGGGCGTCCACGTTGGCCTGCTCGATGGCGCTTTCCCGGGCGTCCTCGTACTGCTCGCGGGCCTGGTCGAGTTGCGCGCGGCTCTGCTCGATGGTGGCGCTCGCGCTGGCCAGCTGGGCGCTGCCGCTGCCGAACTGGGCCGCGGCGGTCAGGCTGCCGGACTCCACCTGGGCCAGCTGCTTCTGGTAGCCCTCCAGCTCGGCGGTGGCCGCTTCCAGCTGCTTTTGCAAGTCGGCCGCCTTCTCGGGCATGGCCTTCAAGGTCTCGCCCACCTCGCCGAGGCGCGTGCCAATATCGGTCAGCTCGCCGGCCGCGGTCTGCAGCTCGTCGGTCGTGGCCTTCAGCGACTGCGCCAGGGCCGCGGCCTCTTCCAGAGAGCCCGCCGCCGTCGCCGCCTCCATCTGGGCCTGCAGCGCGGCCGCCTGGGCCTGCAGCTCGGCCACGCGCCCTTGCAGCTCCTCGGCGCGGACCTGCTTGTCGGCCAGCTCGCCCTGCAGCGACTCGCCCTCGGCCGCGAGCGACTGCAGCTGGGCCCCGAGCGAGGACACCTTCGTCATGGTGGAGGAAATGGCCAGCGTCAGCCCCGAGGAAGCCTGGCCCAGCTGGTCGCCCGTCTCCTTCTCCTTGTCGGCGAGAGTCTTCTGCTGGGATGCTATCTCGTCCTCGGCCGCTTCCAGGTCGGCCTCGCCGTCATCGATCTCCTGCTTCGCATCGGCCAGCTCGTCGTTCACGCTGGCCAGGATGCGATTGTTCACGTCCTCTATCTTGTCGTCGGAAAGCCGCACTTCCACGGTCTGCTGCACCGTGCCGGCCAGCGATACGTCGGCCACGCCGTCGACCCGCTCCAGGCGCGGCGCCAGCGTGTCGGCGGCGAAGTCGGACAGCTCGTAGATGTTCTTCTCGCTGTCGGCGGCGGCCACGTACATGGTGGCCATCATGTCCATGGAGATCTCCATGATGTTGGGGGTGCCGGCGGTCTCGGGCAGCGTGCTCTCCACCTGGTTGATGGCCGAGGACACCTTCACCATGGCCGAGTCCATATCGGTGCCGTCCTCGAATTCCAGGAACACCATGGCGTAGTTGTTGGCCGACTGGCTCATCACGGAAGAGACGCCGCTCACCGTGGACAGCGCGCTTTCCAGCACGTCGGTCACCTCGGCCTCCACCTTCTCGGCCGAAGCGCCCGGGTCGGTGGCGATGACGGCCAGGTAGGGAATGTCCATGTCGGGCATGAGGTCGGTCTTCATCTTCGTGAGCGACACGCCGCCCAGAATGAGGCAGATGATGACCGCCACCACGATGAGATAGGGATGCTTGACGCTGAATCGTGAGAGCATAACGCCCGCTTTCGTCGAATGCCGTCGGGGCGCAGGGGCAGACCGGAGAAGACGCTCTGCTATACTGAGCCTCGCAGGGCCTCTCCGACCGTCGCGTGCGCGTGGCCGTCATTTTACAACAGGTACCTTCTGTATATGGAAGACCCTGCATTTTCTCCGCAAGCGGAAGCCAGAAGACGAGGATATCGGGAAGGGGGCGGCCATGGATCACTTCGAATGCTGCGATATGGCGCAGGCGCGGGACCGCGCGAGGGCCGCCGACCTCGATGCGGCCACGGGCGAGGCGCTCGATCAGGCCGTCACCATGGAGTTCATCCTGCTGTACCACCGGCTGGCCCAGCGCTACCTGCGGCAGTTCCTCGGCCACGGCCCCTCACCCCTGCACAACCCCCTGCGCGGCCAGGGCCAGGTGATCGCCGCGCTCAAGAAGCGCGACGGCATCTCCACCAAGGAGCTGGCGGCGATGCTGGACATTCGCACGGCATCGCTAAACGAGCTGCTGGTAAAGCTGGAGGCCAAGGGGCTCATCGAGCGCAGCCGGTCGGCGAGCGACGGGCGCGTCATCGTCGTTCGGCTCACCGAGGCGGGGCGCGCCGTGGAGCAGGCACCCATCGACGAGCTGTCACTGTTCTACGAGGAGCTTTCCGACGATGATAAACGCCAGCTGGTGCGGGCGCTCGACTCCATCAGCAGCGCGGTGAAGCGGGCCGAGGAGTCCGACGGGCAGACGGAGGGCGACCCCTGCGCAAAGGGCCCCGAGGAACTCAAGCGCCTGCGCCAGAACATCCTGCGCAAGCTCATCGAGGCCCAAAGGGCCGATGTCGCCGGCGGCCGTGGGGAGTAGCGGGAAATCTGGCGAGCCGAGGGGCTTCGGGGCCCAACGACCACGGGAGACTTCGGGAGGGGTTTAACGCGCCCGGAACACTCGGGAAGTTATGCTAGACTGCGGACATTGTTCCCCGAAGCAAGGAGTGCTCCCATGATCCACTGCGCCGCCCCTTCCTCCGAAGTCGTCCCGGCAGAGAAGAAAGCGCCGACAACCGCGCGTCTTCGCCCTCGCCGCCACGACCGCTGGCTGCGCGTCGCCCTCGCCGGGTGCCTGGGGCTGGGGGTCTTGGGACTTGCCGGCTGCGCGTCGGGCCATCCGGTCACGAAGTCCGGCGAGCAGTGCTCCTCCTGTCACAGCGACGGCCGCGCCGCCGTAGAGGGGACGGGCTCGGCCAGCGCCACGGAAACGGGCCTCACCTTCGCTGTGGAAAGCGGCGCCGACGAGGTCTACCTCTGCACCGCCGCCGTCGCCGAGGACGGCACCGTCATCCCCTCCCGCGACCGCACGCTTTCCGCCGACGAGCTGGGCTCCGTTACGGTGAGCCGCCCGGGCCTCTACGCCCTGTGCACCGGGGACATCGCCTCCCCTTCCGTCACGGTTCTCGTGAGCGCCACCGAGTCCGGCCCCGCCGACGCCGTCGTGAAGCTGTAGGTTCTGCGCCTACTCCCCCGCGAAGGCGCCGGTTTGGCGGTTCCAGAGTTTGGCGTAGTCGCCGCCCTTGGCCACCAGTTCGGCATGGGGGCCGTCTTCCACGATCCGGCCCTGGGACAGCACGACGATGCGGTCGAGGCTCGCCACGGTGGACAGGCGATGGGCCACCACGATGGCAGTACGGCCTTCCATAAGGCGGCCAAGCGCCTCCTGCACTGCCGCCTCGCTTTCCGAATCCAGGGCGCTTGTGGCCTCGTCCAACACGAGAATGGGGCAGTCGGCCAGCATGGCGCGAGCAATGGCGATTCTCTGGCGCTGGCCGCCCGACAGCTTCACACCGCGCTCGCCGGTCACGGTGTCGAAGCCCTGGGGCAGCGCCTCGATGAACTCGAGCGCATTGGCCGCCCGGGCCGCCTCGCGAATCTCCTCCATGGTGGCGTCGGGCCGCCCGTAGGCGATGTTCTCGGCGATGGAGCGATGAAACAGCAGCGCCTCCTGGGGCACGTAAGCGATCTGACGGCGAAGGCTCTGCTGGGTCACGTCGGCCACGTTCTGGCCGTCCACCAAAATCTCGCCCTCCTGGATGTCGGCCAAGCGCAGAAGCAGCTTCGTGAGCGTGGTCTTCCCCGCGCCCGACATGCCCACGAGACCCACGCGCTGCCCGGCGGGAATGCGCAGGTTGAAGTCGTCGAACACCTGGGTCCTCACGTCGCCGTCGGTGTACCAGAAGTTGATGTCCTTGAAATCGATGTCGCCGAGCTCCACATCAAGGGGCTGGGCGCCGGGATTATCGGCCACGAGCCGCGGCTCGTCGAGCACCGCTGTCATGCCGCTCGCATCGCCCAGGGCCTGGTTGATGCGCTGCAGCCCCGTGTTGATGAAGTTGAACTGGTTGGTCACCGTGTTCGTGTAGGTGAACATGAGGATGACCGTGCCCGGCGTGATGCCGAACCAGGCGTTGCCGCCGGAGATGAACACCGTCACCACGGACATGATGACCACGGTGATGGCCGCCGTGGTGATGCCGCGGGCGAGAGAGGCCCGCATGCGCTTGGAATCGCGCGCCACCACTTCCCGATTCGCCGTGTCGAACAGGCTGCGCTCGTAGTCCTCGCGCCCGTAGGTCTTCACGGCCAGGATGTTGGCCACCGCGTCCGACAGCTCGCCCGACAGCTGGTTCTGGGCGCTGGCGGCCTTCTCGTTCAGATGCAGGATGCGCTTGTACATGAGGTAGCTCACGGTCGCGTACACCGCGAGCATGATCAGAAGCACCGTCGCGTAGGCCGGCACCGCCGGGAAGAGGATGAGGCAGGTGAAGGTGATGGAGCAGAGAATCGGCAGGAACGGGAAGTTCATAGTGCTGATCAGCTGGGTGTAGCCGGCCATGAACTTCGAGGTCTGGCTGACGAGCGTGCCGCCGAAGCGGTTGGAATGGAACGCCAGCGACTGGTTGCACAGACAATCGAAGGCCGTGGTGGCCAAGTCGTAGTTCACGGCGATCTGGAGCTTCCACAGCGTGTAGTCCTGCAGCTTGGAGCAGGTCTGCCCCGCCAAGTTGATGCCGATGAGCGCCGCGATGTAAGGACCGAACACGTCGAATACGGCCTCGGGCGCCACCGGGTCGGCGCTGATGCGGTCGACGATGAGGCTCATCACGTAGGGGTTGCCGTAGGTGAGAAAACCGCAGAACCCGATCGTCGAGGCGACGAGCGCCACGAACAGCCCCAGGTGATTGCGAGTCGCCAGCCAATAGTAGTGCAAACTGCGCATCGTAAGCGATTGCTTCTTCGGCATAGCTATCCTAAAAGTTCCGTCAGGTCGCCGTTGGACAGGATGGTGAGGTGGCGGGTGGCGCGGCTGATGGTGGTGTAGAGGCGCCGGCGGGCGATGTCGCTGTTCGGGAAGGCGCGGATCGAGGCGTCGGGGATGATGACGCGGTCGAACTCGAGCCCCTTGGCGAGCTTCAGCGGCACCACCACGATACCCTCCTCCGGCAGGCTGTCGCCCTCGCCGAGCACCGTGACGCCCTGCCCCGCATCGGATTCGCTTGCGGCCGAGGGGCGACCAAGGTCGCCCCCTACGGGGGATTGACCGCCCTCTGCGATTGCCCCGCCTGGCGCGGGGAGCTCGCTCAGCGCTTTGGCGAGGCGTTTGGCGTCGTTCTTCCAGGGGACGATCACCGCGGTGAGGCCGCCGGCTTCGCGGGCGACGCGCAGGGCGCGGCCCAGGGCCGCCTTCCACTCGTCGGCGCTCTCGCACGCCACGATTTCCGGAGCCGGCGCCTCGCGCTGCACCGAGGCCACTTCCATGGCCTCGCCCGCGGGCAGAAGCTGGGCGAACAGGTCGGTGATGGCCGGCGTGGAGCGGTAGCTCGTCATGAGGCGGCACTGCGACACGGCGCCGCGCATCTCTTCGAAGACGGCGCGCATCTCGTCCCATGTGGCCGTGCCCTCGAAAATGGCCTGGTTCGGGTCGCCCAGAAGCAGGAAGTGCGCCCGGCGGAAGTAGCGGGCGAGCACCGCCAGCTGGCCCTGGGAGTAGTCCTGAGCCTCGTCGATCATGACGTATTTCGCCTCGGGGTTGCCCAGGCCGGTCAGCGCCATCTTCAGGTAGACCCACTCCACCGAGGTGAGCCCCTCGCGGCCGAGCAGGCGCACAGCCACCCGGTCGATGTCCAGCCAGTCTGTGGCCTCCATGGCCCGCAGCGCGTCGGCGTGCTTCTCTTCCAAGTACGTGAGGGCGAGTGCGCGGGCCTCCTCGTCGCTTTGGGGATCGAAGACCTCGCCGAACAGCCGCAGCTGCTCGTCCACGGGAAGCGACGCGATCTCGTCGTGGGTGTCCTCCTGGGCCGCCAGCGATTTCAGCCGGCCGGTAAGGCGGCTTGTCAGCTCCTCGTTCATGAGCGTCACGCGGTGCGGACCGGCCGGCAGGTTCGCGAACTTCGCCGACACCTTCTCCACCGCGTCCCCGCCGAGCAAGCGCACGCCGGCGCTTACGATGTCGCGGAAGTCGCTGCGGGCGAACTCGAAGGATGCCACGGCCGCATCGATGGCGTGCAGACGCTCAAGCGGCACGTCATTTTCGCCCGCGCCGCGACCGGCGGGCAAAAGCGGCATCAGGAACTCCTCCCAGGTGAGGATTTCCGGGTTGCGCTCGCCGAGATCGGGCAGCACGCGGTCGATGTAGCGGCCGAACACCGGGTTCGGCGAGATGAGGAATACCTGGGTGGGATCCAGCGCGCCGCGATGCTGGTAGAACAGATACGCGATGCGCTGCATGAGCACCGAAGTCTTGCCCGACCCGGCGATGCCCGCCACCTGCAGCACCGGCACGTCCTCGTGGCGCACCACGGCGTTCTGCTCGCGCTGGATGGTGGCTGTGATGGCCTGCATGTGGGCCGAGCGCCCGCGGGAAAGCGAGGCGAGCAGCAGCTTGTCCTCGATGGCCACGTCCGAGTCGAAGTAGGTGATGAGGCGGTCTCCCTCGATTTCGAACTGGCGGCGCAGCTTGAGATCCACATGGATGGTGCGCCCGTCGGCCACATAGGAGGTAGGGCCCATGGTCTGGTTGTAGTACACCTCGGCCACGGGGCTGCGCCAATCCACGACCAGGCGCCGGTAGTTCTCGTCCGAAATGCCCGCCGAACCGATATAAAGCTCCTTGGCCGGAGCGCCCTCCTTGAACTGCAGGGCGATCTTCGCGAAGTAGGGCTCGCGAAGCAGCACCTCCACCGCGCGCAGACGCTCGGCCTGCACGGAGTTGGCCATATCGTGGGCCTCGATGATGTTGTTCATGGCCACGATATCGGCGTGGGTCTCCAAGATATCGTCCCAGGTGGCGAAGTTCACGGCCAGCTCCTCGGCCATGTTCTTCTTGTCCTCGGCGGCCTGGGCCGCCACAGCTTCCATGGCGGCCAGCGCATCGCGACCGATCTTCTCCAGCTTGCCGTAGGTCTCACTCAGGTGCGCCTGCTCGGCGGCGAAGACGGGATCGTCGGAAGCTGCCTCACTCGCGGCCGAGGGGCGACCAAGGTCGCCCCCTACGGAAGGGGCGTCGGCGCTCTGTTGCTCTTCCCTAGACAAGGACGCCCTCGCAGTGGTCGATCATGTGCTGTACGGCCTGGGCGGCGTTGCCCTCGAGCTTCTTCTTGCGCTCGATGAGCTTGCCATCGGCCAGCACCTCGTAGCTCACGCGCACCCAATCGTAGCGCGTGACGGCCGTCGGCTCCTCGCGCGAGAGGCAGGCCTCGACAGCCGTGTAGGGCTTCAGCTTCTGCGCGATGCGCGGGTTGTACATGACCTGCGGCCGACCGGCATCGTTCAGATAGGCGATGATGCGGCGCGTCTCGCCGATCTGGTTGGCGGCCAGGCACATGGCCTCATCGCTGGCGAGCAGCGTCTCCACCAAATCGTCGGCGATGGCGGCGTCCTCGGCCGTGGCGGCCTCGCAGGGCTTCGACAGGATTTCCTCGTCGGTGACAATCTCTCTGATCACAGGGGCTCCTTTGTGTTTGCGGAAGCGCGAACCCAAGTGTTCGAGCCGCCGCGCTCGTGAAAAATGCGACTAAAGAGTATACACCACTGACGGCACTTCAGGGCAACCATCGGCCCAGCGAAGCGAACTGAAACAAACTCATGACGTAGCGCCCACGAGCCAGCGCCCGAAGCGCGAGCACGGGTATGCTGAAGTCGAGCCATCGTCGCTCGCCGAACCGCCAACGCTTAAGGAGGTCGCCATGGCCGCGAAAAGCCATCGGGCGCTGAAAATCACCGGCATCGTCATCGGCGTCATCGTCGGCATCGCGCTTATCGCGATGGTCGCCCTCAACATTTACATGCGCGTCGCCTTCGCCCCCTTCTTCGACCGCGCGGAATCCCCCTTCGACATCCCCGGCATCAACACCGGCTTCGTCCCCCAGGACCTCGACCACGTGGAAGCCGACGATTCGTGGCTGTTCAGCGGGTACATGGCCGACCATTCCCCCTCGCCCATCTACCGCCGCGCTGCCGACGGCACCATCACGAAGTTCTACGTCGCCCTGCCCGACGGCTCCCCTTACGACGGCCACGGCTCGGCCATCACCACCAATGAGCAGTACGCCTATCTGGCCTGCGAGGAGGGCTATCTCGTCCTCCCCATGGACGACCTGCTGTTCGCCGAGGACGGCGCCTCCGTGCAGGCCACCGAGAAGGTGGATGTCGACTTCTCCCCCGCCTTCATGAACATCGAGCAGGGCCAGCTTCTGCTCGGGAACTTCTACTACCCGAACGACTACGAGACGCCGGAGAACCACCACATCACCACGCCGGACGGCACCGAGAACCCCGCCGTCATGTACGCTTTCGCCGCCGATCCTGCAGAGCCGGGCCGTTTCCTCACCGTGCCCGACAACGTGTTCTCCATTCCCGGCATGGTCCAGGGCACCTGTATCACCGACGACGGACGCATCGTGCTGTCGGTCTCCTATGGCATCGCGCCCTCGCACCTGCTCGCCTACAACGTGAACCTCGCCGCGCCCGACGGCACCTTCACCACCGGCTCCGGCGACGAGGTGGAGCTGTTCTGCCTCGATTCCCGCAACCTGACGGAAGATCTGGTCGGACCGCCCATGCAAGAGGGCATCGAATCCCATGACGGGCACGTCTACACTACCGACGAGTCGGCTTCCAACAAGTACATCTTCGGCAAGCTCTGCGGCGCCGGCCGCGTGTACGCCGTGCAGCTGTAGAGCCGCTACCCAATGGTCACGAGGCGATTTTGGAAGGCGACAGAGACCGTCGTGGGAAGGCCGCGCTCGGCGATGACGGCCTCGAAGGTGTCGCGCGGGAGCCGGTAGGTATTGTTCTCCTGGGAAACGTGCATGGCCGCCACCGCGCGCAAGTTTTCGTGAGCCAAGTTATCCAGGGCCTCGCGCGCCTGGTCGTTGGACAGATGCCCGCGCGCCGATGCGATGCGCTGCTTGATGACGTAGGGATAGGGGCCCATCTGAAGCATGCGCGCATCGTGGTTGCTCTCCAGAGCCAGCAGGTGCACGCCGGAAAGCGCCTCCCAGGCCGCATCGGTCACGACACCGGTGTCGGTCATGTAGCCGAGGGAGTCGCAACCGCTTCCGCGCTCTTCGAACCGAAACCCGTAGGAATCGGCCGCATCGTGGGAAGTGCGGAAGGGACGCACGGCCAGGCCGGCCAAATCGAGCCGATCGCCTCCGTCGAAGGGCTCGAACTCAGCCCCCACGCTGGCTACCGCATCCCGCAAAGGCAACGAAGCCGCGAACACCGCCTCACTGGCGCACACCGCAGGATGCGCCCCCGCCTTCGCCAGCCCGCGCAGAACCACGCCCAGCCCCTTCGTATGGTCGCCATGGTCGTGGGTGATCACGACGGCCCGCAGCTTCTCCAAATTGAACCCGGCCTCCTCGGCCCGGGCGAAGAAGTCCCGCTTGCAGATGCCGCAATCGACAAGTACCCCCTCGCCCGTCACCGCGTTCTCCACAATGGCAGCGTTCCCGCCGCTGCCGCTGGCCAGTATGTGCAGTCGAAGCATTAAGAATTTCTTTCATTTGAATTGCCATTGAAATGAAGAATAATTCTAAACATCCCCTTTATCCAGTTCAAGGACTCAGCCCAAAACGCCTTTTGCCCCAAACGCCCCGTCTTTAAAACCTAGCCTCAAATCAACGGTTTTACCTTAAACTTCGCCGATTTGCGGCTACCACCTCAACGCGAGTCGAAATTAAGGTGCCATCGACGCGACTTCATCGCCAAAAACCCACAAATGGCGTATTTTTGTTCATGTGCTCAAATTTTATAGACATGACCTGAGCATTTGAAGAAGTTTTATTTGTCAAGATCATTCCATTTTCCCATCGACGCCATAGCAATAAGCTTTCCTCATTGACAACGACTCTTTTCGTCATGTTTAATGCACTTGCACAATTTGTGCGTCGCTGCTGATTCTTACCTTTGAAAGGGGTACCAATGAGCGATCCGAACGTGGTAGTGGCCCGCAACACCGACAAGGCGCCCGTGAGCGACCTGTATTCCCAGACGGTGGCGTTCTCCCACTACAACAACCTCTCTGCCCAGCTGCCCATCGACCCGGCGACGGGTGCCATCGTGACGGGCGGCGCCGCCGAGCAGGCCGAGCAGTGCTTCAAGAACCTGCAGGCTATCGTGGAGAGCATCGGCCACGACATGAACGACATCATCCGCGTGTCCATCTTTTTGGCCGACATCATGGATCTGAACGCGGTGGAGAAGGTGCAGGCCTCCTTCTTCCCCACCTACCAGCCCGCCCGCACCGTGGCGGCCGTCGACGCCCTGCCCCAGGACGCGCTCGTGTTCATCGAGGCCCTCGTCGATAACGGCGAGGGCACCCAGTCGGTGCCGCAGGCCGGCGACCTGGTGAAGCTCACCAACAACACCCACACCGCCCCCTACGACGCCGGCTCCACCCAGACCGTGGCGTTCTCCCACTACAACAACATCACCATGCAGCTGCCGCTCGATCCCGGCACGGGCCGTCCCATCCTGGGCGACGTGGCCGCGCAGACCGCGCAGTGCCTCACGAACGTGAAGGCCATCCTCACCTCCGTGGACGTGCCCTTCGACGACATCGTGAAGGTGACCATTTTCGTGAAGAACCTTGCCGATGCGAGCGTGGTGGACGACGTGTACAAGACGTTCTTCCCCGATTCCGGCATCGCGCGCGCCGTGAACTACCTGCCGGCCCGTACCGTGGTGCCGGTGAAGGATCTGCCCTACCACTGCGACGTGGCCGTCGAGGCCGTGGTCTCCCATGGCGACGGCACCCCGCCCCAGGCCATCGAGGATCGTCACGGCCTCATCATCGAGGCGTGCAACACCGACGCCGCTCCGAAGTGCCCGCTTGCCACCCAGTCCGTGGCCTTCTCGCACTACAACAACATCTCCGCCCAGCTGCCGCTCGATCTGTCCGGCAAGCTCATCGACGGCACCGTCGCCGAGCAGACCGCCCAGTGCCTCGCCTATGTGAAGGCCATCGTCGAATCGGTCGACCACGTGGTGGAAGACATCGTGAAGGTGAACGTGTATTTGGCCGACATCGCCGACCTCGCCGCCATGAACGAGGCCTACGCCGCCTTCTTCGGCGACCACAAGCCGGCCCGCAAGGTCGTGGGATGCGGTGAGCTGCCCTTCGGCGCCCGCGTCATGATCGACGCCATCGCCGGCAACTGGGAGGGCACCCCGCCGGTGGCCTAAGAGCGCACCTCTTCGAACCGTCGATGCAAGAACGCGCGGGCCGCTCGTGGCCCGCGCGTTTCTATTTCTCTGGAATGTACTCGGCCAGAAGCGCTACCAGCTCGTGGATGTTCAGCGGCTTGGTAGTCAGCGCCGTCATGCCGGCGTCGCGGGCGCGGCGCTGGCCCTCCTCGAAGGCGTCGGCCGTCTCGGCGATGATGGGCAGCGTGGCGGCGTCTGGCCGATCCAGGGCGCGAATCTCACGCGTGGCCTCGTCGCCGTCCATGCGGGGCATGCGCATGTCCATGAGCACGGCGTCGTAGTAGAACGGCTCCACGGAGGCCACCTTGCGCACGGCCGCATCGCCGTCGCGCGCCTCTTCGGGCTTAAAGCCGTAGTCCTTCAGAATCTCCACCAGAATCTCGCGGGACAGATCGTCGTCGTCCACCACGAGCACCTTGCAGCCGGTAAAATCGCGCTGGCACCGCTCGGCCGCCACCGCCTTCTCGCGGGCCTCGGCCAGCTCGTCGGCGTCGGCCGCGCGCAGCGGCAGCGTGATGGCGAACGTCGAGCCGCGGCCCACGACGCTTTCCACCGCTATCTCGCCGCCCATAAGGTCGACGAGGCTCTTGGTGATGGTCATGCCCAGCCCCGTGCCCTCGGTCTTGTTGGCGTACCCGAGGCCATCGCGCTCGAAGGGCAGAAAGATGCGATCGAGGAACTCCGGCGTCATGCCGCAGCCGGTGTCGCTCACGGTCAAGCGATAAGCGCCGAAGCCGCGGGGCGCGTCGGAAAGCTCAGTGAGCGCCACGGTGACAAGCCCCCCGGAGGGCGTGAACTTCACCGCGTTACCCACGGTGTTCACGAGGATCTGGTTCAGGCGCAAGGGATCGGTGACCACTTGGGGATGGGCCACGTTGTCCACATCGATCGTCAGATCGACGCCGCTGGCCGCCGCCTTCTCGCCGAACATGCCCTGCACCTCGATCACGGCATCCGGCAGGCTGACGATGTCCTCGTTGAAGGACATCTTGCCGCTCTCGATGCGGCTCACATCCAAAATGTCGTTCACCAGGCTCAGCAAGTGATCGCTGGACAGCATGATCTTGCGCAGGCAGTCGCGCACACGATCGGTGTCGTTCAGGTGGTCCAGCGCGATGGACGCGAAGCCCGAGATGGAGTTCATAGGCGTACGGAAGTCGTGGGACATGTTGGTGAGGAAGGTCGACTTCGCCTGGCTCGCATGCTCGGCCAAATCGAGCGCGTTCTGCAACGCCACCTTCTGGCGCAACTGCTCGCGCATTTCGCCGGTGACGTTGCGGGCCGCTAAAATGACCTTCGAATCGCGCTGGGGCAGGCGGATGATGCGCAGTTCCACGTACTGCTCTTCATCGCCGAACAGGCGCCGATAGCCCACGGAGAAATCGGTCTCCCCCGCCTCGAGACGGCGCCACAGGGCCTCAGCGCCAATTTCCGCCCGCACCCGGGAGCGGTCTTCGGCCACCACGAAGGTGTCGATGTATCGCTCCATGGCAGCGGGATAATCGCCCTCTTCCGCACTGGCCAAGGCGAATTCCGCCGTCGTATCCTCGCCACGCCGGTACACCTCGAGTTCCTGAGTTTCCAAATCGACCAGGTACAGCGCGAAGTTCTCCGCTCCCAGGCTGTCGATGATGTCGATGTACTGCTCGCTGCGCTCCTCCGCCAGCTTCGTGCGTGTGAAATCCTCCAGAAAGCCGAAGGCGAATCGCTCGGAGCGGTCGGTGTGATCGAGGCTCATGCGCAGCCACCGGCCGTTGGGAAGGCGTCCCTCCTGGTAGAAGGCCTCGCGTCGCTCGAGGAAGGCCTTCATCTTCTGACGCACCTCTTCGCTTAAGGTGCTGCCGAAGGTGAGGTTGATGAACTCGGTCAGGCTGATATAGTTGCTGTCCACGCCGCTTTGCTCGCGGGCCTGCTCCGTCAGAAGCATCTGACGGTAGCGCATATCGTAGAAGAACAGACCGGCGGCCGCCTTCTCCATGGAGCGCTGGGCGGGCAGAATCCAGTCCGTCACGTCGTGGATGGTGAATCCGCACAGCCCCTCGGAAATGGGGAACACCTCGGCGCGGAAGAACTGCTGGAGCATCTCGGAGGGCGCCTCGAACTCCGAGGCGCGGCCCTCGTAGGCCGCCTCGTAGAAGTGGTCGAGCCAGATGGGATCGCCGCCCCACAGGGCGTAGGCCTCCTCGCCGAGCAGATCCTCCGCCACATGGCCGGTCAGAGCGGCCGCCGCGGCGTTGATATAGCGATAGGCGAAATCATAGGGACGCCCCCGATCGTCAAGCAGCACTTCGGCGACACCGAAAGGCAGCGTGCTGCAGCCAAATGTCGTCTCCCAGGCTCTCAACAGTTCATCCACGGCAAAACTCCCCTTGACAGGTTTGTTGAAAAAATCCCATACGTTGCACTATTACAGTGTACCACTTTCTGAGCCAAAAGGTCATTTTATACTAAACCTTACCCGTATAAGGATGGTTTCGCAAAATGCCTGTTCTTTGGTCGCTTGCACAAAAAGACCCGCCGTCACAAGGCGGCGGGCTGCACAAAATGTTATTGACAATCGTTTCAGCAGGTCGCCTAGGCTTCCGGCTCGGCCGCCTGGTTCTCATCGCGCTGAACTTCGCTGGCCACAGGCGGAATCTCGCCGCGCTTGAAGCGCATGACATCGCCGTCCTGCTGCATCACGAGCTCCTCGCCCTCGAGCGTCGCCTCTGCCGAGCTGCCGTCGAAGGTGAGCTCGACCGTGGTGGCGTCCTTAGCCGTCCACGAGCCATCCATGTTCGTGCCGAGCACGCTGAGCACGGCGCTGCCGCCCTCGTTCAGCTGCAGGTAGACGGAAAGCCCCATCTCCTGGGCCTGGGCCATGGTCTCCTCGGTTGCCTCCTGACCATCGACCGTGCCGCTCGATAAAATCCAATCCCCCTGGAAGTTCGCGGCGTCATTGCCCGCCGGCGCGCTGGCGCACCCTGCCAGCGCCACGCACAGCGCGAAGGCGCATGCCGCCACTCCGATGATCTTCGTCCTCAGCTTCATTCCCGCTCCTTTGATCGCATTCTTCGACGCCTGTCGCGTCCCATGCACTTCGACGCCCATCGCGTCCCTTGCAGCCAGCGCGGTCATCTTATACGTAAGCGTCGTCCTCAGCAATACTCATCTCCCATACGTTGGGCAACTGAGAAGAAGGGCTTTCCCGCCGCGCGCGGCACCGTGTAGCAGCCACCCTGCAGGCTTTTGGGCTCTTCGTGTGGAAAAAAGTGCGATTGTGCGAGTAATTCCATGCACTATCGTTCTATTGTGCAGACTTTTTAACGATCGAGCGAGTTTTAGACAACTTGGGACTCGCACAATCGCACTTTTCTCTGCAGAAGCGCCCAATTTTTCGCTTCCATCTGCTATGGTGGCCCCAATCAGCGAAGAGCGCACCGAAGGAGATCTCATGGGAGACTATGCCAACCGGGTGTTCGCCGTCGTGCGGCGCATACCGCGCGGAAAGGTGGCCACCTACGGCCAGGTGGCGCGGCTCATCGGCGCCCCGCGCACGGCGCGCTACGTCGGCTACGCCCTGCACGCCAACCCCGAGCCTGGCACCGATCCGGGCTGCATCCCCTGCCATCGGGTCGTTTTCAAGGACGGACGCATGGCCACCGGTTTCGCCTTCGGAGGCCCCGACGAGCAGCGGGGGATGCTCGCCGCGGAGGGTGTGGCCTTCGACGAAGAGGGCCGCGTGATCATGGAAGAGTTCCAGTGGGACGGCCGTCCGGAAAGCACCGCGTCCGGCGAGGGCGACGTGCCCACCGGCCCGCCCCCGGACTTCGACTGGGAAGCCGAGCTGGCCGAGCACCCACTGCACCACTGCGAGACCTGCGCCGCGCCGCGCCCCGACTGCCAGAAGAAACGCCGCACCTAGGCCCCCTTCGTTCCGAGGCAGGCGCCGGTGCGCACGTTCGCCATTTGGCAACGGGTCTCCCCTGACTCGATGACCGTTTCCTGCCAAAAGGAGACGCCGCGTCCGGCGCGGATTACCATGGGTTTTCGGAACCGTCGACCCCTTCGCCTTCCCGAAAGAGCCGACGACATCCCGTCATAGGACCTAACGCACCAAGGAGGCACCATCATGGAAGATAAAGAGCTGCTCGAGAAAATCATCGCGAAGCAGAACCTCATCATTCCGGCCATGGAAAAGACCGGCGAGACGAAGGACATTCCCGAAAAGCTGCGCCACGCCATGGCCGCGGCCGAGGAATGGGCTGACGTCATCGAGAAGAAAGAGGGCCGCGACAAGGAAGCGCGCCGCTGGCCGGTAAAGCAGCTCGCCGAAGAGGCTCACGAGCATATCGCCCTGTTCGACCACGAGACGCGCCAGCAAATCCAGGAGTACTGCGAGCTGGTAGCCCGTCTCCCCTACGATGACGACGCCCCGCTCGGAGTGTAACCGCGCAGCTTTGGCTATTGTCGAGGAGGCCACTCGATATCGAGCGGCCTCCTTGTATTCTGCACCTTTACGGATCCAGCCAATCCTCTTCCTCTTCCCAATCAATAAGAGCGAAGTCGTCGATGTCCTGCCGCGTGTGAGAGACGTTCAGACCCGCATAAAGCCGCTCGATCCTTTCGTCAAGGGCCGCTTGGGAAATAGCCCCCTTGCAATACTCCTCTTCTATCTCCGACTCACGAAGCTTCTGAGCGTATCGCTCATGTTGTCTCAACTTTTCGCTTTCAATGAGATCGATCACCATGAAAGCTACCCTAGGCCTGCACCTTTTCGGCGCGCTGGGACTGCATCCAGTCGGCGAGCTCGCCGATGCCCTCGCCGGTGCGAGCGCTCGTGACGAAGATCTCCAGGTTGGGGTTCAACATGCGCGCCTGCGCCTTCAGGCGATCCATGTCGAAGTCCTCGTTCAAGGGCAGGTAATCGCATTTCGTGACGATGAGCGCGTCCACGGCGGCGAACATGGGCGGGTACTTCATGACCTTGTCCCAGCCCTCAGGAACCGAGAGCAGCATGACGCGGGTGTGGGCACCGGTGTCGAAGTCGGCCGGGCATACGAGGTTGCCGATGTTCTCGAGGAACAGGTAGTCGAAGCGGTCACCATCGAAGGCCTCGAAGGCCATGGTCACCATGCCCATCTCCACGTGGCATACCCCGCGGGTGTTCAGCTCCACGGAGGCGACGCCGGCCTCCTTGATCTTCTGCGCGTCCACGTCGGACTCGAGGTCGGCCTCGATGACGCCAAGGGCCTCGACGCCGCGGGCGCGCAGCTCGCGGATGAGCGCGAGCAGAAGCGTCGTCTTGCCGGCGCCCGGGCTCGCCATGACGTCCACGAAGAACGTGCCCTCCTGGGCGCGCTCGGCGCGGAAGGCGTCGGCCGCCTCGTCGTTGGCCGCCAGGATGTTCTTCTTCACTTCGATGACGCGCGTCTGATCCATGATGCCTCCTTCGTCGGCGCCGAGCCCTGCCACCCGGCACCTTCCAAATACTGCTTAGCTCCATAGTAACGGGCGCGGCGGCATTTGGGCAATGCAGAAAGGGAATCGGCTATGCGGATTGCCGAATGCGCACGGTCGCGTTCGCAAATGCGCAAGTCCGCGTGCGAATTGCTTTGGAAATCGCGGGTAGCGTAGTCTCCGAAGCGCGGCGGCGCCTAGCAACTTTTCGCGACCTGGGAAAATACCGCACCCGTCGCGCGGCGACCGCATAAGAGCCCATCGAAAACTATGCTACCCGTGATTTCTAAAGCAATTCAGCGATTCGAAATGCGCGGCGCGACGTTTTTGAGAGTGCGACGGGTTGCCCGTTGGCGCTGGTTCCTGTAGCCTTGTGGCCGAAAGGAGCGCGGGGCGAGCCTTTTCCCGAGACCTTCCCAAAACCTTCCCGAAACGCTTGCCTCCCCTACCGTGAACGAACTTGCCATCCTCGATGCCATCCAGCTTATCCACACACCGTGGCTCGACACGATTGTCGCCGCATACACGAGCACAAGCGACGCGGGTCAAATCTGGATCCTGCTCGGCATCGTGCTCGCTATCATTCCGAAGACGCGCAAGCTGGGCGCGGCCGTCCTCATCGCCGTGCTTCTGGGCGCCATTGTCACCAGTGGCATTCTAAAACCCCTGATCATGCGCCCGCGACCGTGCGACGTGAACCCGCTCGTGCCCATGATCGTCGATCGGCCCCACGGCTCGTCGTTCCCCTCGGGACATGCCACCGCCGCTTTCGCCGCGTTCGGGGCGCTGCTTTTCTCGAAGGGGCCCAAGCCCCTCGTCATCGTCGTCGGCATCGGCGCGGTGCTCATGGCGCTCACGCGACTGTACTGCTACGTGCACTATCCCACCGACGTGCTGGCGGGTACCATCGTCGGCCTGCTCGCGGGATTCGCCGCCGCCAAAATCGTCGAAGCGGCAAGCCGCAAACTTCAGGAACGGCGATCGCAATCGCATATTTAGGCGCTAGCGCCCGAATCGAGCACGCAAGCCGCCACCCTGAGGCCGAAGGCTCCTATCCTTCGCGCACCTTCCCCGTCACCGGACAGGTGATGTACCCGTCGCGGCGGAGGTAGTGCACGAGAAAGCCCACGCCGGCAAGCGCGAGCGCGATGCCGAGGCCGGTGTAGAAGAAGGCGATGAACCAGCCCGGCACCAGATGGAATGAGCGCAGGGCGATACCGCCGCCCATCATGACGGCCATGATGAGGTAGCCCCGCACATCGAAGAACTTCAGCACGTGCATCTTCTCCTCGCCGTAGCCGCGGATGCGGGCGGCGTGCTTGCCCACCAGCTTGGAGAACATCATATGGAAGACGACGAAGGTGGCGGGGATGCCGATGAGCAGAAGCCACAGGTTGCCGTTGCCGGCCGCGATGGCCTCGATGCCCATGCGGGCGACCTGGCTTCCGGCGATGAGCCACACGGCGGCCGCGATGAGCAGCAGGTATTTCGAGCGAACTTTGAACATGGCGAGCTTTCCTTTGATTGAATGCCGCCGCGGCGCGTTCGCCCCTTTTGGGGAGGGTGCCGCGCGGTCACTAGTTTTTCCTGGGCACCATAGCACCCTCGCCCGCCCACTTCCATAAGGCACATGGTCTCGACAGCAAAATTTCAACTTGCGGAAACCTTATAGGGGCCGCACGCATCCGCATCTGCCCCAGCGCAATGCGGGGCAGCAGTTCGGCCCGAGCCCCGCGTATTCTGCGATGGTTAATCCTGGCAAGTTCTAGACAAGCGGCTCGATGTAGGCGATCGGGGCGACCACGACGCGTCCGCAGTGTGCGGCACCGTCTTTGGCGGCAAGACCCGGCTTCGGCACGATCATCGTGACGGTGAGGTCGGCGCGCACGGCATCTTTCGCCGCGCGGCCCGTCTGGGCCGAAAGTCCGCTCGGCACGTCGGCGGCCACCACGAGCGTTCCCTGGTCGTGAGCGACGTTGAGGACGCGGATCCAGCCGTCGAAGGGCGCCTTCACCGTATCGTGGGCGAACCCGGTGCCCAAAAGGGCGTCGATGGCGAGCGGCGCGCCGTCGAGTAAGGCCGTCACCTCCGCGTTCGACGGCGCGAGAACCACCTGGCTGCGCTCGCCCAGGGATGCCGCCGCCTGCAGGGCCGCCGCGCGAGCCGGCTCGGCCGTCAGCTCCTCGGGGGCCTTCGCCGTAACGACCCGCACGGGAATGCCCCAGCGGTCCAGGTACTCCCCGGCCACCCAGCCGTCGCCGCCGTTGTTGCCGTTTCCGCAAAAGATGACTATTTCCTTCGCGCCTTCCATCCCTTCCAAGGCCTTGCGTGCCTCGAAGGCAAGGAAGCGGCCGGCGCGGCGCATGAGAACGTCGAGCGGCGTGCCCGCCTCGGCGATGGCCCGCTCGAGCGCCACCACTCGGGGCACCTCGAGCACGGGAGGCTTGAAGGGAGTCACGGCCTCGGCCACAGGGCGATAGGCTTCCACGAGCCGCGGCAGCGACCAGGCCGCGTTGGCCGGACTCGGCGAGGGCAGCACATCGGCGGGCAAGCCGCTGGCAGCTTCGCACAGCCTTGCGTAGTAGCGCCCCGCCGCCGCACCCGTGCAGAACACCCGGCGCACCGGCGCCTTTTCCAAAACGCGCGACAGATCGTTGGGGTGGGGGTTGGCGATGGAGGCGTCCGAAGCGCCCCGGATGTCGCAGCTTTCCAGCACGTCCCACAGCGCGATGTGATGGCGCAGCAGCAGATCGGCGCGCTCGGCGTTGTCCTCAGGCACCGGCTCGTCGAACAGCGCAGCGAGCACGCGCCAGAACCGGTTCTGCGGATGCCCGTAGAAAAACGCCGCCTCGCGCGATTTCGGCGAGGGCATCGTGCCCAGCACGAGCGCCTCCGAGCGCTCGTCGAACACCGGCGGAATACCGTGCTCGATATGCTGCAGTGGCTGGGCGCAATCTTTCATGGCAGCCTCCCTTTGCTCCTCGCGCGATGGCCCCGGCGGGACGCGAACGGCCGCTTGCGCCCGACCCCTTAGGTGAGCAGAAGCGACGCCGCGATGAATCCCGCGATCACCAGAGCGAAGCCTACCACAAAAGCCCACGCTGCGGGGCGCCCCAAATTGATCGTCCAACCGATACCGAAGCGTTCGGGCAGAAACAGCGCCGGGTCGTCGGGGTTCACGTAGAAGATGCCGCCCTTCCAATATCGGTCGTTGTCGCGCGGCATGGCGCCGCCGCGCCCGTCGGCGCTCACCCGGGCGAGCAGGCGGCTGCCGTTCTGGCCGTACACGAGACTCACCGCGGTGCTCGCCACCAGTATGACCGCCACCACGACCCCAATGGGCACCAAGGCCTGGGCCATGGAAAGCACGCCGAGAAACGTCAGCTGGATGACGGGTCCCAGCAAGCTCACGAGCAGACCCATGCCGATGAGCATCACGCTCTGAGAGCGGGCGAACATGCCGTAGGCCCAGGCGCTCGCCGCCGGCATGGCGGGGTCGCTGCCCTTTTTCGATCGCAGAATCACCCAATGAGCCACGGTGAGGCATACGGCGATGAGCGCCACGAACAGCACGGGAAACGCGACGATGCCCGGCGACTTGTCGGCCCACTCGGTCACCTTCCCCGCCAAATCCATGTGCAGGGGCACCTTGTCGGGCATGGCGGGATAGCCCACGATGCCCATGGCCAGCGTAATGAGGATCACGGGCACGTACAGCAGATCCCAGGAGAGAGACAAAGGCTTCGGGAAGGGCTCGTCGCCGATAAATCCCGCGCTGCGGCACTCCTCGGCCACCCAGCCCTGAGCCTTTTTGTAGCACTGCACCTTCGCGCGGAAATACAGCATGAGGGCGTAGCCGCCCACGCACAGGACGAGGGCGGCCACGACCAGCGTCGCGACGAAGGCGTGCTCGGGATCGAGCGCAAGGGCTGCCGCGCACGCAATCGTTGCCGCCGCCGCAAGCGCCAGCATGATCGCAAGATAGGTGCGTTTCAGGCGGCGCAGATAAGGATCGCGCGCCGCATCGTCGGGCACCGTGACGGCAAAGCACTCGCGCTTCGGCATGAGGTAGGGCGTGAGCGCCATGAGCACGCCCATGAGGGGAACGACGAGGGTCAAAAGCCCGAGAAGAGGAATTGCGGGAGACGTCACGCTCATTGGGGCACCACCGCCTCGCCCGCGGCTGCAGCCGCACCTGCCACCGACGACGCGCCTGCACCCGCGGCCGCCACCGACGACCCACCGGCAGCCTTCTTCTTCCGCGTCGGGCGCGGGGCGGCCTCGGCATCTTCCATCACCCCGTAGGCGCGGGCGGCCTGAGCGGCGGCCGCTTCCAGAAACTGGCCGCGCGCGCCGCCCCGGGCTCGGAAGGCCAAGGCCAGCTTGAAGAGGTCATCCTCCATCTTCACTTGGGCCGATGCATCGGCGTCAGCGCGATCGGCGGCGGCCGGATCGGCGATCACCGCCCCGGCGCGACCGCGCATGCGCACGTAGCCCTCGTCGCGCAGCACCGCGTAGGCCTTGTTCACCGTGTGTAGGTTGATGCCCAAGTCGCTCGCCAGAGAGCGCACCGAAGGCAGCGACTGGCCCGGCTCCAGCTGCCCGGTGGCGATGCCGGCCACAATCTGGTTGCGTATCTGCAGGTAGAGCGGCTCTGGGGCCGCAGCATCGATGGTGATGAGCATGGGGCGTCCTTTCCGGCAAGAGGCGTCTGCGGCACCGAGCGAACCGACAGAGGCCCCGCGCCCCGCTCGCTGCTGAGCACGATGACAGCCGTCGACGCAATCCCCTTGCCGCAACCTCCATCGCATGGGAGACTTGCCTAACGGTTGACTTCTTGTTCTATTCGAAGTATAACATAAACTGTTCTAGTTGTCATAGAACAAAATCCCACAGCACCGACGAAAGGACTCCCCTCATGAAACGCGCCCTTGTCTTTCTCGCCATCACCTTCGGCATCACCTACGCCTACGACTTTCTCGTGGTGTACCCCATCGCCCAAGGCACCGCCCCCTACGCGAGCGAGTTCCTCTCGCCCGACCTCGCCTACATGGTCGCCGTGGCGCTCACCATGTTCTTCCCCGCCCTGGGCGTGGTGCTCACGCGCCTGGTGACGCGCGAGGGGTTCCGCAACTGCGTGCTGAAACCTCGGCCATGGCGACAATCGCTGCCCTGGTTCGCTGTGGCGTGGTTCGGCCCGCTTCTGTTCGTGATCGCTGGGGCCGTCGTGTACTTCCTCGCCTTCCCCGACGACTTCGACCCGAACATGACCTCCTTCTTCGCCGCCCAACGCGAGGCCGCCGCCGCAAGCGGTGCCGACGGGGCCACCCTGGCCGCCGTCGATGCATCGGCCGCCAACCCGCCCCTGTTCGCCCTCATCCTGCTCGGCCAGTGCGCCATCGCGCCGGCGCTCAACCTCGTCACCACCTTCGGCGAGGAATGGGGCTGGCGCGGCTACTTGATGCCGAAGCTGGCCACGCGACTTTCCATTGTGCCGACGATGCTGGTCACCGGCATTATTTGGGGACTGTGGCACGCGCCCGTGGTGGCCCTCGGGCACAACTATGGCACGGGGTACCCTGGCGAGCCTTTCGGCGGCATTGCGGCCATGTGCGCCTGGTGCACCGTGCTCGCCATCTTCCTCAGCTACGTGACCATCCGCACCGGCTCCACGTTTGCCGCGGCCATCGGGCACGGGGCCGTGAACGGCACGACTAACGGCGTGACGCTGTTCTCGCTTTCGGGCGGCAACCCCTTCGTGGGGCCCTTGTGCACGGGTATCGTGGGCGGCCTTCCGCTTCTGGTCGTAGCCGCGGCCATGCTGTGGAACATGCGCCGCCGCGAGAAAGCCGGAACGCTGCACATCCCCGAAGCCGGCCTCCCCGACGGCATGCGCCGGAGCCGTCGCTAGAGGGGCGCGCGCTCCCCCAATGGCGCAGCGCGTTCTTCCCCGATGGCGTATACTGGGCGCGCGACAGACTGGGAAAGGAGAGCGAGCAATGACGGGGCTTCTATGCGTGGGAGCGGGCGGCGCGCTGGGTGCCATGGGACGCTACAGCCTGGGACTCATCCCGCTGGGAGGCGAGCTACCGCTCATGACGCTGCTCATCAACTTCCTGGGGTCGGTGGCCATAGGGGCCATCGTGGAGACCTCCGAGCTGGCCGCCGGCGCCCTTTCCCGCGAGGCGGTGCTGTTTTTGAAGGTGGGCCTATGCGGCGGATTCACGACGTTCTCCACCTTCTCGCTGGAGACCCTCGAGCTCATCGAGGGCGGCCAATACGCCATCGCCGGCGCCTACGCCCTGGTCAGCGTCGTTTTGTGCGTCGCCGGCGTGCTGGTCGGAAAGGTGCTCGCTCGCGCGCTCATGCCGACAGGCTAGACGCCAGAAGAGCCGCGTCGGGGGCCTTGGCTAAGACTGCTAAAAATTCTAAAGGCTCTAAAACTGGTAAAGGAGCATTCGCTTCTTACTATCCCCGCTTGCAAATAGTCTAGGGGTTCGCTAGAATTTGGGCGCGCCGGCATTCCCCCTTCAGCGTCGTGCAGCGGGTCGGGGGCCAAGTCCTATGCACCGGGTGGGTCGAGAGTGGCGCACGACCCATCGCCAGCGAGAAAGGTGCATCATGGGCGTGATCAAAGCCGTATGCACGAGCGATATCAAGGGAATCCAGAAAACCGAGCAAGCCGCCATCGAGCTTAGGCCCAACTGGGGCATCGAGGGCGACGCCCACGCTGCCCCGTGGCACCGCCAGGTGAGCCTTCTGTCCTTTGAGCAGATCGAGGCATTCAAGAATCGGGGCGCCGAAGTGGGCAACGGGGCGTTCGGCGAGAACATCATCGTCGAGGGCTTCGACCTGAAGAGCCTTCCTGTCGGCACGCGCTTCACCTGCAACGACGTGGTGCTGGAGCTGACCCAAATCGGCAAACAGTGCCACGCCCATTGCGCCATCTACCACCAGATGGGCGACTGCATCATGCCCCGGGAGGGCGTCTTTTGCAAAGTGCTCGCCGGCGGCACCATCGCCCCCGGCGACCTTATCGAGATCGCATAGCAGGTCGCGAAGAGGCAGACAGCGGGGACGCGCAGAATCTAACGTCCCCGTAACTGGCCAAGTAACTCTGCCAGTTTTTCAATAATTGGCAAAGCAACTTGACCAGTTTTGTGAAGGTTAAACTGCGCGGCTACTCGGCGTAGGGGGTAACGAACTCGTCGATGGCCTCTTCCGAGACGCCTGCTTCGAAGCGGCGGCCGGCCCGCCGCTTTCCGCATCGTTTTCCCTATTGTCGCGGGCACTCTCGTCAAAAGCAACTGCGTGTTCGTCATGGCCCATAAAAGATAGGCATAAGAGCACTCACTCACGTTCTCGGTCGACGAACCACCTCGAAATTGCAGCAAATCACCGGTTATGAGCGTCTGGAGGCGCTAACCGAATACAGATTTGAAAGAGCCGTATCACATACAGTCTGTTGACCTGGAGTTTTGCCAAGGGCCTTTTGCGCTGAACTCCTTCGCGCGAGAACCAGACGCTCATAACCGTCAATCTCATGCAAAAACAGGGGGATTCAACGACCGGCAGAAACTTCTTCGCTCTCGCAATTGTGCCTTGACTTTGAGCTTACTCGAAGGTTTAGGGTAACGAGAAATCAAGTGCGCAAAACTTGAAGGCGCGCAATGAGCAGTAGCGTCGGAAACACCCCAAAAGAATCGAGGAACCTCATGCCCAAAGTAGTACAGACCGCCGGCCGCGATGCGCTCGGCACCTTCGCGCCCCAATTTGCCGCCTTGAACGACGATGTGCTGTTCGGCGAGGTGTGGAGCAACGACGACCTCACCCTGAAGATGCGCTCCATCCTCACTGTGACCACGCTCGTCGCCAAGGGAATGGCCGACACGTCCTTCGAGCACCACGTGGCCAACGCCAAGAAGAACGGCGTTTCGGCCCGCGAGATGGCCGCCATCCTCACCCACGTGGCCTTCTACGCCGGCTGGCCCAACGCCTGGGCCGCCTTCCGCGTGGTGCTGAAAGTGTACGCCGAAGACCCGCTGGATCTTGAGAACCCCGAAGCCCACGGCGGTATCTTCGGCCTGGGCAATCCCAACGACGCCTACGCGCAGTACTTCACGGGTCAGTCCTACCTGAACCCGTTGACCGACCCGGAAAAGACCCAATTCATCGCCAACGTCACCTTCGAGCCGAGCTGCCGTAACAACTGGCACATCCACCACGCGGCCGAAGGCGGCGGCCAAATTCTGCTCGTCACCGACGGCGAGGGCTGGTACCAGGAGTGGGGACAGCCCGCCCGCAAGATCGTCGCGGGTGATGTGGTGTACATCCCGGTCAACGTGAAGCACTGGCACGGTGCCACCGCCGACCGTTGGATGAGCCACGTGGCCTTCGAGGCCCCGGGCACCGACTGTTCCAACGAGTGGTGCGAGCCCGTCACCGACGAAGAGTACGCCGCCCTTTCGTAACAGCACGCACGAGTGGCCGCCCAAGTGTCTCGCAAATCGCTGGCACCCTAAACGGCTCGGCTCCGACGCCATCGAAGTAGGAGCCGAGCCGTTCCGCATACTTGCATCGCATTCAAGCATGCGTCAAATATCGAGTTATAAGCGCCTCGCCGCCTCTCGGTCAACGAACCGTTCGGAAAATGCATGAGATCTTGAGTTATAAGTGTCTTGGGAGACATATCCTTCAGTGACCCGGAATAGTCTCGATGCGCGCGAAGCTTTGACCAGGTGTTTTCCAAAAACTTCTTCCGAAGACCGAACGCAACGCAGAGTTCAGACGCTTATAACTCGAGATCTCATGCAAAAAAGGCCTCCCTCGAGAGCAAAACCCTTCCCGGGTGGCTCGGGGCTACTGCTCATCCCGGCAACGGCGCTCTTTGTTTGTGCGACGTTGGGGTACACTACGGGCACTGTCCCGTTTCGAGAAAGAGCGTCCCTTGCGTATCTCCGCCACCACTCCTGCTGCCTTTCTACGCGAGCACGCCGTGCTCGTCGTGGCGGCGGTGGCGGCTGCGGCTTCCGCCCTGGCGGTACCGCCCGACGAGGCTTATCTGGGGTATTTCGATTGGAAGACACTTGGATGCCTGTTCTGCGTGCTGGCCGTGGCGAGCGCCCTGCGGCTCATGGGCGCCTTCGACCGGGCGGCCCGCGCCGTCATCGCACGGTTTCGCAGGCCTGGGCCCCTCGCGCTGGCCCTCGTGCTCACGACGGCCGCGCTCTCGTGCGTGGCAACCAACGACATGGCCCTCATCATGATGCTGCCGCTTTCGGCGGCCACCCTTATGGGCGCGAACCTCCCCCGTCTCGTGACTCCCGTGTTCGTGCTGCAGAGCCTGGCTGCGAACCTCTGCGGCATGATCGTTCCCTTCGGCAACCCGCAGAACCTCTACCTCTATTCCTATTACGGGCTCGGCCTCGGCGATTTCCTGGCCGCTATGGCACTGCCCTTCGCGCTGTCGACCGCCGGCATCGTCGCTTGCACCTGGTGGCTGTGCGGTCAGTCGAACGGCGGCAGTGACCGAGACGATACGCGCAGTCTCGCCGCGCCGATGCCGCTCAGCCGACGGCGCCTGGCAATCTACGGAGCGCTTGTCGCCCTCACTTTGCTGGCCGTATTCCGCATCGTGCCCGTCGCCGCCGCCGTCGCCGTCGTAGCCGCCGCGCTCGCCGCCCTCGACCGGCGCGCCTTGGCCGCCGTGGACTGGGGCCTGCTCGCCACCTTCGCCTGCTTCTTCGTATTCGCGGGCAACATGGCGCGCGTGCCGGAGGTGTCCGCATGGCTCTCGCCCCTCATGGCCGATCACGGCCTGCTCGTGAGCGCCGGCTTAAGCCAGATCATCAGCAACGTGCCCGCCGCTGTGCTGCTCTCCCACTTCACGGGCGCATGGCAGCCCCTGCTCGTCGGCGTGAACATCGGAGGCGCCGGCACGCTCGTCGGCTCACTTGCGAGCCTCATCACGCTGCAGCACTTCACCAGCGTGCGCAAAATCTTCCCTCGAGCGGCCGCACTGCCCGAGCTATCCACCGGTCGCTTTCTCGTCCTGTTCAGCGTGTTGAACTTCGCCTTCCTGGCCCTTCTCTTGATCGCTTGCGGAATGACCTTCTCTTTCTAGCTGCTCCTTTCCGCTTCCGAAGAGCGCACCAATGCGACGGCCACGAGGACGTAAGACGCCAGATAAAGCATAGTCAATTTCTGCGTACGCACGAATTTTGGGATTTCTGCAAACTTTTTCTGCGTACGCATGAATTTGACCGGTCTCTGCCATAATCTCGGCGTACGCAGAAATGAGAGGAGCACCATGAGCCTCGTCTTCACCTCAAAGGATGTCGGCGCAGCCATTCGAGCCGAGCGCAAACGTCAAAAGCTCACGCAAACCGAGCTGGCGGATTTGTGCGCCGTCAGCCTGTCGTTCGTCTCTAACCTTGAGAACGGCAAGGCGACGACCGAACTGGAGAAGACCCTCAAGGTGCTCAACACCCTGGGGCTCGACGTCATGATCGCGAAGCGAGGGGAATAGCCATGGAATTGACCGTTTACCGCGACTTTCCCGAAGGCCCTCTTCCCTTGGGAACCCTCGCGCGAACCGAAGGCGAGATCAGCTTCCGTTATCGCGAGAATTATCTTACCTCCCCAGCTGCCGCCCCACTCTCTCTTTCCCTCCCCTTGCGCACTGAGCCCTATGCAGAGGCAGAACTCACCCCCTATTTCCGAGGCCTCTTGCCCGAAGGGGCGGCCCTGGAAAATCTCTGCCGCAGCCTGGGCATTCCCCAGGACGACTATTTCGCCATGCTTGCCACTTGCGGGCTCGATTGCCTAGGAGACGTCATCATCAATCCCGCTGTCTATACCGAAATGCGCTCCTACGAAGCGGTGTCACTCAACCAAATCAAAGAAATGGCGGGCAAGCCGAGCAAGATCGACGAGTCCTTAGAAACTGCCCGGCTCTCCCTCACGGGAACCCAAAACAAATGCGGCCTCTTTCACGACCCGTCGGCTCCGATCACCGAGGGATGGTACCAGCCCGTCGGAGGCGCGCCGTCGAACTACATCGTCAAATTTGCCCGAGAAGATCTCATTGACCTCATGCAGGTAGAGCACCTTTCCATGACCTGCGCGGCAGCATGCGGGCTCGATGCGGCTCAAACCGCTCTCATCAGTCCGTTGAAGCCTGTCATTTGCGTCGAGCGCTACGACCGTCGGCTTGCCTCGAACGAGACTATCAACGGACTGGCCGCTCCGCTGCGGCGCCATCAGGAAGACCTCACTCAAGCGTTCGGGCTCTTGCCCCACGCGAAGTACCGCGAACTGAAGCCCAGCAGCGTACAGGTTATCGCCGACTTCCTCCGTCGCCGCTCCGCCCAACCGGCCCGAGATCTTCGCGCCTTCGCGAGCCTCATCCTCTTCAATTACCTGATCGGCAACTGCGACAATCACCTGAAGAACCTGTCCATCCTCTACGCTCCCGATTGGCGATCTTTCACCCTTGCTCCCGCCTACGACCTGGTAAGCACGACCTACTTCGCCCGATTCTCCCGCGAAATGGGCATGGCCATTGGCGAACACAGCGACATAGACGAGGTGACGACTGCGGATTTTGCGATTCTGGCCGAACAGCTGGGTGTCGGCATGAAGGTGCTTCGCAGCGTAGCGGATGTCTTTGCAGGGCGCGCCATCTCCGCCCTTCGCAACGAAGGCGCGCGTCTCGGCGGCGAGGGCTATGGCGCTGCCCCTTACATTGCCGACGACATCGAGGAGGACATCGCTCCACGCTTGGAAGTGCTTGCCAGTCTCTAGGGGCATTTCCCAGGCACGCGCAAGCGTGCCTGAGATCTTTCAGCCCCGAAACCCAAGGTCAAAAATCTTGCGATTGCGAAAGATTTTCCAGAGAAACCAATTTGAGGAAAAATCTTTCGCGGTGTGGTGCGTCGATGAGGCTTTGCGCCATACATCCATAAAATGACTTTCAACCCCCGGCCCGCGCTTTCGCCTCCAACGTGCTATAGTGGGCACGTGGCTTCAAACATAGCTGAAACGACAAAAGGGGCCCTCATGATTACCACTGAAGTGGCATTCGCCCGTTCCACATGGCGCAAGTCCAAGGAATTCAGCGCCGGCCTGCACGATCTCGCCCAACGCATGCCCATGGAGCTCGTGCGCCTCTACGTGACCGAAGGCGTGCGCACGCCACGGGTGCGCATCGATTACTACGACCGCATCGACGAACTGCGCGCCCTGCGCCGCGAGGCGCTGCTGGCCGAGATGCGCCATGTGGAAGCCCAGGCCGAGTGCTGGCTGGAAGAGCACCCCGACGAGGCGGCCCGCATCGCCGCCGAGCACCGCCGCACCCAGGCCACGCCGGAGATGCTTTTGGGCACCGCCGTCGTCAACGGCGACAGCCCCGCATTCGGCTTCACGCCCGAGACCTACCTGATCGCCCCCAGCCTTCGCGTTTACGAGCTGTTCATGTGGTACGACGAGAACGAGCGCTGGACGCGGAATTAGCAGCTGCCGACTTGCGCCCCGCCCCTGCCCTCGCCCCTCTCTGCCCCAGCTTCCGCTCCGAGCCTCTCGCTTTGTAACCGCCCCGAAACCAACGGGGCGGTCCCCCCGCGGTATGATTATGCGAGTTTACCCAAGAGAAAGGACGCCCATGGGCATCGTAGAAGGCAAGGTGGCCATCGTCACCGGCGGCACACGTGGCATCGGATTCACCATCGTGCGCGAGTTTTTGAAGAACGGCGCAAAGGTGGCGCTGGCCGGATCGCGCCAGGAGACCGTGGATGCGGCGCTCGCCAAGCTCGCCGAGGAGGGCTTCACCGACAACGTCATGGGCATCGCGCCCGCACTGACCGATCCCGACTCCGTGGCGGCGGCCTTCGCGTCGGTGGTCGATCGCTTCGGGCGCTTGGACGTGCTGTGCAACAACGCCGGCGTCAGCTCCCGCACACCGCTGGTCGATTACACCCTGGAGGAGTTCAACAAGGTCATGTCCATCAACGTGACCGCCGTGTTCGTGTGCACCCAGGCGGCGGCCCGCATCATGATCGAGCAGGGCGAGGGCGGCGCCATCGTGAACACGAGCTCCATGGTGGGCAAGTACGGCCAACCCTCCGGCTTCGCCTACCCCACGAGCAAGTTCGCCGTAAACGGGCTCACGCTGTCGCTCGCCCGCGAGCTTGCCAAGCACAAGATCCGCGTGAACGCCGTGGCCCCGGGCGTCACCCACACCGACATGGTGGACGCGCTGCCCGACTCGGTCATCAAGCCGCTCATCGAGTCCATCCCGCTGGGTCGCATGGGCGAGCCGGAGGACATTGCCTGCGCCTGCCTGTACCTGGCCAGCGACATGTCCAGCTACGTTTCGGGCGCCGTGCTTCCCGTCGACGGCCTGTCGCGCCCGTAAGCATTTCGCAGCCCGATTGCCCCGCAGCCCAACCGCGGCCACCCGCGAAAAACGGCCACCGCGCAAGCAACAGCCCCGAATTCTGGCAAGTTTTTCGAAGTTTTCGACATCAGAATTCCCGGCACCCCGAGCGCAGGCAACAAAAGGGCCGGAAACCATCCCAAAAAGAGTGGTTTCCGGCCCTTTCTCATGCCTCTAAATCGTTGCAATCAGCGTTGCATGTCAAAACCCTCGAAAAACTTGCCAGAAAATGGGCTTCTTCCCTACGCCTCGTGGCGCTTCTCGTAGAAGGCGGCCAGCTCCGGGGCCATCTTCTCCAGAGTGGGCAGGTCCTCGTAGGCCATATGCCCGTTCTCGTGCACCTTGTACTCGATGCGGCTCGTGATGGACTCGGGCAAAAACATCTTCGAGATGGAGTGCTTCACGTTCCAGAACGGCGTGGCCGCATCGTGGATGCCGCCGAAGAACAGCACGCGGCAGAACGGGTTGCGGCGCAGGGCCGTGCCCATATCGTAGGCGGTGTTCGGGCACACGGGGCTGCCCATGGTGCCGGGCGCCTGGTGCGTCCAGTTCCACTCCTCGTTCACCTTCATGGAAAGCAGCATGTTGATCGGCGAGCCCTTAAAGCCCGTCTCCTGGACGAGCTTCATCCAGGCGGACTGGTCCGGCGTCATGATGGCGTCGCCGGAGGGATCCTCGCCGGCGAAGAACTCGTTGTCGCCCTGCACATCCATGTAGGCCGGCTCGGTGAAGCGCGTATCGTAGCGGCCGGTGAACAGGCCCTCGTCGGCCATGATGGTCTTGCGGAAGGTGTCCAGCTCGATGCGCAGGTGCTTGCCCTCGATGAACTCGGCCGGAAGCCCGATGAGCTCGCTCATCTCGACGGCCAGCTCGTGCTCCTCTTCCGGAGTGATGGAGTCGCTCGCGATGAGGGCGCGACCGTACTTCTCATCGACGAACTTCCAGGCGCGGTCGAACCACTCGAACTGGTCGACGCCGGCGCCGGCCTTGCCGAAGTAGTTGGCCGTGGCGGCGTAGACCGGCAGCATGCCCATGTAGTACAGGTCGTTGCCCGAAAGCGTCGGCGCGTAATCGAGAATGGTGGACTGCTCGATGACGCCGGTCAGCGCGATGCCGCGCTCGCCGAGCACGCGCATGAGCACCGAGTTGCGCATGGTGCCGTAGGACTCGCCGTACAGGTACAGAGGCGTATTCCAACGCTCGTGAGTGGTGAGCCACTGGGCGATGCCGCGCATGAAGGCGTCAGCGTCGCCGTCGACGCCCCAGACCTTCTTCGGGTCGTACCCCTCGGCCACCTTCGAGTAGCCGGTGCCCATGGCGTCCAGGTACACCAGGTCGGTCGTGGGCAGAAGCGAGTAGGGATTGTCCTCGGGCTTCGTGGGGCAGGGCAGCTGCTTGATGGTGTTGATGGGCACGCGGCGCGGACCCAAGCCGCCGATGTTCACCATGGCCGACGAGCCGCCCGGGCCGCCGTTCCAGCAGAAGGTGACGGGGCGATCGGACTTGTCGGCCGCATCGCTTACGTAGGAGAGGGCGAACATGTACCCGATGAGCGTGCCGTCGTCGGTGTGCAACGGCAGCATCTCGGCAGTGGCGGTGTATTTGATGGTCTGCTTGCCGTCAGTCCAGGTCATATCCTTGCTGGCCGGCTCAGGAACGGGCTGCTCCGGTTTGGCGCTCTTCCCGTCGTTCATGGTGACGGTGAAGGAGGGGCTTGTCTCTGCCATAATGGCTCCTTACTCGCGTTGAGGCGCCCGGCCGCAGGGTCGCGCGCACGACTAACAACGCTGAGCCTACACGCATCGCCGATGCAGAAAGGCCACGGTCGCCCCCTGTCACGAAACGCGGGGGCAGCCGTGGCCGAATCGTGAACTGACCGGACAGTCAGCTCTTTAGGCGGCGTAGTCGGCGGCGTTCTTGCCGGCGATGCGGCCGAAGGTGTAGATATCGGTCATAGAGCAAGAGCCCAGACGGTTCGTGCCCATCTTGTGGCCGGCCACCTCTCCGGCGGCATACAGGCCGGCGATGGGCGTGCCCTCTACGGTGAGCACCTCCGCCTCGGGCGTGATGTGCAAACCACCCATGGTGTAGTGCACGGCGGGCTTGCAGGCCATGAGGTAGTAAGGGCCGTCTCCGATGACGTTCATCTCGGCGCTGTAGCCGAAATCCGGATCCTTCCCGTCGGCGCAGTACTGGTTCCACTTCTCGACGGTCTTCTGCAGCTCAGCGGCATCGACGCCTTGGGCCTTCGCCACGTCCTCCAGCGTATCGCCTTTCACGATAACGCCGCGAGCCTCGCTGTTCTCGTACTCGTCGGCATGCTGCTTGAGCAGCCCCGTCTCATCGGCGGCCGCCTGATCGAACAGGAGGAAGGCCACGCCGTCGGTCTGGTTCTTGATGCCGTTGGAAATGACGTCGCGGCGATCGAGCTCTTGCACGAAGCGGTCGCCCTCCCTGTTCACGAGGATGCCATGGTTCTCCAGGCGCACGTCGCCGACGTACAGCAGCGCGCCCGTTTCGGGATCGCACACCGGATAGGTCTGGATGTACTCCATATCAATGGTGTCGGCGCCGATCTTCTCGGCCATCACGATGCCGTCGCCCTGGGCGGCCACCGAGTCGGTGGAGAGGATCTTGTCGTCCATCTCGGGGTTGTACTTCACGCGCATATCGACGTTGGAGCCGAAGCCTCCCGTCGCCAGCACCACGGCCTTGCATTTCACCTCGGACGTATCGCCCGTCACGGGATTCTCCACTTTCACGCCCGTTACGGCGCCCGCATCGTCGGTGACCAGCTCGACGGCCTTGGTGTTGTCGATGAGCACGATGTCGTCCATGCCGTTGACACGGTTGGTCAGCTTCGTGGTCATCTCCGACCCGGAATGGGTGATGGGGATGATGGAGCGCTTGATGTTGTGGCCGCCGAACTGCATGAGGTCGTGCTTCCAGGAGACGCCGCCCTCGTAGGTGAGCCAGTTGGCGGAATCGAGCGCGCCGTTGGCGATGATGGCCACCAGCTCCGGATCGCCCTTGTTGTCGCCGCCGACGAGCATGTCGGACACGAGGTTCTCGGGGCTGTCCTCTATGCCCTGCGTCACCTGGATCCAGTTGCCGGGCACCGCCATTTCGCCTCCCGAGAGGGCCGTATCGCCGCCGAAGACACCCATCTTGTCCATGAGCACGACGCTCTTGCCCTCATTGGCCGCCGTAATGGCCGCCGCGAAGCCGGCACCGCCCGCGCCTATGACCACGACGTCCGCCTCTTCCGGGAGCTCAACGTCGCTCACCCAAGCGGCTGGCTCGCGATTCTTCCAATCGTCCGCGCTCTCCCCCATCGCATCCAGGGCGCTGCCCACGGCGGTGAGGAAGGCCATCGAGGTAAGCGTGGCGCCACTGATGGTGTCTACCGCAAGCGTCTGATTGTCGATGATCGCTTGGGTCATCTTCTCCATGGCCACATCGCCCATACCCGGCGTCTCACGGGAATCGAGCACGGTGATGCGATCGATAGCGCCGTCTTTGGCCGATACCTCTACCGTGAACTCGCCATGCTTGCCCATACCGGTGCCGATAGCCGTTACCTCGCCATCGGCGTTCTTGTCGTTGCCGGCAGCGGCCTCCCTCTTCTTGGCCGCAGCCTCTTCATGGCTCATGGGCGCACAGCCGGCCAGAGCCAGCGTGCCTCCCAGCGCGGCAAGAGCGCTTCCTGTGAGAAATTGTCGACGAGAACAACCTGACATAATAACCTCCCTAGGTCGAACTTCGAGCGAGCGTGCTGGTACGTCACCTGCTTCTTGGGGATTTCACCGATTTGGTACCAAAAACGTATCAACATTGACGGTTTTTCATCGTTTTCGCTCCCTTCGATGGCTCCATCATAGACCCATCACACGAGCTTGCGGCGAAGTACCGCCATCCTCTACCGACCCGTTGCCACCCTGCATCCAAGCGTTGCCGCTTCTCCACCGGCCCGTTACCTGCCCGTAAAAAGACCCACCGCGCCACGGGCAATCGCCGAGGCGAGAACGCTGCCCGCAGCGAGGCTCTGCTATGCTACGGGCAAGAGAAAACGCGAGAAGGGAACTTCCATGAAAGTTGTTATCGTAGGAGGCGTGGCCGGCGGCGCCACGGCGGCGGCCCGGCTTCGGCGCCTCGATGAGGCGGCCGAGATCGTCGTATTCGAGCGTTCCGGCTACATCTCGTACGCCAACTGCGGCCTGCCCTACTACATCGGCGGCACCATCGCCGACAAGAGCGCCCTCACCCTGCAGACCCCCGAAAGCTTCCGCGCCCGCTTCAACGTGGACATGCGCGTACGCCACGAAGTGGAGGCCATCGACGCGGCGCGCCATGTGGTGACCGTGCGCAATCTGGAAACCGACGAGGTGTTCGAAGAGCCCTACGACAAGCTCATCCTCTCACCCGGCGCCCGCCCCACGCGCCCGGCCCTTCCCGGCGTGGGGCTCGACCGCCTGTTCACGCTGCGCACCGTGGAGGACACCTTCGCGATGAGGGAGTTTATCGATGCAGAAAGCCCGCGTTCGGCCGTGGTGTGCGGCGGCGGTTTCATCGGCCTGGAAGTGGCCGAGAACCTGCGCGAGCTGGGGCTGGACGTGACCATCGTGCAGCGCCCGCGCCACCTTATGAACCCCTTCGACGCCGATGCGGCCGCCCTCATCCACCAGGAGATGCGCGCTCACGGCGTACATCTGGCACTGGGCCGTTCCGTGGAGGGATTCGAAGAGCGCGACGGGGGCATCGACGTTCTTGTGGCCGGCGAAGAGCCGTTGCACACCGACATGGTGGTGCTCGCCATCGGCGTCACGCCCGATACGGCCCTCGCCGAGGCAACCGGACTTGAAACCGGCATCAAGGGCAGCATCGTCGTGAACGATCGCATGGAAACCGGCATCGAGGACATCTACGCCGTGGGCGACGCCGTGCAGATAAGCCACCTCGTCACCGGCGACGACGCGCTCATCTCGCTTGCCGGGCCGGCCAACAAGCAGGGGCGCGTGGCAGCCGACGTCATTTGCGGGCTGAACAGCCGCTTCGCCGGCGCCCAGGGCACCTCGGTCATCAAGGTGTTCGATCTCACGGCCGCTGCCACCGGGCTTTCCGAGGCCGCTTGCGAGCGCGCCGGCATCGCGCACGACGCCGTGGTGCTCTCCCCTATGAGCCATGCCGGCTACTACCCCGGCGGCAAGGTCATGACGCTGAAGGTGGTGTTCGAGCGCGAGACCTATCGCCTGCTCGGCGCCCAGGCCATCGGCTACGAGGGCGTCGACAAGCGCATCGACGTTCTGGCCACGGCCCTGTTCGCGGGACTCTCCGCGATTCAGCTGAAGGATCTCGACCTCGCCTACGCGCCGCCCTACTCTTCCGCGAAAGACCCGGTGAACATGGCCGGCTTCATGGTGGAGAACCTCGCCTTGGGGCTTGTGTCCCAGTATCACTGGGACGAGGTGGCCGACCTGCCGCGCGACGGGTCGGTGCAGCTCATCGACATCCGCACGCCTGCCGAGTTCGAGCGCAGCGCCCTGCCCGGCTTCCGCAACATCCCCCTGGACGAGCTGCGCGAGCGCTTAGGCGAGCTGGATCCCGCGCTGCCCGTGCGCCTCGTCTGCCAAAGCGGCCTGCGCAGCTACGTGGCCGCCCGCATGTTGGCGGGCCATGGGTTCGCCGACGTGAGCCATTTGGCCGGAGGCCTGCGCTTCCACGACATCGTGACAGGCGACGCGCGCCTCATCGAGCACGCCACCCCCTGCGGGGCCGACGCCCGCTAGAGGCGCGCGCACGTGCCGCTTTCTGCCAATGCGAGAACCCGTTTAGGGGATGTGCGGCGGCGCGCATCCCCTTTCTACCCCAGCGCCACATCGAGCACCATCATGAGCACGAAGCCGAAGGCGACGCCGATGGTGCCGATGTTGGTGTGGTGACCTTGCTGCGTTTGGGGAATGAGCTCCTCGGTGACCACATACATCATGGCGCCGGCGGCAAAGGCCAGAACCACGGGAAGAAGCGGGGTCACGAGCCCCGTGATGGCCACCATGATCGCCGCGCCCAGTGGCTCCACGGCGCCGCACAGCGTGCCCGCCAGAAACGCGCGCGGCCGCGAGAGGCCGTTAGTGGCCAAGGGCAGCGACACGATGGCGCCTTCCGGCACGTTCTGAATGGCGATGCCGACGGAAAGCGCCGTCACCGAGGCCAGGGTGATGGTGGGGTCTCCCGCCAGAAAGCCCGCGAGCACCACGCCCACGGCCATGCCCTCGGGCAGGTTGTGAATGGCCAGCGCCGCCAGCATCATCGTGGGCTTCTTCAGCGTGGAAGCCGGGCCCTCCGGTTCATCGGATCCTACGTGCAGATGGGGTGTGAAGTGGTCGATGGCCAGAAGCAGGAACATGCCGCCGAGAAAGCCCGCGCCCACGGGCAGCCACGAGGGCACCGCACCGCCCTCGGCCGCCTCGAGCGCCGGCACGATGAGGCTCCACACGCTGGCGGCGATCATGACGCCGGCGGCGAAACCCAAGAGCGCCTTGGTGAAGCGCTCGGACATGCCATGGCGCGCGAAGAGCACGAGCGCCGCGCCCAGCGTGTTTCCCAGAAATGGCACAACAAGCGCCACGAGCACACCTGCGACCACGGGATTTTCCATCGTTGCATCCTTTCCAACCCTTTTGACAGCCCTCTCGGCGCTGCCGCGGAACAAGCATAGCGCACCACCGCCGAGGCGGCGGCATCAACCTTCATGCGTTGTTGCCCCGTAGAGAACCAGGCGTGCGACCTGCTACACTGGCATCGGCGCCCAAGGGGGACATCCTGCGACATGGCGTCAACACGATTCGGGGCCAGCCGACGACAGCCGCAACGAGGAGCGAAGGAGAGACGGTGCGCCAGACCTACTACGTCATAGACAGTCGCCTGTGCTGTCGATGCGGGGCCTGCCAGAAGGTGTGCCCCCACGGCGCGCTCACGACGGCCGCCACCGTGCCCGTCATCGACCAGGCGCTCTGCCGCCACTGCGGCATGTGCTTCCGCGCCTGCCGCCTCGGCGCCGTCACGCGCCCCTACGAGCTGTACCACCTGAAGAAGGGCCGCCGCCTTCCCTAGCATGTTTCGCAGCGTTTTGAACCCCCTCCGTAGGGGCTGACCTTGGTCAGCCCTCCCGAGCGGAACAACCGCGCGCAACAAAACAGGGGCGACCGAGGTCGCCCCCTACGGAATAGCTGGCTAACAGGACCGCGAAAGCGAAGTCATCGTGCTTCTGGCCGAGGTCGCCCCTACGGGCTAATACGAAAGGGCGTGGGGGATGAACAGGCGCTGGTAGGTGGCGGTGGCGTAGCGGTCGGTCATGCCGGCGATGTAGTCGGTGACGGCACGCAGATCGTCGCCCTCGGAGATGGCACGGTAATCCTCGGGCACCTCGTCGATGTGCGCGGCGTAGTAGTCGAACAGATCCGCCAGCAAGTGCTTCGCCTTCTCCACCTCGGCCATGACCGAAGGCGCCGTGTACACATTTTGGAACAGAAACGCGCGCAGCTCCATCATGGCGTCCCACACCTCGGGGCTCATGGCGATGTCCCCGGTTTCCGCCGAGGTGCGCACCATATCGGTGACCAGCGTCTCGATGCGAGCGGAGTGGTTGGCGCCGAGCACCCGGTGGGTCGTATCCGGCAGATCGGCCTCGCGCAGGATCCCCGCGCGAATGGCGTCGTCGATGTCGTGGTTCACGTACGCGATGCGATCGGCGGTGCCCACGATGCGCCCCTCGCAGGTTTCGGCCTGCAAGTCGCCCGTGTGGTTCAGGATGCCGTCGCGCACCTCGAAGGTGAGGTTCAGGCCCGCGCCGCCGTTCTCGATGCGCTCCACCACGCGCACCGACTGCTCGTTGTGGCGGTAGAGCGCCGCGGCCTCGGGCGTGCCGGGGGCGACTCCCTTATGGCGCGCGAGGCACTCAGCCAAAGCGGCCTCGCCAGTGTGGCCGAAGGGCGTGTGCCCCAAATCATGGCCAAGCGAGATGGCCTCAGTCAAATCCTCGTTCAGCCCGAGCGCCCGCGTGATGGTGCGGGCGATCTGCGCCACCTCGAGCGTATGGGTGAGGCGCGTGCGGAAGTGGTCGCCCTCGGAAGCGAGGAACACCTGGGTCTTGTGGGAAAGCCGCCGAAACGACTTCGAGTGCAGAATCTTGTCCCGGTCGCGCTGGAAGTCGGTGCGCAGCGCGTCCGGCGCGCTGGAGGAGCGGCGCCCCTCGGTGCCGTCGGCGAAGGCGGCCTCCTCGGAGAGCACCTCGTGCTCCCGCTGCTGCTGGTCTTCCCGATACACAACGCGCATACATCCTCCCTTCCACGGATGTTCCCAGTGTAGCAAATTCCAGAAAGCGCGTTCGGCAACAGGCAAGCAACGTTGAGTCAAAAGCTGAACGATGGAAGCCGATCGCGGCGTCGCGCGGGCGTTTCAGGGAGTACCCTTGAGCTATCGACCGTCCGAAGGGGTCGAAGGAGCCGAAGAGAAGAAGCAGCCATGGCGTTTCTCAGGATACATAAACTGACCGAGAAAGACGAGATAGGCTACTTCGCGCCGCGCACCGGGGATTTCTGGCGCGCCCTCATCGTGTGCTTCTGCCTGTGCTGCATTTTGGGGCATTGGCTCGAGATGCCCTACTGCTGGCTCATGGATCGCCTTTTCGGCATCGTGGCCGACGACTACGCCGTGTGGACCGACCCGTGGTATCACCCCTACTGGGTCTACGGATTCGGCGCGGTGTTCATGACGCTGCTCATCGAGCCTTTGAAAGAGCGGCTGATCCTGCACCGCAAAACGCTGTGGGGCGCGTTTCTGGAATCGCTCGTTATTGCTATTCTCGCGGCCATGGTGCTGGAGCTGGTCATGGGCTGGCTCATCAACCAGCCCGACCCCACGACCGGCGAATACCCCTTCTGGGACAACTCCCAACTGCCGGGCAACGTGTTCGGCCAGGCGTGGCTCGTGAACGACTTCTTCATCGGACTGGCGGCCATGATATATGTATGGGTCATCTTCCCGCTCGTCTGCGAGGGCTTCTCGCGGCTCTCCCCCAAAGCGGCCAACGTCGCCTTCGCCCTCATCATCGTCGGCTTCGCCGCCTGCGTGACCGCCTCGTACCTGGAGCTGAAGCTTTGGGAGAAGTACTAGGGGGCAATGCGGCTCGCCCGCCCTCTCGCATTCCGAAGCGCCAATTTTGCGCGCCCGCGCTGCACAGGCACGCCCAAGCAGATACAATAGGGCGATGCAACTGACACGGGGCATGGGCGCAAGGAGGCGTTTATGGAAGCAAGCGGGCAGGCGTACACGGAGGCACTTTCCGAGCTGTACCCGACACGAGCCGACGTGGCGGCGGAAATCGCGGAGCTGGAGGGGCGCCTTGCGCTGCCGCGCTCAACCGAGCTGTTCGCCTCGGACATCCATGGCGAGTACAACGCCTTCTCCCATGTGCTGCGCGGTGGATCAGGCGCGGTGCGCGCGCTCGTCGAGGACGTTTTCGGCAGCACGCTGAACGACGACGAGAAAGCCGCGCTGCTCGCACTCGCCTGCTATCCGGCCGAACATTGCGCCTACGCCTTGGAGCACGTCGAAGATGCCGACGCATGGCTTGACGAAGCCGCCGCGCGCCTGGCCAAAATCGCCCGTCGGGCCGCCGGCGACCGCACCATCGACGAGGTGCGCGCGCTTCTGCCTGACGACCTCGCCATCGCCGAGGAACTCGTCGCCGGGCGCAGCACGCCGGCCCGGCAGCCCTATCGCGAGGCGATCATCGAAAGTCTCGTCGCCTCCGGCGAGGGCCCGGCCCTCCTGGAGACCCTGGGCACGCTCATCCAGCACCTCGTCGTCGACCAGCTCCACCTCATCGGCGACGTGTACGACCGCGGGCCGGCGCCCCAGCTCATCATGGACGAGCTCCTTTCCTGCCCCAACGTCGATGTGCAGTGGGGCAACCACGACATCCTGTGGATGGGCGCCGCCGCCGGCAGCCCCGGCAGCGTGGCCAACGTCGTGCGCATCTGCGCCCGCTACGGCAACCTGTCCATTCTGGAGGACGCCTACGGCATCAACCTGCGCCCCTTGGCCACCTTCGCCGCCGACGCCTACGCGAACGACCCCTGCACCGCCTTCGCCCTGAAGGGCAACCCCGGGCTTTCCGAGGCCGAGACGCGCCTCACCGAGAAGATCCAGAAGGCCATGGCCGTCATCCAGTTCAAGGTAGAGGCGGCGCTCATCGCCGAGAACCCCTCGTTCGGCCTGGACGACCGTAACCTTCTGCACCTGATCGACCGCGAACGCGGAACGGTCATGGTGGACGGCGTCGAATACGAGCTTCTGGACACGACCTTCCCCACGGTCGATTGGGACGACCCCTACCGCCTCACCGAGGACGAGGCCGCTGTCATCGAGCAGCTGTGCGCCGCGTTCACTGGCAGCGAGCGCCTGCAGCGCCACATGCGCTTTTTCCTGGATCGGGGCAGCCTGTACAAGATAGAGAACGGCAACCTCATGCTGCACGCCTGCGTGCCCCTGGCCGCCGACGGGTCGCTTCTGGAAGTGACCCTGTTCGGCGAGACCTACCGGGGCCGCGCCCTCTACGACATGGTGGACGCCTCGGTGCGCGCGGCGTTCTCGGCCACCGACGAGGCAGAGCGCAAGCGCGGGCTCGACATGCTGTGGTACCTGTGGCTCGGCCCCGGCTCTCCCCTGTTCGCCAAGAGCAAGATGGCGACCTTCGAGCTGTACCTCATCGCCGACAAAGCGGCCCGCAAAGAGGTGAAGAACCCGTTCTACTCGCTGCTCGATGACGAAGCAGTCGTCGACGGCATCTTCCGCGACTTCGGCATGGACCCGGCCACCTCGCGCATCATCTGCGGGCACGTGCCGGTGAAGGTGAAAGACGGCGAGGATCCCGTGAAGGCGAACGGACGGGTGCTGTGCATCGACGGGGGCTTCTCGGCGGCCTATCAGAAGACGACAGGTCTGGCGGGCTTCACGCTCGTTTCGAACGCCGAGGGGCTGTTCCTCGACGCCAACGAGCCGCTCGCTTCCCGTGCCGCAGCCGTGGAGGGCACCGCCGACATTCGCGCGGAACGTCGGGTGCTCGCCGCCTATGACACGCCGCGCACCGTGGCCGACACCGACGAGGGCGCGCGCATTCGCGAACGCATCGCGCTTTTGCGCACCTTGCTCTAATTGCCCGCGCGCCGGCTCCAATTGGCCCACTCTCGGGCAATTGGAGCCGGCACTGCGGCGCTGTCCCAGAAACGCCAAGACGCCGATCGCTTCGCGCAAATAGCCGCCATCGCCGCGAAGCAGCCGTTTGTGCGCATGCACGAAATGCCCCTCGCTAATCCACCCCCAATGGGCTACACTTCGTCCTTGTCGCATTTCTCATACAACGATTGGGGTGGTTTGAGCTTGTCTGCCAAAGATGCGCTCCCTCCGGGCAGCGAAGACTTTTTTCCGCCGACTCCTCCTGACGGGACGATCGGCAACCTCCGCAAGAGCAAGATCAGCGCTCTTGGCATTGCGTTCATGCTCTTCTGCCTGGTATCGGCCGGTGCCTTCGGCATCGAGGAGATCATTCCCTCCGCAGGTCCCGGCCTCACCCTTATCATTCTCATCGTGCTGCCCTTCGTTTGGGCGCGCCCCATCAGCCGCCTTGTGGCCGAAGCCAACGCCATCCTGCCGCGCGAGGGCGGCATCTACGCCTGGGCCAAGGAGACCTTCGGGGAATTCTGGGGCTTTCAGGCCGGCTGGTGGACCTCTATGGACACCTACATCTCATCGGGCGCCTACATCGCCATGGTCGGCGGCTACACCTCGCAGCTGCTCTCGTTGGACGATGCAGGCACCTTCGGCGTGAAGCTGCTCGTCGTGGCGAGTTTCACCGTTATCAACCTGGTGGGACTCGTGGAAGTTGAGCGCATCAGCTCGTTTTTCTCGGTGCTCATTATCCTCGTGTTCGGCATGGCCGTCGTGTTCGGCCTCGTCAACTGGCAAACCAACCCCTTCGACCCCATCTTCGCCACGCCGGAAGCGCCCATGAGCTGCTTGGTGGACTCGCTTTCCATCGGCATCTGGATGTACTGCGGCTACGAGTGCATCGCCGCCATGTCCGGCGAATACGAGGACTCGTCCCGCAATGTGGCGAAGGGCTTCCGCATCGCGCTGCCGCTCATTGCCTTGTCTTACGTGCTGCCCACCCTTGCCTGCCTTGCGGCTTACCCGGCCGGCTCTTGGACCCAATGGGGCATCGACGGCGGCTTTTCGTCCGACGTACTGGGCTACGGCACGATCTTCTCGACGGTGCTCGGGCACTCCGGCGTCGTGCTGTTCCTCGTTATCGCCATTATGAGCCAGTGCACAATTTACAACACGTATCTGGCAAGCGGGTCGCGCAGCTTCTGGGTGCTCTCGGAGGACAATCTGTTCCCTCGCTTCATCCGCAAAGTCGATCGCGCGGGTCGCAGCCCTTATATCGGCGTGCTCACCATTGCCATCTCATCGCTCATCTTCTCGCAGTTCGATTTCACCACCATCATCGAGATGAATATCATCTTCATCTTGGCGCGCTACATGTTCCTCGGCTTCATCGTCCTGAAGCTGCGGAGAATGTACCCCGTACAGGATCGTCCTGCCGACATGTTCGTTATCGGCGGCGGCAAGGTGGGCGTGCGTCTGTACTCGGCGCTGGCTTTCAGCATCGCCACGTTCGCTCTGTGCCTGAACCCCGTCGGGAGCTTCTTCGCCACCGTGGCGTTCCTCGCCTCGGGCGTGGTGGCCTACATCATCTTCAAGAAGATCTACGGAGGCCTTACCGTGGAGAACCCGGTGGCCTACCCGCAGGATCCGCGCACGGGCCTCGCTGTGGGCGATACGCGCCGCATCGGGCTGTTCGCCCTCATCATTGCCGGCCTGTTTGTGCTGAACCTGCTGATCAACCTGCTGTTTTTAGGGTAGAGTCCAAGAAGCGCGACCGTCCGAGGCGGCTACTCGACGGCGACCAGCGAGAACACCTCGGCGTCGGTCTCGGCGGCGATGGCAGCGCGGGGGTTCAGAAAGGCGAGCTCCATGACGAAGCCGAGGCCCGCCAGACGCGCGCCGCTTGCGCGAACGAGTCGCACCATGGCCGTCGTGGTGCCGCCCGTGGCCACCAGATCGTCCACGATGAGCACCACATCGTCGGAGGTGAGCGCGTCGGCGTGAATTTCCAGCACGTCGGTGCCGTATTCCAGCGCATAGGACTCGCGCAGCACCGTGCGCGGCAGCTTGCCCGGCTTGCGGCAGGGAACGAACCCGGCTCCCAGCCGCAGCGCCACGGCCGCGCCCACGATGAACCCGCGGGCCTCGGCGCCCACCACCTTGGTAATGCCGCGATCGGCGAAATGGGCCGCCAGATCGTCTACCATGGCGGCGAAGGCGTCGGCGTCGGCGAAGGCCGGTGTGAGGTCTTTGAACACGACCCCGGGCTTCGGGTAGTTCGGAATGTCGAAGATAAGTTCCTCGTAGGGGCGCATGGGGCATCCTTTCTCGCACCACCTATTTTCGCTGAGACGCACTCGCCTGGCGAGGTTGCGGCCAACTTCGAAGCTTCGCTGTAACCGTCGCGGTCCTCTCCTGTGGGGGCCGTGAGACGACCGACGCCCCCTAGCGCTCCACGTCCCCGCGCCAGCTGCCGATGCCGCCGATGTTGCGCGCGTCGGTGTAGCCCGTCTGCTTGAGGGCGCCGACCGCCTGCTGGCTGCGCGCCCCGCTCATGCAGTACACGAACAGCGGCGTGCTCTTGTCGGGCACCTCGCTCGCGATGGCGCCGATCTGCTGCAGCGGCACGTTCACCGCGCCGGGAATGTGGCCGCCCGCGTATTCCCCCGGCGTGCGCACGTCGACCAATCGCGCGCCGGGCGTCGCGCGGAACTCCTCCACGCCGGCGTTGATATCGGCCGGTTTCAGAAAATCCATCAGTCCCATCGCTGCATCCTCCTTGTGAAGCTGCTCTTGCTTGCTGCCACTTGTGCTACTCTGCATTCTCGCATATTCGCACGCCCTTTCGGACACCAGACTTCAACAGACAGGAAGCATCTATGGATAGCCAGCGCAAACGCGAACTGAAGGAAGCGTATCGCACCAGTCGGCCGCCTATGGGCGTGCTGTCGTTTCGCTGCGTGCCCACGGGAGAGAGCTTTCTTCTGGCATCGCGCAACATCCCCGGCGACACCAACGGCGTGACGTTCAAGCTGAACTCGGACTACCACCCCAACCGGCATCTGCTGGAGCTCTGGCGACGCTACGGTGAGGAGAACTTCCAGGTGGAAGTGCTGGAAGAGCTCGACTACCGCGACGAGTCGGACGATCCCGCCGACTACAAGGAGGAGCTGGAGCAGCTGCGCGATTTGTGCCTCGAGCGCGACGAGAGCGCCTCGCTTCTGTGGAAGTAACCGACTGCACGCGGCTGAACGAGCGACTTCGCGCAAGGTAAACAGCTGCGCCAAAACGAACCTTCGAGGTTCTCACTTTCCTTACAGGTGATGGCACGTGAGGGGCATCAGCGCTCGCGCGCGGCACAATGGGGCCAACGCGAGAAAGGACGCCCCATGAGCACTTCCACCCCTTCGACTTCCCACGGTGCCGGCACCGTCAGCACCGCTTTTCCTGCCAGCGGCTCGGCCAGCCCGGTTGCCACCGCTAATGCCGCCGACGCCGCCACCGACTCCCCCGCCGCCATCGAGGCCGGCATCAAGGCCAACGACGATCGCACCTTCGAGGAATCCCTCGGGGCCATGTCGCCCTTCGAGGTGAAAAACCTCCTGGTGAAGATGGCCAAGAAGGGCGATGAGGGCACCACGCGCACCCTGCTGAACGCCGGGCGCGGCAACCCGAACTGGATAACCACGCTGCCCCGCGAGGCCTTCTTCCTGCTGGGAAGTTTCGCCATGGAAGAAGCGCGCCGCACCATGGACGAGCCGGACTACGACCTGGCCGGCATGCCCGCCGCCGACGGGGCCGCCGCGCGCTTCCTCGCCTTCCTCGACGAGCACGACCGCGAGAGGCCGGCGCAGTTCCTCAAGCGCGCCTGGGACTACCTGGATGCCGAGGGCCTGGCCGGCGACGAGCTCGTGCACGAGTGGACCGGCGGCATCGTCGGAGACGAGTACCCCATGCCCGACCGCATCCTGCGCTACACCCAAGAGATCGTCAACCGTTACCTGGTGAAGGCCCTGGACGACGGCCACGCGCCCGCGACCCCCTACGACCTGTTCGCCACCGAGGGCGGCACGGCGGCCATGTGCTACCTGTTCTACAGCCTGAAGTGCAACTTCCTCGTGAAGCCCGGCGACCGCATCGCGCTTATGACCCCCATCTTCACGCCGTACCTAAACATCCCCACGCTGAACGATTACGATCTGGACGTCACCTATATCCAGGCGAACACCATCGATGCGGATGGGCTGCACACTTGGCAGTACCCCGACAGCGAGCTGGAGAAACTACGCGACCCGTCCATTAAGCTGTTGTGTCTCGTGAACCCGTCCAACCCGCCGTCGGTGGCCTTGGACGATGCCTCGCGGGCCAAGCTCGTCAGCCTCGTGAAGAACGAGCGGCCCGACCTCATCATCATCAGCGACGACGTCTACGGCACCTTCGTCCCCCACTATCGGTCGCTTCTGGACGATCTGCCCTACAACACCGCCTGCGTGTACTCGTTCTCGAAGTACTTCGGAGCCACCGGCTGGCGGCTGGCCGTCATTGCCACGGCGCAGAAAAACGTGTTCGACGACCTCATCGCGAAGCTGCCCGACGACAAGAAGCGGGCGCTCGCGAACCGTTATGCGTGCCTCACCGACCATATCGAGAAGGTGAAGTTCACCGACCGCATGGTGGCCGACTCGCGACTGGTGGCCTTAAACGGCACGGCGGGGCTCGGCACACCCCAGCAGGTGATGATGTCGCTGTTCGCGCTGTACTGCCTGCTGGACGATGCCGACGTGTACCGCACGAAGATGCAGCAGCTCGTGCAGCACCGTCTAGGCCTTCTATGGAAGAGCCTCGGCTGGACGCTGGAGCCCGACCCCGAGCGCGCCGGCTACTACTCGGTGATCGACCTGGGAATCTGGGCCACGCGCCTGTACGGTGCCGACTTCTTCACGTGGCTGAAGAAGAACTACGACTCGCTGGACATCGTAGTGCGACTCGCCCAGGACACCGGCGTCGTGCTCATGGACGGCCACGGCTTCGACGCCCCGGAATGGTCGGTGCGCGTATCGCTGGCGAACCTGAACGCCGACGACTACATCGCCATCGGCCAGCGCCTCTCGGCCATGCTGGCCGACTACGCCGAGGTATGGAAGACGGAGAAGTAGCCGCTACTTCTCGTCAGCCACGATAAGCGTGCCGGTTTCGCCGCGCAGGCCGGCGGCGGCGTGGTCGAGCGAGGTGATGACGGCGCGGCCGCCCGGGTGCGCCTCGACGAACTTCACGCAGGCCTGCACCTTCGGCAGCATGGAGCCGGGCGCAAACTGCCCCTGCTCCATATAGGCGCGGGCCTCGGAGACGGTCATGGCGTCGAGGGCCTTCTGCGTCGGCTTCCCGAAATCGAGGTAGACCTTCTCCACCGCCGTCAGAATGACGAGGATGTCGGCCCGCACGCGCCAGGCGAGAATCGCACTCGTGAGGTCCTTGTCCACAATGGCGTCCACGGCGGTATGCACCCCGTCGCGCACCGTAACGGGGATGCCGCCGCCCCCAGCCGCGATCACCACGCAGCCGTCTTCCATAAGGTCGCGGACGGTTTCCAGCTCCACGATATCCTGGGGCACGGGGCTCGGCACCACGCGCCGCCAGCCGCGGCCGGAGTCCTCGCGCACCTGGTATCCCGTGGCCTTCGCGAAGGCGCGGGCCTCGGATTCGGTCATGAAGGCGCCGATGGGCTTCTCGTAATCCTTGAAGGCGGGGTCATCGGCGTCGACCACCACATGGGTCGGCACGTTGGCCACCTCGCGCATGATGTCCTGCCGGTGAAACTCGTTGCGCAGCGCGCAGGAGAGCTGAGCGCCGATGTATCCCTGGCTCATGGCGTTGCAATCGGAAAGCGGCATAGGCGGCACCTGGGCGTCCTTGTCCTTCGACGCCACTTCGAACGCCTCGTCGATGATGCCGACCTGCGGGCCGTTGCCGTGAGTCACCACAACGTTGATGCCCTCTTTCACCATGCGGGCGAGATTCTTCGATGCGCCCTCCAACAGCTTCAGCTGCTCGCCCGGCGCATCCCCCAGGGCATTGCCGCCGAGGGCCACCACCACGCGCTTGCCGTCCAGTTCGCTCTGCAGCATGTTCGCAACTCCCTCCTCAGGTTTCGCTCCACCGTAGCAAAGGCGAGGCAGAAGACGCTTTGCGAACGGCAAGCTGGCACGGGGCCGTTGCCGATTGCGCCGATGGGAGGGACGCCGCCACGCGATCGCCTAGGCCGCCGCCTCGATCGTCGGAGGAGGTCGACGCGAACGGCGCGCGAAGACGCGAGGCGCGCCGAAGCCGCACGCCCTTGGCGAGTATCCGACCCGCAGCCTGTGGTAGCATAGCGCTATCCGCCAATGCACCCTTACATCGGAAGGAGCTTCCGTGGCGTTCGATTTCAAGAAGGAATACAAGGAGTTCTACCTGCCGAAACGCACGCCGGAACTGGTGAGCGTGCCGCCGATGACCTTTGTGGCCGTGCGCGGCGAGGGCGATCCCAACGTGGAGGGCGGCGCCTACAAGGAGGCTGTCGGCGTGCTGTACGCCATCGCCTACACTATCAAGATGTCGAAGATGGGCGATCGCCGCATCGACGGCTACTACGATTTCGTGGTGCCCCCGTTGGAGGGCTTCTGGTGGCAGCCGGGCGTGGAAGGCGTCGACTTCGCGCATAAGGCGACGTTTCACTGGATTGCCGCCATCCGCCTGCCCGACTTCGTGACGCCCGAGGAGTTCTCGTGGGCGAAGGAGGAGGCGGCCCGCAAAAAGGGGCTGGACACAACGGCCGCCGAGCTGCTGACCATCGAAGAAGGCCTGTGCGCCCAGATCATGCACCTGGGCCCCTACGACGACGAACCGGCCACGGTGGCGCTGCTGGACGCGTTCATCGCCGAGCAGGGGCTCGAGAACGATATGTCGGACACGGAGGCGGGGCGCCACCACCACGAGATCTATCTGTCAGATCCGCGCCGCACCGCGCCCGAGAAGCTGAAGACGGTTCTGCGGCATCCGGTGCGGCCGCGAGGCTAGCGCCCGAGCGCGAGCGCCGCGGCCTGCGAGTGGCAGTGAGCGCGGGACAGCCCGGGCGCGGCTTTCGCTAACGCATGAGCCTCATCTCGATGTGCATGACGCCGCCGTCGTCGAACTCGTCGGAGGTCTGCACGAAGCCGAGCTTCTCGTAGAACCCGCGTGCCTGCACCTGGGCCTCGATGGTGATGACGTCGGCGTCCAGCTCCTCCTGGGCCACGCGGATGGCCTCCTCCATGATGCGCCGCCCCGCGCCGCACCCGCGCTCCACGGCGATGACGCGCCCGATGGAGGCCGTCGGGTGCGTGACGCCGGCCGGCAGCACCCGCGCGTAGGCGGCAAGCGCCCCCTCATCGTTGCGGAAGTACAGGTGGATGGCCTCCTTGTCGGCATCGTCCACCTCCTGGTAGGGACTCTGTTGCTCCACGAGAAACACCGCGCAACGCAGCTTCAAAAGCTCGTGGTACTCGTCCAGGCTCAATTCGTTGAAACGTTTCGCCACCAATTCCATGCCAGCCTCTTTCCTGATCGGACAACCGCAGAGCCCACTGGAACAAGCGCAGATTCCACGGTTGCCACGTTCTTGCTCATGGGGCTATTGTATCGTGCCTATTCGCGAGAAGCCGCGACACTCCATCGATCGCTCCCGACAATCATCCGAGGTTGTCTGGGCAAGAATTTCGACTTGTTAGACTTCCGCCCAAACGATTGCAAGACTTTGCCTGATCGCCCCTTCCCGGAATATAGCGCGATCAGGCATTTCTTCAGTCGTCTTTTACGCAGCTCCCTCCGAGGCCGACGCGCGGCCGCAGGAAATGTCTAACAACTCGGAATTTTGTCCTGTGCAAAACACTTCTCTTGTCTCCAAGGGTCACCTCACCTCTTGACAACTCAGGAATGCAATATATAATTTGCAAATGGAAGATATATCTTGCATTACCCAAGAAGCGCGAGAGGGATCCAAGAGAGCACCCATTCAAGCGCAACATGGTAGCCAGCGATCCCGACGGAATGGTCAGCGATCCCGACGGGATGGTCAAGGCGCTCGGATCCAGAGACGCGCCATCCAAGCGCAACCTGGTAGAGGGCGCGCAGAAAGGAGCAAGGCATTTCGTGAACGAAGAGAAAAACCTGCGGATGAGGGACGCCCGCACGCGGCTCGGCCTTTCCCAGACTGACCTGGCCGAGCGCGTGGGCGCCACGCGGCAGACGATCGGACTTATCGAGGCGGGGCGCTACAACCCAAGCCTCAAGCTTTGCACGGCCATCTGCAAAACCCTGGGCGTCACCCTGAACGACCTGTTTTGGGACGAGGATGCCGCCTCGTAGGCAGCGCTTGCGCCCGGAACAAAACCACATCGCATTGGCAAGACCGGCGAGCGCAAAGTCACTTCGCCGCACAATCAACTGTCATTCGACGTGGAGTTATCCCCCTGCAACGGCACAACTTTGGAACGAGGAGGCTCCGTCATGAAAATCATCGACCGCTGGAACGAGTTCATGGGCCCGAAAGACGAGCGCCTGGCTGCGGAATCAAACCGCTGCGCCGCCGTGGGCTACACCATTCTCATCATCGGCTCGGCCCTGTGCCTGTACTACGGCATCATGTTGAACCAGGTGGCCGAGACGACCGGCCATCCCCTGCTCACACCTTTGGGACAGTCCGTCTTCCCCGTGGACACGGCCCTACTTATCATCATTCTCGCCTCGGGGCTCATCTCCACGTACTTGCAGGTGCGCAGCGGCACCTTCGACACCCATACGCGCATCGCCCAAGCGGATCGCATTCCCTGGGACTACGTGGCCTTGGTGTCGCTTCTGTGCGGCCTCGGCCTGGGCGTCACGACGACGGCCATGCGCATTCTCGCGGAAGTGCAGATCGTCGGCGTCGAGAACGTGACCTGGGGCGGCGACATCGCCATCGGCGTCGTCTACTTCACTCTGGCGTTCTTTTTGGCCTTCGGCCTGTTTGCCGCCACCTTCCACAGCGCCATCGACCGCCGTCGCCAGCTGGAGCGAGAGCTGGAAGAGTAGCCGGAGGCGCGCACCCGGGAACGCACACTCGGCACTCCCGGAAGCATCCCCACCGCCCGCTTAGGCGTGACGCTCACTGCGCCAGGGCGAACTCGCGGATGGTGCGGTCGATGGGCTCCATGAGGGCCACGGCCACCGCCTCGTCGCGGCAGATTCGCATAGCGCCGCCGCGGTAGTCGAGTACCACCTCGCCGGTCACCTCGTCCCACAAAAGCAGCTTCGAGAAGAAGTGCCCGTTCTCGTCGGCCCGCCCGCGCGCGGCCCCTTCCAAATAGTCGGCGGCGAACTGGAAGGCGCGGCGGGACTGCAGAAACGACAGCTTGCCGCGAATATCCTCCAGGAAGGGAGCGCCGTCGGAGTCCACGACGTCGCCGGCGTGGTTGCGCAAGCCGGCGATGGCCACCACCGGGCGATCGCCATCAATGATGGAAATCTCAGCCTTCACCTTCCGCAACCGGCGCGGCGCCGGCGCATCGGCGAGCCAGGTGTCGGGGCGTTGGGGCTCCATGCCGGCCGCATACTCCTCGGCCAGCGAGTGCATGGCCGTGCGCACCGACGGGTAGAACTTGAAGTCCTGCATGAGCCGGCGCAGCTCGTAGCGGGTATAGTGGTCGCTCGTCTCCTTGATGGGTCGCACGAGCTTCACGTGCACGCCGCGCGCCATGAGGGAATCCAGCGTCTCGTCCAGCTTGTCGGCGGCGGTCGTGTCGATGGTGTCGAGCTTCGACAGCTTCAGGATGAGGGCCTCGTTGCCGGCGGCGGCCGCCTCTATCTCCTCCTGGGCCTTCGCGATGTTCATGAAGGACAAGTCGCCCGAGAGCTTCACCGTGCCGAGCGCGTAGCCCACCTCGATGTCCTTCTTCGCCGGCAGGTCGTCGGGCTTGTAGGGCACCGCGCCCAGAAGCTCGGGGCCGGAGGTGTCGATCTTCTCGCGGCCGGCACGCAGGGCGAGCGCCAAAATGAAGCCGCCCAGAATGCCCGCCACGGCGCCGAGCAAAACGACGAGGGCCGCCGAGGCGGCAAAGACCATGAACTCACGGCGCGTTTTGAAGGCGTAAGTGGTGATCTTCCCGAAGTCGACGATGTCGAGCAGGGCCACCACGACGATGGCCGACAAAGCGCAGCGGGGCAGAAAGCCCATAAACGAGCCGGCAGCGAAGGCGACCACGGCCACGATGAGGGCCGAGAACACGCTCGCCATCTGGGAGAGGGAGCCCGAGGCGATGCCGGCGGCCGTGCGCGACATGGAGGCCGAGCACGGCGGGCAGCCGATGAGGCCCACGAACGCGTTGGCCAGACCGAAGGTGCGCATCTCGCCGTCGGGGGACGGCGCGGGGGCGTCGCCCGCCGAGAACGCCTCGACGCACAGCAGGGATTCCAGCGACACCACCACCGCGATGGCGAAGGCGGCCAGGAGCAGCGCCACGATGTCGAGACCCTCGGGCAGCACCGTCGCGATATGGGGAAGCGTGCCCGACACCTGCAGGAGAAAGACGATGGGAAGCCCCGCCGCCGCAAGCCCGTTGCACAGCAGAGCGGCCGCGACGAGCACCACGATGGCCGAGGGCACTTTCGGGAAGAAGCGCTTCAGGAGGTACATGCCGGCGATGCACAAGGCCGACACCACCGCGCAGGCCCACGAGGCGCCCGGCAGGCACGAGGCAATGGCGGCGACCTTCGACACAATGGTGCCGGAGGTGTCGGCCGTCGTGCCCAGAAGCAGCGGGATCTGGCCGATGACCACCGTGATCGCGATGCCGAATATGAACCCGTGCATGACCGGCAGCGGCATGCGGCGGATGAGTCGCCCTGCCCCCGCCCAGCCAAGCAGCAGAAGGAACAGCGCCGTGAGAAGCGTGAGCAGGGGCATGGCGGCGGCGATGGCGTCCTGGCCGACGATGCCGGCAGCGGCGAGCATCGAGGCGGTCATAGCGGCGGCGGCCGAATCCATGCCGAAGACCACGCGGCGCGTGCCGGTGAGCAGCCCGAAGGCGAGCGGCGCCACGATGGAGGCCCACAGGCCATAGATGGCCGGCAGCCCCACCACCTCCGCATAGCCCATAGCAATGGGGATGGAAAGCGCGGCGATAACCAGGCCCGCGACGGCGTCCTTCGGCAGATCGGCCGCTCGATAGCCCTTCATGGCCTCAACAATCATCGCCCCACCTCGCTTTCCGTCTTCCCGCCTCGCGCTTCACGCTCCGCCCATGCGCCCCGCATGGCTGTCGCACGTGGCCTTTTACCCCACACAGCCGTCCAACACCCGACGCCACCTCTCCGCCGACTTTCGGCAATCCTCGCATCATGGGGCGCCCGTCTTCCAGAAAGGCGAGATTGTACCAGATAAATGCCGAGATCGCAGCGCTTATTCCAACGACATCCACGCCCAGGACGAAACCATGACCACACGACCACAGCAAAACCGACACGGTAGCCCGCTCGCTCCATATTTGAGAGAATCGCCCATCGCTGGCGCAGCACCTCGCAACCTGAATCGTCAATGCAACGGCCTACAACCATGCAGTAACTGCAGCGCAGAGGGTCATACGGAACGATTCAATCGTTCTAACCCGCTTAGCCGGACCGATCGCGGCACCACTCTCGCACTAGTCCGCAAAAGCAATCGTGGCGCGGCAGAAGGCCGCGCCACGGGGGGGGGAGGGAAGCTGAAAAGCGAAACTAAGCAGCTAGAAGATCCTGAACAGCTAGATAGGCGAAGGTGATGGCAGCAGCCCAATCACCGCCATAGACATGATGGGTGTACATACCGCCAGCCCACAGACCACCGGCGCATTCGCCAATCGCGTAGAGACCGGGAATGACATCTCCCTCGGGCGTGACAACTCGGGCGACCTCGTCGGTATGCAGGCCGCTACACGTGCTGAGCAGCGTCGAGCCCTCGTGGATAGCGTAGAACGGCGGCGTATCGAGCGGATAGAGGAACTCCTTCTCGAACAGCGTGTCGACGCCGCTCGCTGCATCGCGCGTGGTGCGCTCGAACGTTTCCTTCAGAGTCGCAGCGTCGACGCCCATCTTCTCCGCGAGCTCCTCCACCGTGTCGGCCTGAATCAAAGCGCCCTCCTCGATCATCTGCCCGATCACCGCCACCGACCCATCGGCGATAGTTGGATCGTTGGACAGATAGGCCGTTTTGAGCTGTGCGGCCGCTTGGGGATAATTGGCATCGAGAACCGTCCAGCAACGTCCGTGGGTCTGGTTGATAATGGCGCCACCGAGCATGCTGACGGGCACCTCCTCGTTCACGAAACGGCGACCTTGTTCGTTCACGCGAATCCAGGGAATGAAGAGGGCCGGGATGCCCATCATATGCGCATCGACTATACCGTAGCTGTTGAGTAGGGCCGAATGGGGCGCGTCGTCTTCCGCGGCTCCTACCGCAAGGCCCATCTCGTGCCCGTCGCCGGTCACACCGACGTTGGCGAATTGCACGGCGGCAATCGTGGCGTAATCGCGCGGGCGCATGTACTTCTTCATGCGCTCCATGTTCGCCGCATAGCCGCCCGTCGCCAACAGGACTCCCTTCGACGCGTTAAGCTGCGTATACGCGCCGTCGCTCCCCTTCACGACAACACCGGTCACTGCGCCGTTCCCGTCTTGCACAAGCTGCACGGCAGGCGTGTCGAAGCGAATCTCTGCACCTTGGGCCAAAGCGAGGTCGGCAATGGATTTGTGGACGTCAGCCTGCCGCTGGTTGCGTCCCCCAACCCACGTGATGTTGGCGTTGACGCAGCGCGTCCAACCCTCCATCATGATCCCGGGGAAGGCGGGGAACGTCGGCTCGGCCTCGATGCCCGCCGGCACCAGCGCGTTGTCGTAGAGCCAGTCGAACGCCTCTCCGCTGTGATGATAGAGCGCCGCGAGCTTTGGCCCGTTGGCCCGATAGGCACTCGAGGTCATGAGGGCCTCCATGAAGTCCTTGAAGGTCGGACAGGGAAACTGGTGCTGCTCCTGAACCTTCGAGTTGATAACGAAAATATCCCCGGGATTGGCAGCAGGGACGCTCATCTTCTCCACCACCAGCGTCTTAAGCCCGTTTGCAGACGCATAGGCTGCGGCGGCCGAACCAGCCGCCCCCATGCCGACGATAACCACATCCCAGTCTTCCGTCTGGGCGATGTCAGTCACGGGCTCGGACTCGAACGCCACCTCACCTTGGGGTGGCAACCAGCACTCGTACTCGGCCGTCGGATCCACGGCGCCCGTATCGGGCATGTCCGCAGTCTCGGCCTCTTCCTGCTTCATCCCTTCCTGCTTAGCAGCATTCGGCGCACAGCCGAACATACCCGCGGCACCCAAAAGGGCCGCTGCCGTCATCGATCCTTTCAGGAACGTCCGCCGCTCCATATTCGCCTCATCGATGCCATGCACGTGCGTCTCACTCATGTCGATTCCTCCTCTCCTTCTCGCCCTCCGTAACGGGCGATCCGATCATTCCCGATTCACCGGGCTGACGGAAGCATACGAGGAGGAATCTGACGCGTCATCGCTTGCGCTAGGGGAAATCGACGTATCACCCAGATTTGGGGAGAAGGCTCTCATCAGGCATTTTAATGATTTCGACCAAATCATCGCGGGAATGGATGCCGATCTTGGCATAGATGTGCTTTACATGGGTGCGCACGGTATCCTGCGAGACCATCAGGCGCTGAGCCGCCGCGGGAATGCTCCACCCTTCGCTCAAGCAAGTAAGAACCTCGGTCTCCCGATCGGTCAGCTGGTAGACATCCGCTATGGCCTGACAGCGTCCATGGAGCTCATTCTCGAGGGAGTTAGCCAAAAGCGGCGTCACGGCAATACGCTTCACAGCGAGTGCCTGGGGCTTCTGGAACGACCACGATTCACGAAAGCAGACGATAAAGAACAGGTACGAGCAGAGCGAGAGAACCACGAACCGATCGATGTCCCTGTCACCCGACGCATGTATCGCCATCGACGCGAGGGCAATTCCGAGAAAAAACGCGAGGAACACGAGAAGCGCCGCACCCCAGAATCGCAGAGACCGCGCACGGGGATCGCCAAGGCACTGGCTGAGCACATAAAACATCATGCTCACGTTGACCGTAAACGCGCCTAGCAGTACAGCGGCAGTCGCCCCCACCAAGGCATCGCCGGCAAATACCAGAAAGCAGTAAGCCAATGCCGACAGGACAGCGCAGACCTTCGCGTAAGAATAGATGCTCCGTAGGCATCCAAGAGCTGGGGTAATCGTCAAGATGATGGTCAGCGAGAGCAGCGAAAGAATATAGAGCATCGTATAGCTCGCACTCGCCAAACTCGTGGGATTCATCACAATGGGGCAGATCATTCCACCGGCGAACAACAGCGCGGTCGTCGATCCCAGCACCATGGGAAGCCGACGTCGATCCTCGGCTCCCTCTGGCAATACCGTCTCGTATTCCGTCAAAGAGGAAGAGAGACGTCGATGCGCGATGTACCACACGAGGGAAACCAGGCAGCAGAGAGCGGAACCAACGAGAGGGAACCTCTCAATGGGAAAGAACACCACAAAGGCGGCGATAAGAGATCCGGGGACGGCATGCTTCCAGAAATCGGTCTCGGAAGTGGCCCGACAGTAATCGACAATGTACAGGAACCCCATAGCCGATGCGACAGATAGGAGCGCGGCGGAGGGAATGGTCTCAATGAGCCAGAATCCACCCAAAGCTGGCACAATGGCATGGGCAGCGAAATACCACGCGATACCGGCAAGGAACAGGACGCACATGCGCAATGGCGAAGCCCAGTTCTCCATGGAAAGCGGCCGCATGACCGCAAATTGCGAGGCCATGCCCAGAACAACGAGCACTGCAACTTGGACGATCGCCCAAACGATGAAGACCTGCCCGTCTGGCTGCGCGTTGATCCGAGCAGGAATGAACGTGAAACCCGTAAGGATAATGGTCAGATTGGCGCACCAATGGAGAATAACCCAGCCATTCCCCAGCTTATAGGAAGCCGAAGGCTCCTCACGACCATCAGTCATGGCATACCTTCCTCACTGCAACGTTGTCGAAATGCCGCTCTGAATCGCAAAAGTCCAGACAGCGAAAACCTCTTCTCCCATGCAAGACGAGATGCCCGACGAGCGGACGGCAAGCAGCGTCTACGGCGAAGAGCGCCTCCCATCATACACGATGTGAACCAGCTTCGCGCTCGGGGCGCGGCATCCCGCTTATTCCAGCGGCTTGTCCGTGCCGGGGACGTCCTGGATGGTGCGCAGGCCGTTTGACGGCGGCTCGCCGAGGGGGAACCAGTACTTCCACGCCTCGAAGGGGTGGGCGCCCTCCACCCGGTCCACGTCCCTAAAGGCGTCCTTGGGGACGATGGTGTGCAGCTCGCGGCCGCTTTCCGTGAGCAGGTGGATGCCGCCGGCCGCCAGCGCCTCGTCGCAGAAGGTGAGGCAGTTGTAGGTGATGAGGTTGTAGGTGCCGGTATGCGCGCGGCGGTCCTCGGCGCAGGCCTGCACGGCGCGGAAGGTCGCCTCATCGCACCACAGGGCGATGGCGCAGTTCACGTGCTCGTTCCACCAGTTCCCCGGCTGGCCGTGCACGATCCAGCCCGAGCGCTCCCGCAGCTCGGCGAAGGTCATGGGCTCCTTGAGGTCGGCCATGATGCCCGGCGCCTCCAGCTGGCTGCTGTGGCGGTAGTAGGAGTAGGTCTGCAAGGGGCCGCCCACCGGGCCCAGCGCCAGGATGCAGTGGCCCTCGTCCCACGCCGCCTCCAGGTTGAACAGCAGGAACACGTTGTACGAGTTCGCCGGCGGCTTCGTCCATGCCGCGGGAAGCAGCGCCTCGCGCTGCTGGTTAGCGTGGCAGCGGCGAAGGGTCTCCCTCGTCTCCGCCTCCTTGAGGGAATGCACCATGGCTCTCGCTCCTCCTCTTTCGGCGGCCCCCGCCCTCCGTATCGGCGGGTGGCCGGTCGACGTCCATTATAGGGAGCGCCCCTCGGGCCCGCGCGGGCCGACCGCCATCCGTTACCGTTTCATAGGCTCTACCGCGACCTCGCCATTCGGGCGCCCTCCCAGTCCTCGGCCCCGTCACTGCTTGGTGACAGTTCGTCCTTCTCGCCTTCCTCCGCCGTTGCAATCATTAGCATTTTCCTGTGAAAAGACCTGCGCGAAGGAGGAACAAGCAGTGGCGAAGAGGGCCCGCATTATCGTGGTCGGATGCAGCCTGTTCGGGTGCGCCGTGGCCCAGGCGCTCTCGGCGGCCGGCCACGACGTCATCGTGGTGGACATGCAGGAGGACGCCCTGGACGGGCTGGGGCCCGATTTCGACGGCGAGACGCTCACCGGCGACGGCAAGAGCGCCCTGGTGCTGGAGGAGTGCGGCGTGCGCCGGGCCACCCACCTGGTGGCCGCCACGGGCGACGATGCCTCCAACCTGCTCATCGCCGAGCTGGCCAGCGAGATCTTCGGCGTGCCCCACGTGCTGCCCCTCGTGGACGACGACGCTTTGGCGGACATCCTCGACGACATGGGCATCGCCCCCATCTGCCCCCATCGCATCTGCGAGGACGAGTTCTTCCGCCTCACCGGGCTGACGCGGAAGGAGGCCGACCTATGAGGGTGGTGATCGTGGGCGGCCGCTCCCGGGCCGACTACCTGATGGGCGCCTTAGCTGAAACCGTCGACACCGTCGTGGCCATCAACGACGACCGCCGCTTCTGCGAGTACCTCTCCAGCCGCCATGACGGCACGGTGATCTGGGGCAACGGCATGAAGCTGGCCGTGCTCGAGGAGGCCGGCATCGCCGGGTTCGACGCCATCGTGGCCCTCACCGGCCTCGACGCCGACAATTTGGCCATCTGCCAGGTGGCCAAGAAGTTCCTCGGCATCCGCATCCAGCTGTGCATCGTGTCCAACCCCGAGAACACGGCCATCTTCCGCCAGCTGGGTGTCACGGCCGCCATCAGCGCCACGGCCACCTTGGCCCAGGCCATTCGCGGGGCCCTGGAGCTTCCCGACCCCGTCGGCGCGAAGGCCCGGGCCGCCACGGCGGCGGCCGTCGCTGCGGCCGAGGCCGGCAACGGCGAAGGGGACGGCGCCGATAGCACCGCCGACGACGAGGAAGACCCCGGTGCCCCCTCGCCCTTCCGCTCGATTCTGGGCTCGTGGCACCACTTGGGGAAAGAGCGCCGGTGACCGTCATGGGAAAGACGCGCGGCGACAACCTTGCGCCGGCCATCGCCCTGGGCGAGCCGGGCGGCGAGCGCTCCGGCCCCGGGCCCCTGCTCGCGCGCTACGTGGGCGTGGCCGTCATGTTCGTCGGCCTGGCGGGCTTGGCACCCCTGGCGGTGCTGCCGGCCTACCCCGACGAGGTGGCCCTCGCGCCGTGCTTCATCTTCCCCGGGATCGGCGCGGCCATGGCGGGCTACCTCGTGTACTTCGCCTCGCCCGACCCCGCCCCGGGCGCCCGCCTTACCCGCGGGCAGGCCGCCGCGTGCACGGTGCTGGTCTGGGTTCTCGCCATCGCCGTCTACGCGCTGCCCTACGTGGCCGCGGGGCTGCTCTCCCCCGTCCAGGCCGTCTTCGAGTCCACCAGCGGGCTGACCACCACGGGCTTAAGCGTGGTGGACGTGGACGCCTGCCCGGCCATCTTCCTGTTCCACCGCAGCCTCACCTGCTACCTCGGCGGTGTGGGGCTCGTGCTCATCCTCACCTGCGTGGTGACCCAGACCGGCGGCCTGGGCGTGTACAACGCCGAGGGCCACACCGACCACTTGCTGCCGAGCGCCGCCAAGACCGCCCGCGTGATCCTGCTCATCTACAACGGGCTCATCATCGCCGGCGCCGTGGCCTACTGGGCGGCCGGCATGACCCCCTTCGACGCCATCAACATCTCCATGTGCGCCGTGCCCACCGGCGGGTTCGCCACCCACGGCGAGAGTATCGCCTACTGGAACAGCCCGGTCATCGAGGCCATCACCATCGTGCTCATGGTGGCCGGCGGCACGAACTTCCTTCTGCTGTTCCTGCTGCTGCGCGGCAAGCTCAAGGCGTTCCTCACCCATATCGAGACGCCGCTGTACTTCGGCACCATCGCCGTCATGGCCCTGGTGGTGGCCGGTTTCTTCCTAGGCCAGGGCGTCAGCGGCGACGGGGCCGAGGCGCTGCGGCAGGGCACGTTCCAGGTCGTGTCGATCCTGACCTCCACGGGGTTTCAGACCATCCCCTCCTTCGCCGATCTGGGGCCGGCGCTCCTGTTCCTGTTCGGCCTGCTCATGCTCGTCGGGGCCGAGGCGCGCTCCACCTCCGGCGGTATCAAGCTCTACCGCGTCGCCGTCGCCTCGCTGGGGCTCGGCCACGATTTGCACGAGCGCTACGGTAACAAGCGCCATGTGACGAGCATCAAGATCAACCGTTTCGGGAAGCGCTCGGTGCTCACCGAGGTGGACGTGGCCGAGGCCCAGACCTACGTGGTGCTGTACCTGCTGCTGTGCGCGGCCGGTGCGTTCGCGCTCATACTCTGCGGAGCCACCCTGCAGGAGGCGGTGTTCGACTTCATCTCGTGCCTCGGCAGCACCGGCGTGGGCACGGGCTTCCTCGGCGCGGAAAGCGGCCCCGCGCCGCTGCTGATTGGGAGCGCCGGGATGCTTCTGGGCCGTCTCGAGATCATCCCCCTGTTCATGGGGGTGGGCACCTTGGCGTCGCTGATTCGGAAAGGAGTTCGCCATGGCCGCTAGCAGTCGCAGATTCCCGCTGAGAAGCTCCCTCTCGGCACGGCGCGTCCTGCGCAACTTGGTCGCCTTCGCCCTGCTCTACGGGGCCGGCTTGGCCGCCGTGTGGGGCTTCTCGCTCTTGGGGGTGAGCACGCTTGTGGCCTTCCCCGTCTTCGTGCTGGGCGTGCTCATCGCCAGCCTGGAGACCGACTCGGGGCTGTGGGGCGCCGCGCTGGGAGTGGCCTACCTGCTCTCCTACGACTTCCTGTTCACCGCGCCCCTCTTCACGCTGAAGGTGCTCAGCCGCACCGACGTGGCGGCGCTCGTCATCTTCCTCGTCGTGTCGCTCATCATGGGCGTGATAACCCACCGCATGAGCCGCCAGGTGCAGGCGGCCGAGCGCACGGCCTGCGCGCTGGGGCGGCTGAACCGGCTGAGCGTCGGGTTGCTGGAGAGCTCCACCCCGCAGGCGGCCTGCAGCTTCGCCCAGGAGTTCCTGACCCGGGTGCTGAGGCGGCCGGTGACCATCACCTTGGGGGAGCCGCCGGTCGCGGGCAGCGCGGCGGCCCGCGACTGCTACGAGCGTCGCTCGCCCACCGGCTACGGCGAGCCGGGCTGGCGGGATGCGACGGAGAAGTACCTGCCGCTCGGCATGAAGGGGCGCCTGTACGGGGTGGTGGCCATCGACTGCTCCTCGGGGGATGTGGATAGCGGCAGCCTCTCCCTCGTCAACGCCGTGGTGGCCCAGACCCTCGTGGCCGTGGAGCGCAACGAGCTGGCGGAAAGCGAGCCCGACGGTGCCGGCGTCCCAGCGGCCATATCGGCCCCGTCCAACGACAAGAGCGCTGCCGAACCGATACGTCCGACAGCGCTCTCATAGACTGATCGCGATATCCCAAGGCCAATCGCGGCGGGCCGTTCTCGGCTCCAGGCGCGCTACTTGTCCAGCATCTCGCGCACTTCGCCGCGGCCCTCGTCGTGCAGGGCCTTCTCGTCGGGCGCCAGGCGCTCCAAAAGCTCCAGCAGCTCGCCCATATGCTCGCGCTCCTCGTCGCGGATGTCGGAGAGCACCTTCTTCGCATCCTCGTTATCCGTCGCCTGGACGTGGGCGTCGTACTCGTGGATAGCCTCAAGCTCCCCGATGATGTCCTGGCGAATGGCGTTGACGAGCTCCTCGTCAGTCAGCTTGCGCGGCACTTCCATCACGAACGGATTCGAAATTGTGGCCATGACGGTTCCTTTCTCGCAGCTTCTAAAAGGCCCGCGCCTGCAACGCCTGCGATAGCGCGACGGCAAGCGCGAGGGTCTGTGGGCCATCCTAGGCGATTGGGTTGGAGCCGCAGCCCAGGCCGCCTTGTTGCCACCGACCTGTAGACACTGCGACAAGAAGCGTTGGATTAGACGGCAACGGCTCGCCCAGTCCAGGGCGTAGCGCGCCGCCGTCACCGACGTGCCGTTGGAATGCACGCTCAGATCGTCCATCACAAACGCGATCCTCATGAGGCCCTTACTCCTCGGCCGCCAGGGCGAGACCCTCGGCGGCGGGAGCGGCCGGGACAGTCTGGTCGCGCTTCGCCTCGGCGACGCGGGCTTTGCCGCGGGCGCGGGCCTCTTCCACCGAGACCGTTTCGATGCGGGCGATGAAGTACCAGATCTCGAACACCGTCAGCCCGATGAGAATGGCCTTCAGCCACCACTGCGGGACCACCAGCGCGAGCATCGGCATGGCGGTCACGCCGGGGGCAGCGCACAGGATTTTGGCCCGCAGTGTGAGCGAGCGCGTTTCCATGAAGTTGGCGATGAAGCGCTTGTACATGCGGGTTCCCTCGAACCACGTGTTCAGACGCTCGGAGCTGCGCAGGAAGAAGTACGAGGTCAGCAGCAGAAACGGCGTGGTAGGGATAATGGGAATGATGACGCCTATGCCCCCTAGCCCCAAGAACAGCAGTCCCAACCCCGCATACAGATAGCGCTTGATCGTCATTGCATCTCCCGTTTCATCCACCGACCCGATGGGCCGTCATTTCGATAGCTCGCCGTCCCAAAGGCGCAGCGTGCACCACAGTAGAGACATCTTAGCGACCAGCGCCCGGCCGCCGCATCACCCGAATGAGCTATATAGGGGAACGCGACAAGGCCCCCGCCAGCCGCGGCCATCCCATCAGCTGCGGTCGCCTTGCCTCGCAGGGGCCCGACGCGCGCTACGTGACGGCCAACGCAAAACGCCCCGCATCTTGCAGCGCGACAAAACGGCAACGTGCAAGAGCGGGGCGATTCGATCAGCCGAGAGCTGGGATCCGGCACTACTGGCAGAGGGCGCCTGCTTCCTTATCCACCACAACGGTGACGTTCGGATGGAACTGCAGGATGGAGGCGGGCACCTCGGGCGTGACCGGCCCGAAGAAGGCGCGGCGAACGATATCGGCCTTGTCGGAGCCGTTGGCGACCACGAGGATCTCCTTGGCCGCCATGATGGTACCGATGCCCATGGTGTACGCCTCGCGGGGCACGTCGTCAATGGAATCGAACAGGCGGGAGTTGGCGTTGATGGTGCTCTCCGTCAGCTCGACGCAGTGCGTTTCCTTGGGGAACTCAGGCGCGGGCTCGTTGAAGCCGATGTGGCCGTTGTGGCCCAGGCCCAGAAGCTGCAGGCCCAAACCGCCGGCCTCGGCGATGCTCTGCTCGTAAGCGGCGCATGCGGCAGCGGCGTCGGGGCAGGCGCCGTCCGGCACATGGGTGCGAGCCGGATCGATATCGACATGGGAGAACAGGTTGTGCTCCATGAAGTAACGGTAGCTCTGGTCGTGCTGCGGATCAAGGCCTCGGTACTCGTCCAAGTTGAAGCTGGTCACGTCCTTGAAGGACAGCGCGCCGGCCTCGTAGTCCTCAACCAGGCAGCGGTACAGGCCGATAGGGGTCGAGCCGGTGGCCAGACCCAGCACGCAATCGGGGTGCGAGGAAACATAGCCGCTTATCACGCGCGCGGCAGTGCGCGACATGGCCTCGTAATCTTCGGTGACGATGAACTTCATGGGAAGCCTCTCTCTTGGAGCCGCTAGAAAAAAATATGTGCGCTCATGCTAAACCATGTCCTCCCTGCAGCGGAGGTCAGCCGCGAGTTTTCATCAGGTTTTCAGTGTCTTCCTCCGCCACCAGCAGCTCGCGGGCATGGGCGATGGCGTCGTCAATGCAGCTTCGGAAGTGCTCCTCCCCCACCAGATCGACGAATCCAGCGCGGCGCATGGTCTTCATCGGCTGCTCGTTCACGTGGGAGAAGATGAGGCTCACCCCGTTCGCGCTGCAGTAGTCGTAGAGGTTCTCCAGCGCGTTCATGCCCGTCGCGTCCAGCGAGGGCACGCCGCGCATGCGGATGATCAGGTAACGCGTGAAGTCCTTCACCGAGATGTCGGCGATGCGCTCGGTCATGCCGAAGAACATCGGCCCGTTGATCTCGTACACGCGCACACTCTTCGGCAGCTCGCGCAAATGCGTGACCTCGGAATTCTCGTCGCAGTAGTACTTCCAGCCCTTGACCTCGGTCTCCTCGCTCACCATCTTCATGAACAGCACCACCGTGATGAGCATGCCCACCCCGATGGCCACCACCAGATCGAACACGATGGTCAGCACGAAGGTGAGCACGAGCGTGGCAACGGCTCCCTTCGACGCCGTCTGGCACAGGTGCGCGAAGTTGCGCCAGCCCGACATGCCGTAGGCGACGTACAGCAGAATGGCGGCGATGGTGGGCATGGGAATGAGCGCCGCATAGGGCATGAGGAACGCGAGCACGGCGATGAGCACGAGCGCATGCACCATGCCGGCGATGGGCGTTCGGCCGCCGGCCTTCACGTTGGCGGCGGTGCGCGCGATGGCGCCGGTGGCGGGAATGCCGCCGAAGAGCACCGAGGCGATGTTGCCGACGCCCTGGGCCACCAGCTCCATGTTGGCGCGATGGTGCCCGCTGATCATAGAGTCGGCCACCACGCAGGACAGCAGCGACTCGATGGCGGCCAGAATGGCGATGGTGACGCCGTTGGCGAACTGGTCGCGGAACAGCTCCAAGCTGAAGTGGGGCATATGGAAGGTGGGCAGGGCGCTGTCGATGACGTAGAGGTCGCCGATGGTGCTGACGTCAAGGCCGAGACCGCTCACCAGCGCGATGCCCGCGAGCAGGGCCATAAGCGAGCTGGGCACGCGCTCGGTCACACGCGGCCAGAGGAACAGCACCGCCAGGCAAACGACGCCCACCAGGCACGCCTGCCCGTTCACCGTGGACAAGTTGCCCGCGAGGGCGGCCAGCTTCTCCGTCGTCTCCACCGTGGCGGTGCCGGGCGGATACGTGAGGCCGAAGAAATCCTTCAGCTGGCCGATGGTCAGAGTGACGGCGATGCCCGCGGTGAACCCAGTCGTGATAGTGAAGGGCACGAAGCGGATGAGGGCGCCCAACTTGAACAGGCCCATGAAAATGAGCATGATACCCGCGATAATGGTGGCGGCGATGAGTCCTTCCATGCCATCGGTGGCCACAATGCCAGCAACGATGGTGGCGAATGCCGCCGTGGGGCCGGATATCTGCACGCGGCTGCCGCCGAGGAACGCGATGAGGAACCCAGCGACGATGGCGGTGTAGAGGCCCTGTTCCGGCGACACTCCCGAGGCGATGCCCAGCGCGATGGAAAGCGGCAGCGCCACCACGGCCACCACGACGCCCGCCACAATGTCCTTGGGAATCTGCTCCTTCAGCTCCTCTTTGCTGGAATGCTTGATGATGCTGAAAAGGATCGGCTTTAACTTATCGCGCTGCTGCATGGCGGGAAAACTCGGCTCCTTCGATCGTCGCGGGTGAAAAGACACGAGGCCGCATTCTATCGCCGACCAAAACACCCATCAATGCAAAACCCGCGTTCGGCAGAAAGTCGCCCTTCGGCGCATGAAAAACGGCCCCGCATATGGTGCGAGGCCGTCGGGCGCCGGATGCGCTCAGCTGCTCTGCTGCCGCTCGCTCGCTCGCTCTGCTACCAGGTGCGGGAGGCCATGGCGCGGAACTGGGCCACGGTGGAGACGTGGGAGTTCAGGCCGCCGTCCACCGTCACCACCTGGCCGGTGAAGTACGAACTCTCGTCGGAGGCCAGATAGACGCACATGGCGGCGATGTCCTCGGGCGTGCCGTAGCGGGCCACCTCGATGTTGTCCAGGAAGATGTCCTTCAGCGCCTGGGGCACCTTCGCCTCATTCTGCGGCGTGACGATGAGGCCGGGACGCACGCAGTTGCAGCGGATGTTTTGCTTGCCGTACTGCAGCGCCGTGTACTGGGTCAGCATGTCGACGCCGGCCTTGGCGCAGGCGTAGGCCGTCGAGCCCAAGTCGCCGCCGCAAGAGGCCATGGAGCCGATGTTGATGATGGAACCCGCGCCCTGCTCCTGCATGAAGGGCAGCACGGTCTTGGTGCAGTAGAACGTGGAGCGCACGTCGCTCGCGAACACGGCGTCCCAGTCCTCCAGGGAGATCTCGTCCACGCGGCCGTCCTTGAGCGCCATGCCAGCGGCGTTGTTCACCAGCACGTCGATGGAGCCCCAGTGCGCCTTAGTGTCGGCGAACAGGGCGTCCACCGTTTCAGGCCGGGTAATGTCCAGCTTGTGGAACCAGGCGGTGCCGCCCGCCTCGGCGATGGCGTCCACGACGGCCGCGCCGCGCTCCTCATTGCGGCCGCAGACCACCACGCGCGCGCCCTCGGCCCCGAACATCTTCGCGATGCCCGTGCCGATGCCGCTGGTGGAACCGGTGACGATGGCGACTTTGTCCTTCAAACGATCCATGGTTTCCCTCTTTCTACGCAATATGGCCAGCCAGCATCGATGATTCTAGCAGTAATGGAATGCGACGGTGCGCCCCGTCCGGCCCGCGCGCCCGATCTCCCTTGGCAATGGCGCGCAACCGGGCCGGCTTAGCTCCGGGCGAACTTCTGCGCCCCCACGCCGCGGGAAATCGGGGACGTCGGTATCGGATTGGCGGCGCATGCGAGCCGCCAAAGCCAGCGGACCGCCCTTGCGCTACTATGGCAACGAGACAGCCGAAGCAGACGAGAAAAGAGGCGCCGTGGAAGATACCGAAGGCAGAGTCGCAGCGCAGGATTTTTCAGGGGAAGAGCCCCGCGGCCTTAGCGCAGACCGCGCTGTGTGCCCGATCTGCCCGCACGCCTGCGCGCTGGCCGAGGGGCAGACGGGGCTCTGCCGTGCGCGTGTCGCCGAGGGCGGACAGGTGATGGATGCCAACTACGGGCGCATCACATCGCTGGCGCTCGATCCCATCGAGAAGAAGCCGCTGGCCCGCTTTCGCCCTGGAAGCAAGGTTCTCTCCGTAGGTTCCTACGGCTGCAACCTGCGCTGCCCGTTCTGCCAGAACGCCTCCATCGCCTGCGCCGGCGAGCGCGACGTGCCCTGGCGCGAGGTGACGCCGGCCGAGCTGGTGGATGCGGCCGCATCGCTTGCGCCCGAGGGCAACATCGGGCTCGCCTTCACCTACAACGAGCCGCTCGTGGGCCTCGAGTTCGTTCGTGACACCGCACGCCTCGCCCTCGAGCGCGGCCTGGCCAACGTGCTGGTGTCCAACGGCTACGTGAACGACGGTCCGCTACATGAGGTGGCGCCGCTCATCGACGCCGCCAATATCGACCTGAAGGGCTTCACCCAGAGCTTCTACGACCTTGTCGGCGGCGACTTGGACACCGTAAAGCACACCATAGAAGTGCTGGCCGCCACCCCCACCTGCCACCTGGAAGTGACGACGCTCGTCATCCCCGGCCTGAACGACAGCGATCAGGAAATCGCCGAGGCCGCCCAATGGCTCGCCTCCCTGGATCCGACGATCCCCTACCACCTGACCCGCTTCTTTCCCTGCCACCGCCTGACCGACCGCCCCGCCACCCCACCCGAAACCGTCCATCGCCTAGCCGACATAGCAAAGCGCTACCTGAAGCACGTCTACGTAGGGAATTGCTAACGACCAACCTTCCCTCTTGCGCGGTTGGCCCTTCTGCTGTTAGACTGCATTTCCGTCAGCGAAGGCGCTGGCGCATTTTATCCAGAGTCGGGGTAGAGAGTTGGCTCGACGATCCCGGCACCAACCGGCCGCGCGGCACGGTGGTCCCGCCAACATCGATGAAAGGAGTCCGGCTATGGACAACGTCTCTGTGCGCGATGCGCGCGAATTTCTCAACCTGAGCGTCGAGCGGCCGAGGATGCACCTCCTCGATGAGCCCACGGGCTACATTTCGGCCATGGGAAAATCCAACTTGGGCCACCAGATGCGCTACAGCGTGGAGCGTCTGGAAGCCGAGCTGGCCGACGACGGCGAGCCGCGCGTGCTCCAGTTGGTCTGCGAAGGCGACGAGCGCGAGCCCCAGTCGTGGACGCTCTATGCCGACGGCCTCAAGTGCGCCCGCGGAACCGGCGAGTTCGCCCGCGCGTGCTTCTGCGAGGCGGCCGATACGTTCATGGGCGTATGCCGAGAAGCCGTGCCCGCCGCCGCCCTCCCCTCCCGCAGCGCGCACGACTACGATCTGCTGCGCACCGCCCGAAGGATAGCAGCCGTGGAAGCGGACGCCTCTCGTCCAGCAAATCGATAACGACCGATAACGACCGATAACGACCGATAACGACCGATAACGACCGATAACGACCGATAACGACCGATAATGCCATCGGAACTCTAACGATGAGATGGGGCAACATGAGAGACACCGCCGTGAAAACATTGCGCGAGAATGGCCAACTGGAAGCAAAACGCGCCAAAGGCGGTGTGCCCGAGAGCGTCTGGGAAACCTACTCCGCTTTCGCGAATACCAACGGCGGGCTCATCATCCTCGGGGCGGAAGAAAGTCCCAAGGGAGAGGTCGAATACGTCGGAGTCCCAAACCCCGAACAGCTCGTTAAGAAATTTTGGGACGGGGTGCATAATCCCTCGAAAGTCAGCGCCAACATTCTCACGGATGATTCGATCACCATTGAGACGATTAACGACTGCGACATTATCCGCATCCAAGTTCCTCGCGCTAATCGTCATTTGAAACCCATCTACATCGGCAGCAATCGGGAAAAGGGGACTTATCGCCGAGATGGCGAGGGAGATTATCGCTGCTCATCCGAAGAAATCGTTGCCATGATTCGCGATGCGAGCAATGAACCACTCGATGACGCCGTGCTTGAAGAGTTCCCGTTAGATGCCCTTTCGTGGGACACGGTAAGCCGATATCGAGCCGTGGTATCAGCTGTCCGACCGAATCATCCGTGGCTCAAGCTTGACAACGAGGAATTCCTCGTGAAGTTGAATGCCATTGGACGAACAAACGGCGAGGGAGAATTTCATCCAACACGTGCCGGCCTTCTCATGTTCGGTTTCGAGCACGAAATCGTAAAGGAATACGCAAACTACTTCCTAGACTATCGCGAAGCAGACCATGAACGCCGATGGGCAGACCGCATCGCATCGCAAGACGGAACGTGGACGGGAAACCTTTTCGATTTTTGGACGGAAGCACTGCCGCGACTGACGGGCGGCCTTAAGAAGCCTTTTGCCCTCGACAGCAATCTCCAGCGCATCGAAGACACCGAGATGCACGCCGCAATAAGGGAGGCGCTCGCGAACGCACTCGTTCATTCGGACTACTATGGAAGAAGAGGCATTGTCGCTCTGAGATATTCTGACCGAATCGAAATAGGCAATCCCGGCAATTCACGCGTGGCGCTCGATGTGGTGAGAGCGGGCGGAATTTCAGATGCGCGCAATCCGACTCTGATGCGAATGTTCGGGCTTATCAGCGCTTGTGAGCGAATGGGAAGCGGATTCGACGTTATGAGCAACGCTGCGAAAGCGGCAAGCGCTCCCCCACCCGAAATCGAGGAGCTTTTCAACCCAGACCGCGTAATGGTAAAAGTCTACACGGGAAAGCTGTCTGCATTCCACCTTGACACCGACGCACCCAGCGATAGCTCTCCCTCCGAGACAAACCACACGCCGGCTTCTTCCAGCTCTGCCCAGCCATCCGTGCCCGCTCCACAACTTGCCCTTTCCCACGACCTCGCAAAAATCGTAGAAGTCGCCCAAGAAAAGGGAAGTTTTACCCGTAGAGATGTGGAATCCGCATTAAACTGCGGGCCGACCAAGGCCAAGGGGCTCATTACCGAATTGCTAGGCATGGGCATTATCGCGTCCGAAGGCTCGGCGCGCGGAACAAGATACCGCTTGCGCTAGAACAAGGGGCGATTCGGCCGCCCCTACAACTCGACGCGGTTGAATTTGGCTAGGATCTCACTGGCCTCTGCGAGCTGCTTGCAGGAAATGATGCCTATGACCGTGCTTCAGCATCGCGGCGGCCTCACGGGGAGGCGCCCGAAGCTTTCAATCTGCGACGGAAGTGGGTAGAAGCAATGAAGCGTCACGCCAACAGCAAAGCTACCTCTGCTGTACCTGCTTCCTCACCGAGGAAGAGATGCGACGTCCCCTAGTGCGGGCAGCGCCCATGACGGCCGACACACCACCAAAATCGAGGCCGGTAATTATCTTGACAACCTGCAAGAAAACCATCAGCACAATAAGCGGTATAAGGCAGGAGGTCACAACCATCACGGCCACCGTGTCTATCATGTTGTTCAGCTGTTGCCCCAGATTGTCCAACGCGTCTTGAACGCCCTGCGTTATCGCGGTGAACCCATCTTGCATCGCGTCAGCGATTCCCTCCAGGAGGCCCTTATCCTCTTGCGTGTCCTCTTGGACGCTTTCTTCGAGTTCCTGAGTCGCTTGTTGCGCTGCCGCATTAGAAGCGGCGATGGATTCATCGAAGGTCTTGTCGATGTTGTCCGTGAGCCAAACACTCGCTGGCACCACCAGCGCCAGCGCCAAACCGAACGCCGTGAGCTTCGTGCCCAGTCGCTGAAGGTTCACTTTTGCCAAAGTGCCTCGTCTCAAGAAAACGGCTATGGCAAAAAGCACGCATGCCATCGGTATCAGTATCCCGAACGCCAGGAACCCAAAGGTCGTCAAAAGGAACTTCTCGAGGTAGATCACCGAAAGGATAACCACGAAATAAGAAGCGAAATCGGCAAGCTTGTTAGCAATTGCGGAGCCAGTATCATCGGGGAGCACAGAAATGGCAGCCGAAGCTGCCGTGGTAGTAGCCGCAAGCCCCATAACGTTGAGCTTCTTTTCATCCAGCGTCTCGTACATGCCCGAATACGTCGATGGCGATGAGGCGATGTTGGCCAGCAGCAGAAGGGAGATCAAAGCGGCCACCACCAAAACGCCCGCATTGATCACTTTGCTCTTAAGCGGTCGCTCCTCCAAATCCCGCTCTTCCCCTAGCTCCACGCGTTCGAAAACCAATTCGCTGCCG